>JAZQAR010000141.1:0-7735 GCA_045545315.1 Eubacteriales bacterium | reverse complement strand
ACCTGGCTTGGCGTGTCGATTGCGAATACGGCGCCACCAAGGGTAAGTTCGACCTGGCCTCCTGCGCCAAGAAGAACGGCCTGGATGCCATCCACGATACCGTTCACGAAATGGCCCGCGACGAGGCCCGCCACGGCAAGGCTCTGGAAGGTCTTCTGAACAGATATTTCAAATAATTTATAAGTTGTCTTTGTTTTCCTCTTTCAAAAATAAAACGGTGTAGCATTTTTGCTACACCGTTTTTCTGTATTCCTTGGGCGTGCAGTTACAAAATCGTTTAAAGACCGTGGCAAAATACTGGCTGGAGGAAAAACCTGTTTCATAGGCAATCTCGGTCACCGATCGGTCGGTCTCTGCCAATAACCGCTTGGCAAGAGCGATCCGTTGCCGCAGGATATATTCTCCGGGTGGTATTCCCATGGCTTCCAAAAAAATGCGGTTATAGGCCGCCAGAGAGAGTCGATCCAAAGGCGCCAGCTCTGCCACCCGGATGGGCTGGTCAAGGTGGCTTTGAATATAACACAAACTGTTTTGGATCCGATAGAGGGGGGAGGGGCCCGGCGCATCTGCCGGAGTGATAAAGTCTAATAATACCCCCGAAAGGGCGTTGCGGATCCGGGTGTCAAAATGGGGGCCTTCGTCAGAAAAAGACTTTTCCAATTGCTTCAGCGCCTTGGGCAGATTGGCCGTTGCCCGAAAGACCCGCTCCGGCAGAGCGGTCAGAGCACGGTATTCTTCCTCCCTTTGAAAAAGATGCCGTTCCTTGATCCGCTCCGGGTCGATGATCAGATAATAAAGGGAGGAGCGCTCTTCCGGTGCAGAGCCGGTGTCGTGGAGTTCGTCGGGCAGCGTGAAAAAGACCTCCCCCTGCCGTAGAGTATAGAATTCTTCGCCGACCCGATAAACCTGACGGCCTCGCTCTAAATAAACGAACTCCATCATTCCGGGATGGGTGTGCAGCTTCATAGGTGGATGGGCCTTTAAAAAATGCACGTGACCCAGCCGGAAGATCCATTCTCCATGCCGGGGATAATCATAAATTTTTCTTGATTCTTGTTTCATAACAGCACCTTTGTTTGATTTTATATCAAAAACAAAATAAAAAGACAAATTAAAACGTCTTTGATAGAATTATATCATCAACCACTGAAGAAAGGAAGAGAAAAATGAAATTTGACCGCTGTATGATAGATCGGGCCATTCAAAAATCCATCTGCTTTGAGCATCCGGACTTTATTCCGATGAGATTTGTGATCAATGATGCCTGCTGGGATCATTACCCCCACGAGGCTCTTTGGGATCTGATGGAAGCCCATCCGATGCTGTTCCCGGATTTTCGCCGTCCGCAAGAGCCTTTTTCGGTTCGCCATAGCTTAGTGGCACAAAAGGATCACCCCTATCGGGATGATTGGGGTTGCCTTTGGACCACCACGGTAGACGGCATCACCGGAACCGTCACCGATCACCCCTTGAAGGATTGGTCTGATTTTGAAAATTATCCCATTCCCGATCCGGAAAAATGTATGGGCATCGGTCCCATCGACTGGGAGCAACAAGCCGCCGCTATCTGCCGGCGGCTGGATCAAAAGGAATTTGTAAAGGCCGGTTTGCGCCACGGCCATACTTTTTTGCAGGCCAGCGATATTCGGGGCTATCAAAATCTGCTTTTTGATATGGAGGACGAAGAACCCCGGCTTCGGGAACTTTTGGATCGGATCACGGAGTTTAATCTGTTCATCATCAACCGCTATCTGGAACTGGGCGCCCAAATGATCAGCCTTCCGGAGGATCTTGGAATGCAGCAGGGGCCGATGCTTTCGCCCGAAAATTTCAAGGAGTATATTCTGCCCTGCTATCGGCGGCTGGTTCAGCCTGTCAAGGATGCGGGTAAATTGGTGCATATGCATTCAGATGGGGATATCCGGACGTTGGCACCAATGCTGATGGAGTGTGGAATGGACGTTTTGAACCTGCAGGATCTGGTCAACGGCATCGATTGGATCCGGGATCACCTGAAGGGCAAGCTTTGTATCGAGTTGGACGTGGATCGTCAAAGGATCACTCCCTTCGGGACCCCCGGGGAGGTGGAGGAACTGATCCTGCGGGAGGTGCGGGAGTTGGGGAGCCCTGCCGGCGGGCTGATGATGGTTTACGGGCTGTATCCCGGGGTTCCCCTGGAGAATGCGGGGGCACTCATGGACGCCATGGAAAAATATGCATTTTTTTATTGATTTTCTTGTTGAAACTCTGCGATTTGTGGAGGAGAATAATATATACTCCAAAATGTAGGTTTACAATAGAGTTAATTTGTAGTAAATTAATGATAGAAGGGTAAGGTTGAAAGAAAAGCGAAACCGTTACCCTCATTATTACAGAAAAGGCAAACCTCACCCATAATTCTTACCTGTGATCAAACGAAAAAAGGAAATACGAAGATGCTGATACGCAAACTATGCGCCGAAGATTACGATGAACTTTTGTCCATGCTGAATAGGACCTTTACCCGTCAAAATAAAAAGGAAATGAATTTTCTCACGGAACTTCCCCGTATGTGGGAGAGAAGCGACGAATATATGGGCAAGCATATCGGCCTCTTTGAGGACGGTAAGCTATGTGCCACGGTGGGCGTGTATCCGATTCCTGTTCGTATTTGCGGGGAAGAGTTGCTGTTTGCCACCACAGGTAATGTTGCCACCCTTCCTGAATACGAGGGCAGAGGATATTTCAGCGCTCTCTTTCCCCTTGCCATGCAGGAACTGGAACAGGGTGGTTATGATATGGCTCGTTTGGGTGGACAGCGCCAACGTTATGAGCGCTTCGGCTTTATCGATGGCGGTCAGCTTTACCGCTGTATCCTGACAGAGACCAATCGCCGGAAATGCTTGGGCGAGCCAGACAGTTCGATCACCTTTTCACCGTTTTTGAGAGAGGATACAGAAGCCCTCGCCTTTGCGAGAACACTTTCCAACGAAAAGCCCTTCCACGTGGAGCGGGAGGGAAACGATGGTGAGCGTGATGTGTTTCGATGCCTGCAGAATAAGCATTGTAAGGCATACATAGTAAGACAAAATGGTGCCTGCATCGGATATGTCTGCGCCACGAAAGAAGGAAGAAGAGTCTACGAACTGCGTGCGCGCAGTTGCGATGATTTTATGGCGATCACTTGCGCTTGGCAGGCTTACGTGGGAGATACGATTGAAATTCCCGTTTCACCCGATATGCAGGAGGAACTTTCTGCGCTTCGTAACTGTGCACAGGACGTTATACTCATTGCCCCTTCCATGTTTCGCATCCTTCGTTGGGAACGCGTGGCTCACGCACTTATGAAACTTTCGGATACTATGCACACCTTACCGCAGGGAGAGTTGTTTTTGGAAGTGAAGGAGTACGGTGTACTTCGTTTTTATGTAAGTGCAGACGGAGCAGGCTGTGAACGTGCAGACGGTGCAACGCCGACACTCTCCCTCGATTGGAAAGAGGCAAGTAACCTGCTGTTCGGCCCCTTTGCTCCTTCGCTTCTTGGCAAAGAACTGCCACTTCTTTGCCACGCATGGTTTCCGCTTCCGCTGACGTGGAATTTCTTAGACGTTGTATGATAGGAGAATAAACCCAATGGAAACTATAACGCTGAGGGGAACAGATTATGAGGTTCTTTTCCGGAACGATTTTCACGCCCTAACGGTGAAGGGCGGGCATTTTCTCGATATGTTCGTGCAAGAAGGACCGCTGTTTTCCATGCGTTTGAAACATATTAAAACGGGCGAAGAACAATGGGTTTCCTCAGCTTCTCATTGGTCCCGGGTACACACGGCGATGACGGCGAAAAATGCCCGATTTTGCTTTGTTGAGCCGTGCGGCTTGGAGGGCATTGAGGTGAATTGGCAAGCGGAGCGCCACGAAAACGGACTGAACTGGACAGGCGGTGTGCAAAACGAAAACGGGGACTGGTCGGTGATGGAACTTTCCTATCCGGTTCTTACGCTTGCCGCAGAGCCGTTTGATCTTTTTGTGCCCAGAACCTCGGGGATCGTTATTGAAAATGCAGGGAAAAAGGGTTATTCCTATCGTGGTAAACAGGGCTTGAGTATGCAGTTTTTTGCTGCCTACAAAAAAGACGGCGGTGTGTATTTCGCTATTCACGATCCTGCGCCCGCACTGAAACAATACGATATCGTTGCAAAGGATGGCAACGTATCTTTTTCTATTTCTTATGTTGGCGAAAACGGCGGCTTGCCGCATAATTCGTTTTTGACGGCAGGTGCGTGTCGGTGGCAGACGTTGCACGGCGACTGGTATGATGCATCACAGATCTACGCCGCCTTTGTTCGAAGCGAGGCGGAGTGGTTGCCGCATATCGATGGCACAGGACGTCCGGACACCGCACAAAAATGGAAGGAGATCCCATTTTGGGTTTGCGATTATATTCCCAATTCGGAACGGCAACGGGATAACCGCCCGATGTCGCTGGCGGCAGGAAGCGATCGTCATGCCCCCGAATACTGGTATGAGGCAGTAATTGCTCTGCAACAAGAACTCGGCGTGCCCATCGGGTATCACGTGTATAACTGGCATGAAATTCCGTTCAACGTGGAATACCCGCACTTTTTGCCCGCTAAATCGGCGTTCGTTGAGGGGATGAAAAAAATCAGAGAGAATGGCAAGATCTCGGTCGTGCCCTATATCAATTCTTTGAGTTGGGAAACGCGTGATAACGCCGATACGCCCTTTGAAACAACCTTTGAAAACACAGGCCGCAAAGGTGCAGTCAAACTGGAATCGGGCGAGCTCAAAGAGGTGGCATATCCGCAAAGGCACAACGACGGAAAGAACGTGATGCTGGCCTATATGTGCCCCAGCGACAGCGTTTGGCAGAAGATGATGTGCTCGCTTGTACGTGAGATCGAGCGTGATCTTGATGTGGACGGAATCTATTTTGATCAGATTTCGGCAACGCACGGCGCTCCGTGTTATGATACCACCCACGCACATACGCCGGGTGGTGGACGTTATTGGTGCGATGGATACCGCCGGATGATTCACAAGATTTTGAAGGACAAGCCTCAGGACGCCTTTTATTTTTCCGAGGACAATGCGGAAGAATATATGAATTTGTTTGATGGTTTCCTGACCTGGCGATGGCTGATGAATGAAGAAGTTCCGGCTTTTCCTGCCGTCTACGGAGGATATATCCTCACCCTTGGCAGAAGCACCATGGGAATTAAAAAAGAGGATAAGGATTTCTTCAAATATTCGCTGGCAAAATCCTTTTTGTACGGGCAGCAATTGGGCTGGTGCAAAGCAGACGTGCTATACGATGGGGAACGGCTACCGTTTTTGAAAACGCTGGTGCGGGAGCGCTATCGCTTTAGTGCACTGTTTGCATCGGGGGAGATGCTCCGCCCACCGCAGGTAATCTGTTCTTTGCCGGAGAAAACCACCTCGCCCGCACTCTCCTATAAAACCGAGGTTGTGATGGAGCAGGTCTGCGCAGGGGCCTTCCGGAATAGAACAAATGGCGAAACAGTTCTGTTTGTGATCAACGTTGCAAAGGAAGAAAGCCAATATACCCTCTCGTTTTCCAACGAAGAATATGGCATTGCTCCGTCCGATCTGTACGCTCATGGTTTTTCGCTGGATGAAGCGGGGCGTGCCACACTTTGCTCCGCCATTGCTCCCGAGAGTATCGTTTCTATGGAATTTCCGGCAAAAAATCAACGTGGATGAAACCGCTTGTTTTTGATCCGCTATTGATTTTCACTGCATCATTTGATAGAATATTTTTAATCTATCGAAGAGGTGATCCAATGAAAAAAGAATTGTTGGCACGGTGGGCTTTGATTATATCAATGTTAATTTTCGGCACCGTGGGTCTGTTCCGTAACGGCATCAGTATGCCCTCGGCGGTGATCGCCCTGGCAAGAGGAGCGATCGGTGCTCTGTTTTTAGCGGTCTTCCAGCTGCTCCGGGGTAAGGGCTTTGATCAAAGGGGTATTCGCAAGAACCTTTGGCGGCTGCTCCTTTCCGGTGGAGCCATGGGGCTGAATTGGGTGCTGCTGTTCGAGGCCTATAACTATACCTCCATTGCCGTTGCCACGCTCTCTTATTATATGGCGCCGGTGCTGGTGATTCTGGCGGCACCCTTTTTGCTGAAGGAAAAACTGACCCTCAAAAGCGGTCTTTGCGCCCTGGTGGCGGTCTTGGGAATGATCCCGGTCTCCGGGCTGATGAGCGGCGGCCTTTCCGGCAGCGGGGATTGGAAGGGTATTTTGTTCGGACTGGGTGCGGCGGTGCTGTATGCAAGCGTGGTGCTGATGAATAAGACCATCAAAGAGATCGGCGCCTTCGATAAGACCATCCTCCAGTTAGGGGCGGCCGCCCTGGTGCTGATCCCCTACGTGGCTTTCAGCGGCGGCTTTAACAACCTGGATTGGGGCGGCAATAACCTGTGGCTCCTGCTGGCGGTGGCAATTTTGCATACCGGCGTGGCCTATGCCCTCTATTTCGGCTCCATCGGTCACCTGAAAGCTTCCACCGCAGCCATTTTGAGTTATATCGACCCGGTGTCTGCTATTCTGCTGTCCGGTCTTTTGTATTGGGAGTTCCCCGGCTGGCCGGTGCTGTTGGGTGCGGTGATGATTTTGGGTGCCGCTTTGGTGAGCGAACTGCCTGCCCGTAAGAAATAATTGCATATTGTCGGAAACGGTGTTATAATAATATTATAAACTTGAAAGGAGAATTCAAATGGAAATTTTGTGGATTGTAATTGGTGCTATCGTACTTTGGATCTTGATCACCAGTATTAAGATCGTGCCCCAGGCCACGGAGTACGTAATCGAGTTTTTGGGTAAGTATAAGGTTACCTGGAGCGCAGGTCTGCGGTTCAAGATTCCTCTTTTCGAGCGGATCGCCGCCAAGATCACCCTGAAGGAGATCGTGTTGGATTCTCCTCCCCAGCCGGTGATCACCAAGGATAACGTTACGATGCGGATCGATACGGTGGTGTTCTACCGCATCTATGATTCCAAGCTGTATACCTACGGCGTGGTGAATCCTGTGAATGCGCTGGAGAACCTGACCGCTACCACTCTGCGGAATATCGTGGGTGAGATGGAGCTGGACAGCACCCTCACCTCCCGTGATTATATCAACGGGAAGATGACCGCCATCCTGGACGATGCCACCGATCAATGGGGTATTAAGGTCACCCGTGTGGAACTGAAGAACATCATCCCGCCCGAGGAGATCCAGTCCGCCATGGAAAAACAGATGAAGGCCGAGCGTGACCGCCGTGAGACCCTGCTCCAGGCCGAAGGCCATAAGGCTGCCGCCATTACCCGTGCCGAGGGTGATAAGCAGGCAATGATCCTGGCCGCCGAAGGTGAGCGGGATGCCGCCATCGCCCGTGCGGAAGGTGAAGCCCGTGCCCTGGAACTGGCTAAGGAGGCCGAGGCTGCCGGTATCCGTGCCCTGAAGGAGGCCGCTGCCGATGCCGCCGTGCTGGAACTGAAGCGCTACGAAGCCCTGATCAAGCTCAGCGACGGCAAGGCCGCCAAGATCGTGATCCCTACCGATGCGGTGAAATCTGCAACGGATAGCGTGCTGTTCAGCGAACTGACCGGCCTGGGTGCCGCAACCGCACCTGCTCCTGCCGATCCCGCTGACCCCGCCGCCGCAGATCCCTGTTGCGATAAGTTTAAAAAATAATTATATAAGGGGGAACCTTTTGAAAAAGGTT
>JAZQAR010000140.1:0-8465 GCA_045545315.1 Eubacteriales bacterium | reverse complement strand
ACGACATGGCTACGATCCGACTTCCCCCCTCGGTAGAGTCACCCCCCGAAGCCCCTGTGCCCGAAAAGGATACTACTCCGCAAACCGGCATCACTCTCCCGGATGATGAATGGTAATAAATACAGAAGTTGAAGGGCTTCCTTATAGGGGAGAATCGGTTTTAAACTGTTTTTCTGCCCAAACACCACGAAAAAAATCCCGTAATGCATCAGCATTGCGGGATTTTTGTTCTATGGAAACGGTAAATTGATCCTCGGTTAACCAAAATAAAAATAAGCAGTATCTTCGGATACTGCTTATTTTTTGGTTTTTTTCGTCTGCCTGCGAGTCAAATACACTATTTTTGGCACGCTGTGAGAAAGGGGATAGTTAGTATAAACCCCGTCACATTTGTTCATCGGCATTACGGTATTGCAGAGGTGTAATATGGAAATACTTTTTAAAAGCGTGAACAAAATGAGCGCCATCGGAAAATCCACACAGTTCCGATACCTCGTTCACAGAAAAGCCCTGATCCAGATATTGTTTGGAAAGGATCAGCCGCTGGTGAAGAATGTATTGATGTACCGTGGATGAAAAATTACCCTTAAAATCAGAGCATAGCTTGGTTTTACCGATATGGGCATATTCGGCGATATCATCTAAAGAGATCTTTTCGGTCAGGTGGTCTGCTATATAAGAAAGCACGCGCATCATATGGGGCGATGCTTTGATTTCATGCTCGGTTCTTGGCTGTTGCAGGAGGCGGATGATTTCAGTGAGCAAAAAGCGATAAGGATTTAGAACCCTAACATCGGTATGAGCCAGTTTTTCTTCCAGCAGTAACTTCATAATATGATCGCAGATTTGATATAGCCAGTTAATTTCTGCTTCAGCCAGGGGAATCACTGCGCAAGGGTTATCAATACATTTGTAGATCTGATGATAGAGCGGTAAAAGTCCGGGAGATGAAATATCCCGAAATCGGATCATATATTTTTCATATGGAATGTTGCTTTGATTGAATTGTGCTTGAAAAGCATTTTTGCCGTAGATTACCAGACACGGGCTGTTGGATGAAATACAAAAATCCTTTGTTATAAATGTACTTTTTCCGGAGCGAATCAACAGGAGCATGCCATACGGACAAGATTGCATAATAGGATTTTGCGGTGTTCCGTGATGGCCCAATGAATAACTGCCTTGATCATTGGGGTTATCGGGGATATATGCGTATTGAAGAATGTGTGAATTTTTAATCATTGTTTTTTCTCCAAAGGTTTAGCTTACATTAAATTTTTTAACATAGATTTTGCGATTTGTCAACACTGATGTGCGAAAGATTTTACAATTTTTGAGTAATTTAAATAATTGACACTCTCAGAGAAAAGGCAGATAATTATTACGTAATATATATTCTGGCGATTTGATTGAAAGGAACTTTATTATGGCAAGATGGTCCAAAGAAAAGGCATGGGAATGGTATAACAGCATGACCTGGATACGCGGATGCAACTTTATGGGGAGTGACTGTGCGAACCGCATCGATCAGTGGCAGGAATATGGATTTGAAGAAAAACTGGTGACTGCCGAAAAAGAGTTTGCCCTGATGGAATCGATTGGTTATAATTCCATTCGCATCATTATTGAATATGAGGTCTGGGCACAACAGCACGATGGCTTTATGGAACGTTTTGACAGATACCTTGATGCTGCCTACCGTCACGGCATTACGGCAATGCCCGTTCTTTCCAACGAATGCTCGGTGAGAACTCCCACATATGAGCCGCCTGTTTTTGGTGAGCAGTTTTGGGAGCTTGGGTATCACGGTGGAAAAGATTTTAAAACGTGGTATCAGCACGGAACTGATTCACGGTTCAATCTGTTGGATGATCCTAAAATTGCCCCGAATTACTATGATATGGTTCGGGAACTTATGACAAAGTATAAAAATGACAAACGCATTATTGTGTGGAATTTAATGAATGAGCCCGGAAATGGTCGAGGAAGCAAAAGTCTTCCACACTTAAAAAAGTTCTTTGAAATAGGTCGAGAAATCGACCCGATACAACCTCTTTGTGCTGATGTGTGGAGAGGAATGAATGGTGGCCGTGCAACAACTGAAATTGAGCAATTCGCATTGGAGGAATCTGATGTGATCAGCTATCATAGTTATGGCTCCTTTATGGATAACGTATTGATCCTAAAGCAATTAAAGGAATACGGACGCCCCATTTTCAACACAGAGTGGCTAAACCGAAATACCGGAAATACCATTCAATTAATGCTTCCGCTCTTTTTTCTTGAAAACGTTGGCTCTTATCAATGGGGATTTGTTGCAGGCAAGTATCAGACCTACGAGCCATCGCAGGGTGTTTGGAAAAGATATGAGGAATTGGGCTATGAAGCAGTGAAGCGTGTAGACTTCACTAAGTGGCAACACGATCTCTATCGACCGGGTGGTAGATTTCCGTATGATCCCGAAGAAATAGAAATCATCAAAAAACTCGGCAAGCTTGCAGACGAAGGTAAACGGGAAAAAATTAGTTTTAACGGCGAAGACTTTGCTTAAAAGGGAGCCGTTAATTGCTACCGTTGTATCACGAAATGCCGAAATATCTTTCTGAATGGGAGGAAAGCAATGCTAAAAAGTAAAAGTCAGATCAGCCTGCTTTTAATTTTCATTTTATTGACGTGTTTACTTTCGGCTTGTGCGCAACCGGATCGAACAGAAGCCGGGCAGGAAGGAGATGCTGTTTTGAAACGAAGCGAAGGTACCGATGTTGTCAGTGAGGGCGGTTATCTTTTGACGGTAGACGGCTTTGGGGTGACCGAAGAGGAATTTCTGCTCTTTCTGCGGGATCGGAAGGCGGTAACCGTCAACTATTATTGGGCGAACCACAAACTTCAAGCTGACGGAAACTTTTGGACTACCGAAGTTGAGGGGCAGACACCGTTGAACTTTGCCAAAGAGAAGGCTTTGGATACGGTGGTGCGTGCCAAACAGGAATTTCTGATGGCAGATGAATATGAAATCATTGATTATGTGGATTTTGATCAAATGATGCAGGATATGGAGGAGGAGAACCGGGATCGGGCCGAAAAAGTTTCCAAGGGTGAGGCGATCTACGGACTTTCGGAATATACTCCCTTTACTTATTACACCTATCTGAGTACGAATCTTCACAATGAACTGAAATATGAACTGGCCGAGCGTTCCGATCCCACTGAGGAAGAGTTCCGCTCTGCTTATGAAGCGAATAAATCAAATTTCTGGTTGGGTGCTATTTACCGTTATTCGGTAACTGATGCCAACGGCAAAACCGAAACCTTTACACAGAATTCAAACGAGGTCTCAAAAGATGATTCTGTTATGGAAGATTTGGTTTACACTTATTTTTCTCAAATGACCCCCGGAGAGAGCATTTCCGGAGTTAATTATTATGGTACTACGGCAACCGTAACCTTGGATTCAGTTGAGGATTTGGGGTTCTCTGCTTTGGAAGACGTTAAAGAAGGTTTGAAAATCATCCTGGCAGAAAGCGAATTAGGCCGTATGATCGAGGACCGTTGTCAAAGGGCAAAGATCATAATCGATCAGGCACGTTATGATGCATTGAAAATGCCGTGATGGGAGGGGATAAAAAATATATGAATTCCTGGGCTAAAATTTTAAAAAATAAGGAGAAAGGAACTAAAATGAAAGCAATTTTAAAAAGAACCCTATGCGGCATCCTGACTATTGCGATGCTTCTCACCACGTTGGCTACCTTCAGTATTGGTGTCTCTGCTGAGACAACTGAAGAAACAGCAGGCCCTAAATTGGTGTTCGGTGCTGACGGTACCGGGATGCTCACTGCGGACGCAAGTGAGCGGGTCTACCTGGAGGGGCTGGAGAACTACGCCATTGAAAGCGTTACCTATACCGTGGATAACGAAAAAGTAGAAGTGGATCAATACGGCAACCTCAGCATTAAAGAGGGTGCTGAGATCGGTAAAGGCGAAACCGTAACGGTTACCGCCAAGGTGAACTATTATAATGCCGAAGACGTTTATTTTCAAGATGGATTTGAAGGTGAAGAAAAGAAGTTTGCAACTAATGCAAGTAGTTATAAGCATTCTTCAGTGAAATCTCTTTGGGGGCGCTATGCAGCCACGCCGAGTACGACCAAGGGCATCGCTGCCAAATCTTTTGGTACGGAATTAACCGATTGCGAAGCGACGGTTTGGTTTTATGATCCTAATAAACCGGCTGCGAACAAGGAAAAATTCTTAATTAGTTTTACCGGAGCTAATTATTTGGGCGTTATGAACACGACTGAGTCAAAGTACGTGGACGGAATGCTTGCTTCCAATTATGCCTGTAAGTTAAGCGGGATATCCTACGCGACTTATTGTTACGGTGCAACGACGAACATTAAAAGAAGTGCAGGTTGGCATAAATTTCAATGGATCATAGATAGTGAAAAAGGTCTGACTTTGAAGGTTGATGATACAATAGTAGCCACCCATTCGAAGGTGGTAAAAACGGTTGGTTCAAATACTGCCACAATGATAGTGGAAGACTATGCAAACGTAAAAACTGCTTCCTCTTTGACGTTGAATAATGGCTGGATGGGCACTTCCGGTGTTTCGGCAACGATTGTTGATAAGTTTTTCGTAGATGGAGTAACGGTTGTGAAAAAAGGTGCAGAAACTGAAACCGTGAGCATTGAAACGGAAATTGCCATGGAAAGTAACGCTCCGGCTACGGTAGAACCGGAATTTTCTTTGGTTTGCGATACAGAGGAAGGTTATCTTGCTAAGGACGGAACCGGCCGCGTATATTTAGAAAATATCAACGATTTTGCTATCGAAGATGTGTCTTATACTGTAGATAACGAAAAAGTTAGCGTAGATGAATTTGGCAATCTGACGCTGGATCCTAATGCCGTTTTGGAAGAGGGGGAGACCGTTACCGTTACCGCACACGTGGACTATTATACGTCGGAAAACACGTTGTTTGCGGATAATTTCGAGGAAGATGCCAAATTTGCAGACGGCACGGAAGGGATTTATCTCAATTCCCAAGAGAATTATCGCTTCGGGCGCAATGCGGCTAAAATGAGCAGTTCCGGAATCGCCTCGAAAAAACTGGAGGCGACCGACGTAACGGTTACGATGTGGTTCTACGACGGGAACAAACGTACCGCCAATAATGAGCGTTTTTTGGTGGCGGTTAACGGTACGTCGAAAATGGGTGTAATGAACGTTACCCGTGAGTCAGGGTATGTAGGTGGCTTGCTTGCAAGCAAGTATGCCACGCTCTTGCCGGGGGCGTCTTATGCTTCGTATTGTTACGGTGCCACTACTAACGTGGAACGCAGTAAGGGTTGGCATAAGTTTGAATGGATCATTGACAGCGAAAAAGGCATGACAGTAAAGATCGATGGAACGACCATTGAAACGCATAATGGTGTTACAAATACGGCAGGCGCCAATACGGAATTGATCACCGTGACGGATTATGCACAACTGAAGAACCTTACAAATTTACAACTATTGAATAGTTGGCCGTCTTATTCGGGATCCTTTTTGGTAGACGGTGTATCCGTTGTGAAAAACGGGGCTGTTGCTGAAAGTATAGAGGTTCAATCGGTGGAGATTCCGCTGAAAAATCTCGGCTCTTATGCGGTATATCCTTCGTCCTTTGCGATGCACAGTAATTTTGCCCAGGACAAAACCTTGATGATCTCTCCAAATATGGAGAATTACGGGTTATCTGTCTCCAAGGTTATGATTGGAGAGGCTGAAATCGATCCCACATTGTGGTCTGCCCAAAAAGGAGAGACTCCGAAAAATACGGATCACTATCCCGATGATCTTCAGATTACGCTGGATAAGAGCGTATTTGAAGAACTTTCTGCAGGTGAGCATACCATAACTATCACAGACAGCGAAGGAACTGAAATTAAATCAACGGTGGTTGCCTCGCAACATACGCCGACGGATTATTATCTTTCCAATAATAATGGCGATGACCAGAACGACGGCAACAGTGCGGAAACGCCGTGGAAATCCATCGAAAAATTACAGTCCGTCACCTTCGGTCCGGATGACCGGATCTATCTGGATGCCGAGAGTGTCTGGAGCGGTGTTTGGTTCAGACCACAGGGCTCGGGTACCGAGGGGCATCCTATCATAATGACAAAATATAATGACGACGGAGACCGCTCCAAACGCCCCGTTTTGAATGGTGATGGAACCGGAACCAGCAGTGCTGCTTCTGCGGTTATACAGCTAAAAAACGTGGAGCAATGGGAGATCCGTGGGATCGAAGTAACTAATTACGAGCAGGTGTTTACTGCCGGTGCAGTTCATCGTTCCGGCATCCTGGTGCATGATAATTATCTTGAGAAGCTTGGACTGGAGAGTGCTCCCACTACTGTTAAGGAGAAGGGAGAGATGGAATTCAGAAGTGGACAACTGAAACATATTGTCATTGAGGATTGCTATATTCATGATGTGGTTGCCATGCATCCTGCAATCGGCGGAAATAAAACTTCATGCTCCATCCGGATAGCGGGATATTTTGATGATATTCGGGTTGAGAATAACATTGCGGCTTATAACGGCGTTACCGGTATAAGAGTAGATGGCCCAAGTTTTGGCGGAAGCGACAGAATGGGACGTCCTCTTACGATTAAAAATCTCAGCGTCAGCAATAACTTTATTGTGGCGATCCCTTGCGACGGTATGGTGATTTCTTGCGCCAAGGCACCATTGATTGAAAATAATTATCTGACTGATGCCGGATATTCTTATCAGGCGGTTAGTGCCACGGAAACTGAGAGTGTCAGGGAGATGGGGAATCGTACTGATCCAATTACCATGGGGACCCTGCAGTATGCAGGCTTTTGGTGTATCGGTACAGAGGATGCACTGTATCAATACAATGAAGTGGTCAATAATGTCTGGAACTGCAGCGACGGTGAAGCGTTTGATGCAGATATCTATACCAAAGGGTTGGTGTTCCAGTATAACTACACTTATCGGAATAACGGCGGATTTTTCTTATCCTGCCTGTCGGACGGTTCGACGGTAGTGCGTTATAACGTCAGTGTGGAAGACGGTACTTATCTCAATACAAATTGCGCACATCTACTCTTTAATACCTCCGGAAGCGGGCAGATCGATGCGATCCATAATAATCTCTTTATTCTGTCGCCGCGTATCGCACAGATCATTCGGGGTACGAGAGGATATTTTTATAATAATATTTTCTTGGCACCTAATGGGCTATATAGCAGTTTCACCTATTCCAGCACAGAACAGACCTCCGACAGCGGAGAGCAGGGCGAAGTGAAGAATAATATCTTCTATCCGGCAATGATATTAGATGAGATCAAAGCTTCTTCTGCTGTGGTAGAGAACAATATTACCCTCAGCGAGGATGAGTTGGCGTCTGTCTTTGAGGATCTGGAAGGCTTTATGGATGCCCAGCCTGTGAAGGCTCTGTTGGGCAGAAGTGAACTGACCGGTACGGTTGTTGAAAACTTGGAAAACGGCAAGGGTGCCGGTGTTGCAGTGACCGCCGAAGGTGGGCGCAACTTTAAGACACCCACCGGCGGTTTGGATCTTACCCAGTTTGCCGGGATCCGTCTGGCGGCCAATAGCCCTGCCATTGGTAAAGGTACCGCCATTCGGAATTATGACTATAAAGCAATCACCGATGCGCTCTACCCCTTGACCAAGGATTTCTTTGGCCATGATATCACGAACCTGACCAGCGTTGATATCGGACCTTATCAGACCGCTGCTTGCGAATACGATCAAAAGATCGCAACTGAACAGTATCTGAAGAATGGTGCAACCTGTAAAAATGGGGCGGAGTATTATTATAGTTGCAAATGTGGCTTGGCCGGGACAGAAACCTTTTTTGAAGGTAAAACTGTTGACCATTCCTATAATGATGGTGTGATCACCAAGGATCCCACCTATGAAGAAGAGGGCGTAAAGACCTTCACTTGCATCTATGGTTGCGGCGATTTCTATACCGAAGCACTTCCCTGTGTGGCAATTGCTCCTGCCGATGACTTTGACGGCACCTTCCTTTATAAAGATGGCGTTCGCATCAACGCTTATACGCTGGCAGAATATAACGGCGCTGTGTACTTTGTATACGATTACCACAGAATTCTGAAGAATGCCACCGTATACGTGGGTGAGACCTACGTTCAGGGCTCCGGATATGAAGCCGGCTACTACACCTTCGATGAAAAGGGTGTTATGACCGCAGCCACCGGTATGGTAGGGGATTACTACTACAAAGAGGGTAAGCGAGTTGCTGCTTATACTCTAATTAAGGACGGCGAAGACTATTATTACGTATCCGACGGCGGCAGACTGGCTAAGAACCAAGCTGTTTACCTGACCATCGAAGCCCTCGATGAAAATGGCAATTATTATTGGTTTGACGAAGAGGGTAAGCTGGGCGGCGATGCGAT
>JAZQAR010000139.1:0-5687 GCA_045545315.1 Eubacteriales bacterium | reverse complement strand
TGGCTACGATCCGACTTTGCCGCCAGCCAAAAGGGTGGGGTGGTGACCAACGGAATGAGCTACCACGCCCGGGCGGAGCAAAACGCCAACAGCGCTCTGCTGGTGGGCATTACCCCGGCGGATTATTTGAAGGATGACCCCCTGGATGGGGTATTGCTCCAGGAACGGCTGGAGCAGGCGGCCTTTGCGGCCGGGGGCGGCAATTATTTTGCACCCGCCCAACGGATCGAAGACTTTTTGCAAAACCGCCCCTCAACGGGGTTCGGAACGGTGCGGCCCAGTTATCGGCCGGGCGTTAAACCCAGCAATCTGCGGGAAATTTTGCCCGATTTCGTGCGGGATGCCATGGCAGAGGCTATCCCTGCTCTGGATCGGCGGCTGCAGGGGTTTGCCCTGCCGGACGGGGTGCTGACCGGCATCGAAAGCCGCAGCTCCTCCCCGGTGCGGATCCTGCGGAACGTGGGTCTGCAAGCCTCGGTGGAAGGCTTATACCCCGCCGGGGAAGGCGCCGGCTATGCCGGGGGTATTACTACCTCTGCCGTAGACGGCATCAAATGCGCTTTAGCAGTATTGGACAATTGAACCCCCTCCGCGGAGCGATCAGCTCCGATCAGCCGTCAGGCTGTATATCATCGCCCGTAAGGGCGTATATCATCAACCGCAAGGTTGTATATCATCACGCCGAAGGCGTGTATAATCTTACCCCTCCGCGGGGCAAGCGTGCCCCGCGTGTCCCCCAAGGGACAATTTGGGCAATTGCAATTGAAAACGACGGCCCTGCGGGAATAAACGACCTCCCGCAGGGCTGATTTATTCTGAACAAAATTGAAAAATACTTTGTAGGGGACGGCGGTTTCCGGCCCCTACGATTAAAATAAAAACAGCCCTTTCGCATTTGCGAAAGGGCTGTTTGTTAAGTTGCTTATTTTTCGGGAAGTTTAATGTGGGAATAGATCATCGGGTGGTCACTATCCTCTTCTTCGGCATCCAGATACTTAACGCCGACCTGGGTGCTTTCATCCATATAGTACTCGGTAATATTACGGGAGATAATGATGTTATCAATCTTTGTGCAGCTCAAGCCGAAACTGAAGGTGTCGTTACCGTTCAGAGGCAGGAAGTTATCGGCATCCAGCCAACCAGACATTTTTTCATAAGAAATATTAAAGTCACCGGTGAGCAATACGTATTTGCCGGCTGCATAATCTTTTTCGATGGCTGCAACCACTTCATTGAACTGATCAAAGAAGGAACCGTTCAAGTGGCAGTTATAGAAGATCAGCTCGGTGCCGTCCACGTCCAATACGTGCCGTTCCATATTCCGGATCTCGTCCTTTTGGGCTTTAAAGAAGATGGTCTGGCTATCCTTGATGGGGAAGCGGCTCATCACACCGTGGCCGTATTCACCGCCGCCGTTGATATCGATGGTCTTGGAGAAATACCAATACTCATAGCCCATATCGTGGGCCAACTGCTGCACCTGGTTAGGATAGTTACCGGGAGTGGCGGCAGAACGTTTAGTGTCGTTGTCACATTCCTGCAGGCCGACAATATCGGCGTCTACGCTCTTGATGTTTTCGATAACACCGGCCCAGGATTTACCGCAATAGGCACACTTGATATTATAGGAAACGATGTTCAGATAATCGGAATAATCCTTTTCTTCCTCCTGGAACAGGTCTTCGTTATTCTCTTCGTCGCCGGAGGGCTCTTCACCTTCGTCACCGGAGGGCTCTTCGCCTTCACCTTCGTCGCCGGAGGGCTCTTCACCTTCGTCGCCGGAGGGTTCTTCACCTTCGTCGTCGGAGGGTTCTTCCCCTTCATCGTCGGAGGGTTCTTCAACTTCGGTCTCGAAATCCTCGTCGCTATATTCAGGGGCATTTGCCTCAATCTCTGCAATATAATCCTCAGCGGTCAGGTAATCGCCGTCCAGATCAACGTTGCTGACAGAGAGCTTGGTATTGACACTGGCACAGCCGGATACACAACCCAACACCATTGCCAGCGCTACTACGATCGTAAGAATGCGCATAACAGAATTTTTCATCATAAATCTCCTTTTGGGTGACAAGTATAATAAGATGAATGCTCATCCTAATTTTACAATGTTTCTATTATAATGTCAAGAAAAATCCCACACAATTTTGTGCAAATGTGTGGGATTTTGCAAATTATTTTAATTTTATATAGCCATAAATCATATTATGGTCGCTGGCATCGGATTTATGAACGGTGATTCCGGTCTGCTGCTTTTCGTCAAACCAGTAATCGATGGTGTTTTTGGTAACGATGATATTATCAATGGCAGTGCTGGAGGTGGTGATCACTTTATTCTTCAGGGTGGGGCCGCCGTTCAGGGGCAGATACCGATCCGCCTTCAGCCAGCCCTCCAGCTTGATGGGCTCAAAATTCAGGTCTCCGGTGAGGATAGCGTATTCATCCCGGTCCATCTGCTTTTGGATCTCGTAATACTGTTCCACCGTTCCGTTCAGGTGGGTATTATAGAACGTCAGAGTCTTTCCTTTAACGGTGATCTCGTGGCGCTCCACGTTACGGATCTCGCCCTTTTGGTTCTTAAAGAAGGTCACGTCGCTTTTCTTGATGGGATATTTACTCAAGATCCCGTGACCGTATTCCCCGCCCTGATGATCAATAGTCTTGGCAAAATACCAATATTTATAGCCGGCCTCTTCCGCCAGCTTTTTCACTTGATTGCCCGAACCGCTGCGCTTGGTGTTAAAGTCGCATTCCTGCAGTCCTACCAGGTCGCCGTCGATCTCCTTCAGCTGATTGACCACCTGATCCCAGGTCTGGCCGTACATAGCACATTTGATGTTAAAGGAGACCACCGTCAGGTAATCCTCGTAGCCGGTGGGCTTGGGGATACTGTAGATCTCCTCCTCCGGCTGTTTGTTGAGGGCATCCTCCACGGAGCCGTCCTCGATCCCGTCCCCGTCTGCATCCCCGGGGGTACCGGTTTCTTCGTCCTCATCGGGCTTTTGCTCGCCGTCATTTGGTTTGGAGGCTTCCTCGTCCTTTTGGTCGTTATTTTCCTGCTTATTATCGGTATTGCTATTATTGTTGGGAGATTGGGGCTGGGTACCGGGCTTTTTGTTGTTCTCGTCCTTTTGCTCCTCTTTATCGGCGGGTTTTTCCTCTTTGTCGGAGGGGCTTTTATTTTCTTCCTTTTCTTCGTCCGGATCGGAAGGGGTGTTTTCGGTCTGCTGCTTGTCTTCGTCCTCGTCCTGATCGGAGGGGGTCTTTTCGTCCTCGTCCTCGTTCTGATCGTCCTTAGAGCCGGTCTCCACGTCGGAAACGTCCGATTCCTCGAAGGGAGAGTCTCCCTCTTCCTTTTTGCCGCAACCGGTGGCCATGGTCAAAAGCATAGCGATGATCAGCAACAGAGCGGGCAGGCGGTGTAAAAAATGCTTCATAAGTAACCTCTTTTTTCATAACAAACGCCCTTCCGCAGAAGGGCGCCTGTTTAATTTTAGTCTTTGAACTTCAGATAAGTGTAGCACATATTATGGTCGCTCCAATCGGTTTTGCTGACCAGAATGCCCACCTGGGTATCCTCTTCCAGATAATAATCCCAATCCTGGGAAACGATGATGTTATCGATGGGGGTAGAGGGGCTGTCGCCGGCGGGGAAGGTGTTCCGCAGGGAATAGAAGGTATCGCCGCCGTTCAGGGGGATCAGTTCTTTGGTGTCGATGATGTTTATGAAGGCCTCGGGCTGGGCGTTCATATCACCGGTGATGACCACGTTCTTATCGCCGTTCTTTTTGATTACGGTGAGTACCTCGTTCAGCTGCTTGCTGGCCCATGCGTTGCCGCCCAGGCAAAGATGGGTATTATAGAAGTTCATGATCTTGCCGTCGATATCGATCACGGAGCGGGAAAAGGAACGTTCCTCGGCGTATTGGTTTTCGTAATGGAACACCTCATGGCTCTTGATGGGATACTTACTGATCACGCCGGTTCCATACTGACCGCCGTTATGGTCGATGGCGCGGGTGAATTGATAATAATCATAGCCGGCCATTTCAGCAATGACTTTGACCTGCTCGTCGTTGCCTTTGGTCAGGTTCTGCAGTTCCTGCAGACCGACAACGATGGGGCCCAGCTCTTTGATCTCCTTGGCAATGCCTTCGTATTCCTCTTTCTTACCGCCCTGGAAGGACTGTACGTTATAGGAGGCTACGATAAAGTGGTTGGAATAATCCTTTTCTACTTCATCGAAGAGATCGGAATAATCCTTGTCTTCCTCGTCGTCTTTGCTTTCGTCGCCCTTGGAATCCTCATCGCCCTTTTGATCGTCCTCGTCGGAGCTGTTATCGTCGGCAGGCTCCTTTTCGTCGTCCTGATCATTGTCGGAGGGCTCGCTGTCATCGGGTTCCACCACTTCGGTGTCCTCGTCGTCCACGATCTCGGGGGTATCGTTATCCACATCCTGATCGGTCACGGTGTTGGTGCCGCTGATCTCTTCGTCCAGAACGGCCTCTTCGTTATCGCCGGCCTTGCTGCAGGCGGTAAAGCAACACAGCACCATCGCCAAAGCGACCAACAGGGTCAAGATTCTTGTAAACGTGTTTTTCATTGTTTCATACTCCTTTTGAGCAAAATTGATAAAAGATATGATCACACATTATCATTTTATAGCGTTTTAGCGCAAATGTCAAGAAAAAACACCGCCGATGGGCGGTGTTTTTACAATTATTTTAAAAATCGGAGGTCAATCCTTGAGTTTCAGGTAGGTATAGACCATATTGTGGTCGCTGCAATCGGCATAGTTTACGATGATACCGCTTTTATTTTCTTCTTCCCAATAATACTCGATGTTTTTAGTGACGATAATGTTATCGATGGGGGTGGTGGGCTTTGCACCCTGGGGGTAGGTATACTTCCAGGTCTCATAGGTGGGGCCGCCGTTGAGCATCACCAGCTTTTCGCCGTTGATCACTTCGGTAAAACGGTCCGGCTTCAGGTTCAGATCCCCGGTGAGAACGGCGTAGGTATCCTGCTCCATCCGGGCGGTGATCTCCGCCAGCTGTTGCACCTGCTCGCCCTTTTTACCCAGGCAAAGGTGGGTGTTATAAAAGGCCAGGGTCTGATCGCCGATCCTGATCTCGTGGCGCTCGTAGTTGCGGGTCTCCTCGGGGTTGACGTCGAATTCCAGGTACTCGCTGTTTACGATGGGGAATTTGCTGACCACCCCGTGGCCGTACTGGCCGCCCTGGAACTGGGGCAGGGTGGGGGCGTAGTACCAATAGTCGTAGCCTAATTTTTCAGCCAGCATCTGCGCCTGGTTCCCCTGGCCGCTGCGCTCGGTGTTATTGTCCAGCTCCTGCAGGCCGATGATGTCCGGATCCACCTTTTTGATCTCTGCCACGATGGCGTCCCAGCCCTTGCCGTAGGTAAAGCAGTTCACGTTATAGGAGGCCACGGTGATATAGTCATCCTGATAGGCAGCCAGCTCCTCGGCGGCCAGCTCCTTATTGCCGTAAACGGCCTTCAGATCGGGTTCCTCCGGCTTTTTGCAGGCGGTAAAGCAGGTCAAAAGCAACAGGATCGCGGTCAAAAGTGCAATTTTTTTCATGGTCGTATCTCCTTAAAAAGTTAACGTGGCATAGGCCATATTATGATCGCTCCACTTGGTGTGGCTCAAAGTCGGATCGTAGCCATGT
>JAZQAR010000138.1:0-26524 GCA_045545315.1 Eubacteriales bacterium | reverse complement strand
GGCAAAAAAGCAGACCGGGCTGGATATTCCCCGCACCCCGGAGGCGGGCGTATTTCCACCCGGAGCGCCCCGGCGGGGCAGCGCAGAAAACGGCATCGCTCCCGGTGGTAAAGCCCTGCCCAAGGGCTTTTATGCCGGGGCTTACGACGGATCGGCGGTGACCTATCTGGCGGCAGAGGACGGTCTTTATGCGGAATACCGGGGGATCCGGGTCCGGCTGACCCCCGTTCGGGCAGATCGGCTACTCCCCGCCGATAACGGCCTTTATTACATCAATACAACCCAGCATCGGCTCCAGTTTATGTCTGCTGACGGGGGGAATATTCAAACCCTTTCCACGGTGGATGCGGTGGATTTTGCTTTCCTTGGAGAAGACCTTTATCTTTTGGATCCCGCCGGTACCCTTTTCCGTAACGGCGAAGCCCTTGAACTGCCCGCCCGGGGTAAGCGGCTGGCGGTATGGGAGGATCGGTTGTATATTGCGTTGGAAAGCGGGATCTGGGATCCTGCCGACCAGAAGATGATTTATGATCAGACCGCCGACCAGCTGGTGGCCGGTAAGGATGGATTATATTTTTTGAATGAAGAAGGCTTTCCCTGCCGATGGGACGGTACCGAAGCAAAGGTTTTGAAAAAGAAACAGGCGCTGACCCTGGATCCGAACAGAAATAAGCTTTGGTATAAAAACACGAAAAACAACATAAAAAAATTCCGGCTCAAGTGAGCCGGAATTTTATTTGCGATTAGCCTTTGGCGTTGAAGTCTGCGCAAAGCAGGTTCATGGCCTTGAACAGCTTATGGGTATAAACCAAGGGCCCGACGACGATCAAAGCGCCCAATACGTTCCAGCCCCAATAGGTGCCGGCACCGAAGGAATAGTCGATCCCACGGCGTTTCAGCTCTGCACCGATCCGGTTGGAGATCCGATGATACCAAACGATGGGAGCGATCCCGAAGGTCAGGCCGGTAAAAATAAAGGCGAGCAGGCAATAATGCATGGTCTTTTTACCGTCGTAACGGGAGGCAATGGTATTAATATCGGTGGAGAGCACCGACATCACCACCAGCCCATAGATCCCACAGGTGATCAGGCTCAGCAGAATGTACTTTAACAGACCACGGTTGGTTTTGAGCTGCACAACGGGTGCAACGGTTTGATTTTCCATAATAAAATCCTCCTATTTTTTATGGTAATTCTATTATAAAACATTTTAGTCATTATTGTCAATATATTTTAACAATTTATTATATATTGCACATATTAGCCAAAGAGCATCTGCTTCTGACAGGGCAACAGGAGTTCCTCGTTCGGTTTCAGAGGATATTCCGTCCCCTGCCAGGAAAGCGTTCCGCCGGGGATCGTTGCCATAACCCGCAACATCCCCTTTTGATATTCAACCCGCACAAGTCCATCCCCGGCCGGCACCACGCCGGAAAATTCCCGCAAGGAACCGGGGTTCGGTTCCACTCGGAAGGTCTTAAAGCCCGGTGCAGTGGGATACACGCCCAAATAATACCGACCGAACAAATATACCGGCCCGGCACCCCAGGCGTGGCACAGGGATTTTCCGAAGGAATTACGATACATTGCATAATGCTCCACGCCCTGCAAGGTGGGATCGAACTCCTCCCAAATGGTGGTGGCACCCAAGCCCAGCATTGCACCCCAATAATGTTCCAAAGCATCTTCAATTTCGCTGAATTCACCCAGTTTTCCCAATACGTCTAACTCATAACCGCGGAAATAGGGTGTGGTGATCTTGGTAACGGCATCATTTTTCAATACGTTTTTTAGGATGCTTTCTATCTGCAAGGGGGTTGCCAGATCGTACATCACCGCAAAAATATTGGCGTGGCGGGTCACGTTGTTTCTGCCGGATTCATAACTATCAATGAAGGCGCCCTTTTCTTCGTTCCAATAATGGGCATTGATCCGTTCCAACAACGCATCGGCCTTTTTCGCATAATCCGAATGCAAGCCTAATTCCGCCGACATCAAATTCATATAGCGGTAAGCCGCTACCAGCAGCATTTGCTCGGCACAGACCGCACCGGTCTTATCAATATCCGACCAATCGATAAAGGTCCAATCGCCGGTTTTGATGGAATAGTCGCCCTTCTTCCCCACCACAAAGCCGGATTCATTCAATCGGGTCTCGCAGAATTCCAGGAGCGCTTTGGCCCGGTGGAACATTTTTTTCAAAAAGGCAATATCGCCATAGGTCATATATTGCTCATAAAGACCGATCAGCCAAAAAAAGCTATAATCTAAGATGGTATTGATATGCTGCTCAACAGGCAATTTCCCCAAAATACCGATGGTGGTTCTTTTTACGATATCCTGATCTGCAAACAGATAGCCGTTGATCCGGGCACTCTGATAGGCATCGCCGCCCCAGACCCAGCGATCCCGCTTGATGCCGTCCAAAAAGCCCTCCCGACAATTCAGGTGAAAGGTCTTAACGCAAACACGGTAGATCTCGTTGAAAAGTTCGTTATCACAGGAAAAGCTTCCCTTTGCCTCCAGGGGCAGATACTCATGCTCCGCCGTAACCACAAGGTTCTCGGGCGCATCCACGATATGGATATAGCGAAAGGCCCGTTGGCGCAGACGGTAGGAGGATGCGCCCTCCACCTCTTCAAACAGGATCGCACCTTGGGGGTCCAATGCTTCCTCCCGGCTTTCCCCGTAAAACACCTTCATTTTTTGGCCGTCTGAACCGGCGATATCCAGATAACCGAACAGTTCATCCCCAAAGTCAAAAAGCCGACCGCTGACGGTTTTCTCAACGGAAACGGGCTCCTTATGCGCATAGGAAAAAGGGAAAACCTCCGGATCCTGATCCGGGCGGGTCAAGGCTTTGTTCCAACCAACCGGCTTCAGGTCGCCGGCATTATGAGAGCAAATCCAGCTGCCATCACTTGGACAAACGTTGCTTTCAACGTAAAGGGCGGGAAGACCGTCTCTTTTAAAGAGTTCTGCCCGGATACGGTGGTGCCCCGGCGAAAGCGGGATCGAGACGCCCATAGGATAGCGTTGGCTATCGACCACAATGTACCCCTGTCCCTTACAGTAGGCAGTCAGGCTTCCGCCGTTACAATCAATCTCTTTAATAAACTTGGCGACCGCATAGGGGGATGAAAGGCTCCAAAAGGGCGGATAATCCACACCGAATTCCTGGCGGCGAAGGTTGACCTCCCTTAAATGATAGATCTCATAATCATCTGCGATCCAGATCCAATATGCTTGTTTCATTCCAACTCTCTCCTTTATGCATTTTTTGATAAGAGCGGGGGGATTGGCCGAAATGTTGTTTGAAGGCCTTGGAAAAATGGTAGATATCCCCGTAGCCCACCGATACTCCGGCGGTGGAGGGGCTGACCCCGTGGCGCACAATCAACTCTGCCGCCCGCTGGAGCCGCAGATTTTTGAGATAATCCCGAGGGGAGATCTCCATTTTTTCCTTAAAGAGGGTGGAAAAATAGCTGCGGTCCAAATTCAGCCGGTCGGCGATCTCCTGCACGGTGATGCCGGTGGCATATTCTGCATTCATACAGTTTAAAGCCCGATCCACGTAGTCGGCCTCTGGCACGCTCTGATCCAACAAAACGGCGATCAGCTCCCAAAGCTTTCCGGCCAAAAAGGCGCTGCAGCCGTTCCCCATTTCGTGACAACGATGCATCCCCTCAAAGACCGCACCCACCCCGGAGCAGCGGATCACCGCTTGCTGAAAGACCGACGGCAGAGGTTGGGTGGCGGTAAAGCCGATCCAGATATACCGCCAGGGGCGTTCTTCATCGGCCTGATAATAGGTTTCTTCGTAAGGCGGGATCACGAAGATCTCACCGGGCTTGATCCGGTAGGCTTTACCGTCCCGCTCAAAGGTGCCGAAGCCCTTGACCACGTAATGAAGCAGCCAATAGGTCCGCACCGCCGGCCCGTAATAATGGCCGGAGCGGCAGGTCTCGCTACCGAAGCAGACCGGATTAAAGCCCTCGTAGCCCCGGTCAATAATAATCTCCTGATACCGTTTCATCCATCTTCACATCCTTTATACCCAACATTATAACAAGTTTACCACACAAAAATCAATCTTTTTTTCACGAATTCTTGGTACAATTAAGATAACAAAACAACAAGGAGGCACACTTTATGAAAATCACCTTTATGGGTGCGGGAAGCACCGTTTTTGCCCGGAACGTGATCGGCGACTGTATGTGCAGCGAGGCGCTGCGGGACAGCGTTTTTGCCCTTTACGACATCGACGGCCAGCGGCTGGAGGAAAGCCGGGTCATCCTGGAGGCCATGCGTAAGACCAAGGGTGGCTATGGCAAGATCGAATGCTATCTTGGCATCCCCCAGCGGAAGGATGCGCTACGGGGGGCGGATTTTGTCATCAACGCTATTCAGGTGGGGCTGTACGACCCCTGCACCATCATTGATTTTGAGGTGCCCAAGAAATACGGTCTGCGCCAGACCATTGCCGATACCCTGGGGATCGGCGGGATCATGCGGGCGCTACGCACCATCCCCGTGATGGATGATTTTGCACGGGATATGGCAGAGGTCTGCCCCGACGCTCTGTTCCTGAACTACACCAACCCCATGGCGATGCTTTCCGGTTATATGCAACGCTACACCCCCATCAAGACCGTGGGTCTTTGCCACAGTGTGCAGGTCTGCTCCAGTCATCTTTTGAAAGAACTGGGCCTGGAAGAGCATATGGAAGGCCGCAAGGAGCTGATCGCCGGCATCAATCATATGGCCTGGCTTTTGGAACTGAAGGATAAGAACGGCAAGGATCTGTATCCCCTGATCAAAGAAAAGATCCCCGCCGCCATGGCCGACCCCGAATTCAAGGACAAGGTGCGGCTGGATTACATCAATAACTTTGGCTATTACTGCACCGAATCCAGCGAACATAATGCAGAATACAATATGTTCTACATCAAGGACAAATATCCCGAACTGATCGAGCGCTACAACATCCCCCTGGACGAGTATCCCCGCCGCTGTGTAAGACAAATTGAAAAATGGAAGACCGAATACCAAGATCTTTTGAACAACGGCGTGAAGGATCATACCCGTTCCAAGGAATATGCCTCCCGCATTATGGAATCCATCGTTACCGATACCCCCTATCAGATCGGCGGCAACGTTTTGAACACCGATCACCTGATCACCAACCTGCCGGCTGAGGCTTGTGTTGAAGTGCCCTGTCTGGTGAACGGCTACGGGGTACATCCCTGCCACGTGGGTCCCCTGCCGGTGCAGTGTGCGGCCATGAATATGACCAACATCAACGTACAGTTACTGACCATTGAGGCTGCCCGCACCCGCAAGAAGGAGCATATCTATCAAGCGGCGATGCTGGATCCCCATACCGGCAGTGAACTGGATATCGATACCATCAAAAAGATGGTGGACGACCTGATCCGGGCTCACGGAGATTATCTGCCGGAATATCACTAAATACAACAAAAAGTGCGCTGCAATTCCTTGCGGCGCACTTTTTCGGTATATAAGGCAACATTGTGTTAAAAATAAGCAAGATTAATTGATTTACAATTGTTTTATAATATATTATTATTAAAGTGAAAAAGAACCTGGAAAGGAGTTTCATTATGTTCCATTACCCCATCGGCGTAATGCTGCATTCCTTCCGCCTGCCCGTTCCGGAGGCTTTGAAAAAAGCCCGGGAGGTCGGCGCCCACGGCTTGCAGCTGCTGACCACCAAGGCTGAGCTTGCCCCGGAGGCTCTGACCGCCGAAAAACGGCGGGAGGTGTTGGCTATGATCAAGGGTGAGGGTTTGAAGGTTTCTGCCCTTTGCGGCGATTTAGGCAAGGGCTTTACCGACCCCGAGCTGAACCCCGAGCTGATCGACCGTTCTAAGCGTATTATGGAGCTGGCCGGCGATCTGGAGACCAACATCGTGACCACCCACATCGGCAAGGTGCCGGAGGATGCCAACGACCCCGTTTACAAGATCATGCAGAGCGCCTGCTTTGAATTGGCGGAATTTGCCGATTCGTTGGATGCACACTTTGCCATTGAGACCGGCCCTGAACCGGCAGTGCTGTTGAAGAGTTTTTTGGATACCCTGCACTCCACCGGTGTGGCGGTCAATATGGACCCCGCCAACCTGGTGATGGTGACCGGCGACGATCCCGTTCAGGCCGTTTATACCCTGAAGGATTACATCGTTCACACCCACGCCAAGGACGGCCGGATGAAGGAACCCCACGAGATCGAGCCCGGCAAGCGCAAGTACATTGAACTGCCCCTGGGCACCGGTAAGGTGGACTTCCCCAACTATTTGAAGGCTTTGGAAGAGATCGGCTATCGCGGATTTCTGACCATTGAGCGCGAGGTTGGCGAAAACCCCGCCGCTGATATCGCTATGGCCGCAGATTTCCTGCGGGAACTGACCGGCCAACAAAAACGGTAATGACAGAGAGGGTCTTCGGTTAGCCTTTCAAAAAAGTTAATGGTGCACCCCATACCCGAAGACCCTTCCCTTCATTATAAACAAAGATTGAAAGGAGATCTCCCTGATGAGAAAGTTCAGCAAATTGCTTGCCATGATCCTGGCTGTTTTGATGCTGGTCACCCTTTCTACCGCTTGTAAAAAGCAGGAGGAAGAACTGGACCTGGGCGCCATCGACGAGGTGGAAGACGTTGAAACCGACAAGGATGATGACGAAAACGACGACGAAGACGTAGACACCAAGGACGACGAAGAAGACAAAAAAGACGACAAAGAAGAAGACGATAAGAAGGACGACAAGGAAGAGGACGATAAGAAGGACGACAAGGAAGAAAACAAAGAGCCTGTCTCTGACAATATCGACAAGATCCAGGAGGAATACAAAGAGGAATACAAATACGATCCTGAACGGAACCCCCTGATCGCCGAAGCCAAGCCTATCAACACCGGTGTTAAGCCCTCCTTTGATATCGACAAAACCGGCTTTGTTAAGAACAATATCAAGATGGCTGACATGAAAGGCAAATCCCTGACTCTGATCACCGCCGTTATGTACGATACCTTCCAGTATAAAAACGAGAAGGGCGAACAGATCGGTGAATGGGAATGGTGGGATGCTCTGAAGAAAGAATACGGCCTGCAGATCAAGTACATCAAATCCCGTTTTGACAAGTCTGTTTCCCAGTGCTTGTCTTACATGAACGCCGGTAAGGCTCTGGACATCGTGCCCACCCACTATGCCGGCTTCCCCAAATTCCTGAACCTTTCCCAGCCTTTGGATCCCTACATCAACATGCAAAACCTGGGTAACTCCCCCGGCGTTGACCTGAATACCTTGGAAAACTCCCGTTACGGCGGCGGTTACCGCTGCATCTCTGCCGTAGGTGTTATTGATACCCTGTGGTACAACCAATCCCGTGTTGAAGAATTGGGCCTGAAGGATCCTCATACCCTCTACGAGCAGGATAAGTGGGACTGGGACGCTTTTGCCGGCTTTATCAAGAGTGTGCCCGCCACCTCCCCCGACGGTAAAAAGCTGTATTGCTTCGGTACTGCCGTTGGCTCCAACGCCTTTATGATCGCCATCTCCAACGGCGTTATCCCCATTGAGATCGACACCAAGAGCAATGAGCAAAACCTGATCAACAACTGGACCGATCAGCGAGCCATCGACGCTTACAGCTTTTTAGCCAGCGTTCTGCAGCCCGCCCAGACCGGCGGTAGCTTCTATAAGATGTATACCGACGGCGATACCATGATGTCCAACACCGTTACTTTGATGCCCACCTATGATACCAACGAAAAGAAGCTGTATTGCCACGGTAAGAAATACAACTGGGTACCCTGGCCCAAGGCCAACACCGAAACCGGCCGGTATGCCTGCTTTAACTACGGCTACACCATGATGCTGGCCAGAAAGCTGAAGAATCAGTCCAACGCTATCTATGCCGTGAAGTTCATGGAGCTGTGGGCCACCCGGTTCACCGAGGCTATGTTTGACTTCCTGACCACCACCAGCTATCTGAACTTCGACTATGAAGACCGCAAGGAATACTTTGAGTTTGCTACTCAGGATTGCTATTTCATGTTGCAGATGAATGCATGGGACATGGTAGACAAGTCAGAACATGATGCCTTGTATCAGTTCTGGAAATCCGTTTATACCCAGGGTCTGAACCCCGTTACCGAATGCCAAAAGACCGCCAACCTGGCACAAAAGGCAATCGACGCTTGCGTGAAATACGGATCTTAATTTAATCCAATATAAAAACCTCTCGCTTCGGCGGGAGGTTTTTTATATTGACAGAATGTTTCTTTATCATTTATAATATAAACGCTTATATCCGTTGTTTTAACAGAATCTTGTCGTTGTGAGGTTTTTATGTCCAAATACGAAAAGCATCGATACACCGACCCGGAATTGCCCATCGGCTTCCATTACGATCGCGGAGTCAAGGGCTACTCCCGACTCCATTGGCACGAGCCCTTTGAAATTTTATATTACACCGACGGCTGTTGCAAAATGATGATCAACGGCGTTCACCGCACCGCCGAGGCGGGGGATCTGATCTTTTTGAATTCCAATTGCGTACACAATTTTTATGCCGCAGACGAGCGTTGCCGTTACCATTGTCTGACGGTGGATCCTGCCGTGACCAATGAATTCGGGCTGGAAAACCTTTGCGAACAGCCCCTGGTCAGAACCCGGGATCCGGAGCTGATCGGGATGGTCATGCGGCTGGTGAAATTGAACGAAGAGCAGCCGCCTTTTTATAAAAAAGAGATGAAGGCCATTATTTTACAGCTGATCATCCGCATCAGTCGGTTGGCGGAAAAATCCACCGACGAGCCCTTTTATCCAACGCCCCAATGCCGGATGGTGATGCAGGCCATCAGTTATCTGCAGACCCATTTTACCGAGCCCATCACCGTGGATGAAATGAGTGCCCAGCTGGGCTTCAGCAAGTATTATTTTTGCCGTCGTTTTAAGGAGATCACCGGCCAGACCATGGTGGATTATCTGAATCTGCTGCGATGTAAAAACGCCCGCCGCCTTTTGGCAGAGGGCACCTATAACGTAAGCGAGAGTGCCCGGCTTTCGGGCTTCAACAATCTTTCGTATTTTGCAAAGGTTTATAAAAAACATATGGGACAATTGCCTTCGAAAAATTTTCTTAAGAATCAGGAGAAGTTATGAGCCATTACGAAAAATCGGTGTTTTTTGATTCGGAATTTTCCGCCTGTCTGAGGCCGGATATCCGTTCCTGTGAAAAGCCCTACTATGCCCATTGGCACGAATTTTTGGAATTCTTATACTTTGTGGAAGGAGCCTGTACCATCAACTGCGATGGAATTCCACAGGTTATGAAGGACGGGGAGCTGCTCTTTATTAACTCCAACTGTATTCATAACATCCTGCCTCATTCCCCGGGATGCCATTATCTGATTCTGACGGTTGATGCCGATTTTTTCCGTCAATGCGGGGTTCATACAAGCGGCAGAGCATCGGCATTAAAAATAACAGATCCCCACATCACTTCCCTTTTATTGGAAATGGATACGTTACAAAAAGAAAAGCCGAATTTTTATAAAAAAGAAATGATGACGTTGATGAAATTACTTTTAATCCGCCTAGATCGGCTCCTTGATAATCATCAAGCGCCCCCCATCCGCAGAAGCAAACATCATCAGGTTGTGATAAACGGCGTGGAATTTCTTAACGAACACTTTTCGGAACAAATTACACTGGAAATGATCAGTGCCCACGTGGGATGCAGTAAATATCACTTTTCCAGACTTTTCAAGAAAATAATGGGACAAACCATCACTGAATATCTCAATTATCAGCGATGCAACTATGCGCGAAAACTGCTGGCCGAAGGAAATCATAATGTTAGTGAAAGCGCTGTTCTTTCCGGCTTTCAAAGTCTTTCTTATTTCACCAAGGTCTATAAAAAACACATCGGCGTTGTGCCTTCTCAATCTCCCACCTCAGAATAAGCAATATTTTACCAAGAAAAAGCAATATCGAATATTGCTTTTCATAGATGAATCTTTCATAATATAGTTGAATTTTAGAAGAAGGAGCCTGTATTTATGAAAAAGTTTCATCGCATTTCAGCATTATTTCTTTCTTTGATCATTCTAACAACGCTAGCAACCGCCTGCAAAAAAAGCGAGGAAGAACTTTTCTTGGGAACCGACTATGATATAAATCTTGATATTTCGGAAGATTCGAATGAAAATCCCAAGGAAGATTCCAAAAAAGATTCAAAAGAAGATTCAAAAGAAAATTCCAAAGAAGATCCTTCTGCAGGCGACCAAGAGGTTGAAAATAATGGATCGGAAAAAGATGATGAAAGTCTTCCTTCCAATCAGACGGATCAAGAAGTTCATAAGGAACCCGATTCCTCAAAAGACCCTTCAGATGATCCTGTTCAGAACTATGCACCTGAGGATAAATACGATCCGGTAAGCAGCCCGTGGATGCAGGCGGAAAAAAAGCCTAACACCGGGTTTATGCCCAGTTTTGATATTGATCAAACCGGCTTCGTGAAAGGAACCACATTAAAGGATCTGAAGGGAAAAACCCTAACGATGATTACTGCAAACGGCGCTATTTTTTATTTTCCCAACGAAAAAGGCAAGATGCTTGACGAATGGGATTTCTGGAATTCGCTGAAAGATAGTTTGGGCTTAAAAATAAAATATATTGAATCCCGATTCGATAAAGCAGTTTCCCAAACCTTGGCGTATATGAATGCCGGAAAAGCCTTGGATATCGTACCCACACATATGGCTGGATTCCCAAAATATTTCAACCTCAGCCAGCCCTTAGATCCTTATATTAATATGCAAAATCTGAATAATTCGCCCGGAGTGGATCTGATGACCCTGCAAAAGACCCGTTTCGGCGGCGGATACCGCTGTATCGGGCCTTTAGCCGGGGTGAACCTTCTTTGGTATAATCAGGATCTGGTGGAGGAATTTAACCTGGTGGATCCCCATACCCTTTGGCAACAAGACCGATGGGATTGGAATGCGTTCACCTCGTTTTTAAAAAGCGTGCCCCAAACCACTTCCGGCGGAAAACAGTTATATGCCTATGCCGTGGATAGCGGATCGAGTTGGTATGGCTATGCACAAACCAACGGTGTAGACGCAGTGATTCAGGTTGATAACGAAAGCGATCAACCGAACTATATCAATAACTGGCTTGATGACCGCGTGCTGGAATCTTATAATATGCTGGAAAACATATTGGAAAGCGTGCAATGCGCACGCGGCGGCGCATGGTATGATATGTTTTCAAAAGGCACCGTAATGATGTCTGCCAACTATAGCCTGATGAACCAATTCGATTATGACGACGATTATATCTATTGCCGCAGCCATCAATATAATTGGGTTCCTTACCCGAAGGCCAACACCGAGAACGGGCGGTATTCCTGCTTTTTCTATGGCTACACTATGATGCTTGCGCGAAAACTGAAAAATCAGTCCAACGCCCTCTCCGCTGTGAAATTTATGGAACTTTGGGCCACGCGGTGCACAGAGGCGATCTGCGATTACCTCACTACTTCAAGTTTCCTGAACTTTGATCTGGAACAGCGGCGTGAATACTTTGAATTCGTAAGTAATAACGTCTATTTCGGTATGCAAATGAACGGATGGGATATGCTGAGCAACGAAGAGAAAAACAGTATGAATCAGTTCTGGAACTCGGTGAATAACCCCGGCTTAAATATGGTTTCAGAAGCAAAAAAAACATATAATCTGGCCGAAAAGGCCATTAAGGCCGCCCTGAGTTACGGGCAATGATAAAAAAGCCAAGGAAGATCAAACCTTCCTTGGCTTTCTTTTTAATTCTGTTCCGTTTCAACACCGTTCAGGGTGATGTTGGACCACTTCAGATTAGGGCAATCGGTGATGGCAAAGGGGCCATCCTCCCAGGCGGAAAGATAGTTTTCTTCGTCCTCCACAGAGAAGTTTTCTAACCGCAGTCCTTTCACGTTACTTGCCCGGAACCAGCTTTCCCCTTTTTTGGCAAAGCAGCCCTCGGTAAAGGGTTTTGGCCCGTCGATCATCCTGACGGCAAAGTTCTTCAGGCAGATATTTTCCACCGAATTTCCCGGCAGTACGTTAAAGTGAATATAGCCGTAGACCTCCGCCCGAATATCCTGAAGGGTGATATTTTTAATATACGCGTCTCCATTGGATTCGCTGATGATCTCCACCGGCCGGGAGCAATTCGTCGCGGTCACGTGAGAAATACTCACGTCCTCAATGGTGGTATTACAGGTGCCGTGGTAGCTGGACATAATCTGCACAGCGGGGGCACCCCGGGTGATACAAAGATTGGAGATCCGAATATGGCGGATGGTTCCGTCCCCCAGCCCCAGCCGGATGGCGGAGGAGGAAGAAGAAAGCACGCAGTTACTGATGGTGACGTACTCGCAATAGGGCTTGGCCTTTTGCAAAGGCCTGCAGTTCCCCCGAATGGCGATGCAATCATCCCCCGTATCGATCACACAGTCGGAAACGGTGACGTGGCGGCAGCAATCGATATCGATACCGTCGCTGTTAAAGAAATCAGGGGGGTTAAAGGTATGCAATCCGTGAACGGTAACATATTCACACCCATGAAGATAACAACCCCAACAAGGTTGGTTGGTAACGGTAATGTTTTCCACCAGCACCCGCTTACACTCAATAAAGCAAAGCAACTGGCCGGGACGGCACTTTTCGGGATCCTTTGCCTGGCGGCATCCCCGATTCCAGACGTAGGCACCCCAGGGCTCGTTTTCCCCTAAAAAATAATCCCCGTTTCCATCTAAAGTACCGGTACCGGTGACAGCCACGTTTTCACACTCCAGGGCAATGATCAGGTGCTTACCCAACCACTTTTCGTTGATAGGACTGGAGATATTCTGGGGATAAGCATCCACCTCGTTATAATCCTCCATCCGGTCACTGCCCTGCAGGCAGGCGCCGTGTTCCAGGTGAAGCTCCACGTTGGAACGCAGCCAGATGGTGCCGCTGCGAAAATGGCCGGCAGGGATCACCACCCTGCCGCCGGTCTCGCCCAGGGCATCGATGGCCTTTTGAATAGCTTCGGTAGAAAGCGTCTTGCCGTCTGCAACGGCGCCGAACTGAAGAATATTTACTTCCATTGGAATCTTCTCCTAACAAATATTTGACCTCAGTATAAAAGGATTCATAATCGATGTCAAGGGTTATGAAAACGAAACTTTTTCGCCCTTTACAAAAAAGCATTATCTTATTACTGTTTGGAGGGCAGAACGCCCATCTGTTTTTTATAAACCTTGGAAAAATAAGAAAGGTTTTTAAAGCCCGAAAGAAGGGCGCTTTCGCTGATATTATGCTCGCCGTCTGCCATCAGGCGGCGGGCGTTTTTGCAACGTAGAAAATTCAGGTAATCCACCACCGATTGCCCCATAATTTCTTTGAATTGGTGAGAAAAATAATATTTATTATACCCCACCTGATCGCTGATCTCGTCGACGGTAATAGGCTCAGTAAAATGGCTTTGCATATATACGATCCCCTGCATCACCATCCGGCATTGCTTAGTGAGGCGGTAGGGTTCGGTGGGCGTATCGTTCAAAAGGCGACAGAGCCTTATAATCATTTGTTGCAAAACGGCCTTCATTTCCCGTTTATAGAGATAGGGTGTTTCTTGTTTCAATTGCAAAAGCTCCCGGTAAAGCCCAACGATCCGCTCATCCCGTGTGATGGCCATCGGTTGATCCCCAAGCTCCGAGAGTAACCGCTCACCGAAGGCATCTACGTCTACCGTTAAGCAATAATATTTGCATCCGCCGGGACCGGCGATCAGGTTATGAATACAATTGGAATTAAAGAAAACCAGATCGCCGGGCTTCGCCCGGTTGCTGATCCCGTTCCCCGAAACACTGCACTCCCCTTCCGTGAACAGTAACAGTTCCAGGGGTTCATGCCAATGAGCCGGAAAACGGGCTTTCTCCTGTAACCCGTCTATGTGCAGATACATGGGCAATTCGGTATCCCGATAGTTATGTTTTTCGTACGTACTCATAGAAAATCCTCAAAAAAAGCATTATTGTGTTAAATTCAAGCAACATAAAAGGGTTTACCTTTGCTTTTTTATATTATATAATAAAAACAGACAATGTGTCAATTTATTTACATTTCGAAAGGAGATTTTGAAAATGTATGATTTTTCTATCGGCGTAATGCTGGAATCCTTCCGTCAGCCCATCCCCGTTGCCCTGAAGAAGGCACGTGAGGTTGGTGCTACCGGCATCCAGGTTTATGCCTCCAGAGGGGAGCTTGCTCCCGAAAACCTCTCCCCCGCCGCCCGGAAGGAATTCCTGGCTATGGTGAAGGGTGAGGGTCTGAAGATCTCTGCTCTTTGCGGGGATCTGGGCAAGGGCTTCCACGATCCCGCCCTGAACCCCGGCTTGATCGCCAAGTCCAAAGAGATTTTGGAAATGGCCAAGGAGCTGGAGACCAACATCGTGACCACCCACATCGGCGTTGTGCCCGAGGATCCCAACCATCCCCGGTTCAAGATCATGCAGGAAGCCTGCTTCCAGCTGGCAGAATTTGCCGATTCTTTGGATGCGCATTTTGCCATCGAGACCGGCCCCGAGACTGCCGCTACCCTGAAGCAGTTCCTGGATTCTCTGCATTCCACCGGCGTGGCCGTTAACATGGATCCCGCCAACTTCATTATGGTGACCGGCGACGATCCCGTTCAGGGCGTTTATACCCTGAAGGATTACATCGTACATACCCACGCCAAGGACGGTCAGCGGAACTACTACCGTGCGCCCGAACAGGTTTACGGTCTGGAAGAGTCTGAAATGCTGGCCAGCCCCTCCTTCACCGAACTGCCCCTGGGCACCGGTAAGGTGGACTTCCCCAACTACCTGAAGGCCCTGGACGACATCGGCTATCACGGCTTCTTGACCATTGAGCGTGAGGTGGGCGAGGATCCCGAAAAGGATATCCGCACCGCCGCAGACTTTTTGAGAAACCTGATCAAATAAAGGAGATTTTAAAATGGAAAAGAAACTTAAAGTAGCTGTCATTGGTGTTGGTAGTATTTCCAACCAACACATCAAGGGCTATCTGGCAAACCCCAGAGTTGAGCTTTACGCCTTTTGCGACATTAACGAAAAGACCCTGCAGAGAAAGGCTGAAAAGTACGGTGTGACCCGTCTTTACACCGATTGCGAAACCATGCTGAAGGAGCTGCCCGAGATCGACGCTGTCAGCGTTTGTACCTGGAACAGCGCCCACGCTCCCTGCACCATCGCCGCTTTGAACGCCGGTTGCCACGTACTTTGCGAAAAGCCTATGGCTACCAACGCCGAAGAAGCCCGTGCTATGGCTGCCGCCGCCGAAAAGGCCGGCAAGCTGCTGATGATCGGCTTCGTTCGCCGCCACGGTAACGACTGCCGCGTTGTAAAGGACTTTATCGACAGCGGCTTTATGGGTGATATCTATTACGGCAAGGTGACCTACCTGCGCCGCAACGGTGCTCCCGGCGGCTGGTTCGGTGATAAAAGCCGTTCCGCAGGCGGACCTTTGATCGACCTGGGCGTACACGTGATCGACCTTTCCCGCTATCTGATGGGCAACCCCAAGCCCGTTTCCGTTTACGGTGCCACCTTCTATAAGCTGGGTGACCGCAAGCACATCAAATCCACCGGTACCAAGGTTCATACCTCCGGTGAAGCCTCCAAGAATGATGTCTTCGACGTTGAAGATCTGGCCAGCGCCATGATCCGCTACGACAACGGAGCCGTTGTTTCTGTGGAAGCCTCCTTCACCCTGAACATTGAAAAGGACGTGGGCAACATCGAGCTGTACGGTACCAAGGCCGGCTGTAAGCTGGATCCCGAGGTAAAGATCTACACCGAACAGAACGGCTACCTGACCAATATCGGAATGGCCGGTAAGACCGCTTTGAGCTTTGACGGCCTGTTCGAAGGCGAGATCAACCATTACGTTGACTGTATTTTAGACGGCGTTGAGTGTAAGGCTCCCGCCGAGGACGGCATCGCTCTGATGGAAATTCTGGATGCCATTTACAAATCTGCCGAAACCGGCCATGAGGTGACTTTATAATGAAATTTTCCGTTAGTATTTATAGCTATTCTCAAGCAATCCGCAAGGGGATCCTGACTCCCTTGACCGCCATCGCCACCGCTAAGGAGCAGGGCTTTGACGGTATTGAAATTACCGACGATATTATCGTGAATGCCGAAGATCCCATCGAAATGTGCAAGGCTCTGCGGGCTGAAGCAGACCGTCTGGGCATGGAGATCTCCAACTTCGCCGTAGGTGCAAACCTGCTGGCCGAGGATCTGGAGGCAGAAGTTGCTACCCTTTGCAAAAAGGTGGATTATGCCGAGATCATGGGTTGCCCCACTATGCGCCATGACGTATGCCGTGATCCCAAGCCCTATCAAAGTTATGAAAAGACCATGCCCAAGCTGGTGGATGCCATCCGTAAGGTGACCGAGTACGCCGCTTCCAAGGGCATCAAGACCATGACCGAAAACCACGGCTTCTATTCCCAGGACAGCATCCGTGTTGAGGCTTTGATCAACGCCGTTGACAACCCCAACTTCGGTCAGCTGATCGATATGGGTAACTTCCTTTGCGCCGACGAGGATTCCGGCATTGCTGTGGGCCGTTGCGCTCCCTATGCCTTCTACGTTCACGCCAAGGACTTTATCTTCAAGAGCGGCCAGGATCCCCATCCCGGTGCCGGCTGGATCACCACCCGTGCCGGTAACCTGATCCGGGGTACTGTGATCGGCCACGGCGTTGTGCCCATCGTGCAGGATCTGCGTGCTCTGAAGAGAGTGAAATACGACGGCTGGATCGCCATCGAATTCGAAGGTATGGAAGAATGCGTGAAGGCTGTGCAGCTGGGTCTGATCAATCTGAAGAAATACGTTGCTGAAGTATACGAAGGATGATCCGAGCAATAACTGAAAAACTCGATTTTCCCCTTGAGGCAATCGAACAGTTTTCTGCAGATTATAAAGGGCTGATCGAAAGACCGGCCCTTTTCTCTAAATTCGAAAAGGCCATGGATCGCTTTTTGAACGAAAAGGGAAACGGGTTTACGGAAGATCTGGATACCCTCGCGCAGGAATCGGAAATTCCTCTTCATTCCCTGAAGATGATCTTTTATCTGGCGGCCGCCGTTCCTATGAAGGAGCGGTACGACCAACGGGGAATTCCCGAGGAGGTCTATTGGAACTCCTTAGTGGATCTGCGCTGTAAGATGATGGAGGCCCACGCCCTATACGGCTATTGGGGCACCTTTTCCATCTGGTTCCAGGATTTTTATTGGTGTGAGCGGTTTATGCTGGGGCGGTTGCAATATGAAAAGCGCCCCTTCCGCGTGGAACGATACGGCCACATCAAAAAGGGCGACACCGTCTTCAATTGCCATATTCCCTCTGCGGGGCCGCTGACGGAGGAATCCGTTATGGACTCCTTGAAAAAGGCTCACGCCTTTTATCGGGATGAGCTGACGGACGGCATTTTGCCGGTGGTCTGCAGTACCTGGCTCCTTTACGAGCCCTTTGACGGAACGGTGTTCCCGGAGGGCACCAATCTTTGGAAATTCAATCGGATGTTCACCCGGCTGACCAGCTCGGCAGATCCCAACAACGGTAATTTTTGGCGTATCTTTCATATGCGTTACAGCCCGGAGACCCTGAAGGATGCACCCGAGGATACGGGGCTTCGGCGCCGGATGAAGGCGTATCTGATGGAGGGGAACACCCTGGGCAGCAGTTACGGCATTTTGTTATTCGACGGAGATAAAATTCTCCCCCCTATGGAGTTTGAACTATGATTCGTGAGACTGCAAAAAAGCTGAATTTTCCCCCCGAGGCCATCGAAGAGTTTGCCAACCTTTATAAAGGCATTGTGGAAAAGCCGACCCTTTGCACCCTCTTTAACCGGGCGATGGACCGCTTTTACACCGAGGCCGGGAACGGCTTTTTGGAAGAGTTGACCGCCTTAGCGGAAGAATCCGGCTTTCATCCCCAGCAGGTGGATATGACCTTTTTGCTGGCGGCGGCACAGCCCTTGAAATATTTTTACCATCACAATAATATCCCCGAGGAGATCTATTGGGATTCCATGGAGGATCTTCGGTATAAGCTGATGGAAAACAAAAAGAACTACGATCGCTGGGGCACCTTTGTAACCTTTTGGTTCCAGGGCTTCTTTTGGTGCGAGCGGTTCAAATTAGGGCGGCTGCAATACGAAAAGAAGACCTTTAAGTACCCGGAATACCGGGGCGTCAAGGAAGGCGACCGGGTGTTTAATTGCCATATTCCCTCCAGCGGTCCTTTGACACCGGAATCGGTGATGGATTCCTTAAAGAAAACCCACGCCTTTTATAAGGACGAGCTGACAGACGGCATTTTGCCGGTGGTCTGCAATTCCTGGTTGCTGTATCCCCCCTTTTTGGGCGAGGTCTTCCCGGAGGGTTCCAATCTTTGGAAATTTGCGAAGATGTTTACTATTCTGAAGGAGAGAGAGGATCCGAACTGCCATGACTTCTGGCGGATCTTTGACCGGGAATACGACCCCACCACCTTAAAAGATGCCCCCGCTGATACTGGACTCCGCCGCAGGATGAAGGCTTTTTTGGAGGCCGGGAACCCCATGGGCTCCGCCTACGGCATCTTACTCTTTGACGGCGAAAAAATTATTTCTCAGCAATAAAAAATCAAATAATTTAAGGAGATTGCGCTATGAAAAGAATCAGCAAGTTATTGGCATTATTTTTAGCTCTTATAATGCTGGTTACCATCAGCACCGCTTGTAAAAAGCCTCAGGAGGATATGGAACTGGGGCTGGGAGACGAAGAGATCATCGACGATCCCGACAACGAGTCCGAAGGCGAGGAGGACGAGGACGACAAGGAAGTCAACTCCGGCGACAAGGACGAGGACGACGAAAAGGAAAATAATTCCGACAAAGACGACGAAAAAGAAAACGACGACAACAAAGACAACAACAAAGACAACAACAAGACCGAAGACGACAAGGATGAGGATAAGCCCGCCGCCGACGTGGAGGACTTGAAGGACAACTTCGACGAAACCAAGAAGTATGATGCGGATTCCAACCCCCTGGTTGCCGAAAAGAAGCCTTTGAACACCGGGGTTGAACCCGGCTTTGATCTTGACACCACCGGCTTTGTAAAGAACGGTATCAAGCTGAAGGACCTGAAGGGGAAATCTCTGACTCTGATCACCGCCATTATGTACGATACCTTCCAGTATAAGGATGATAAAGGTAAGCAGGTAGGCGAATGGGAATGGTGGGATGCGCTGAAGAGCAAATACGGTCTGCAGATCAAATATATCAAATCCCGTTTTGATAAGTCCCCTCAGCAGATCCTGACCTATATGAACGCAGGTAAGGCTCTGGACGTGATCCCCACCCACGTGGGCGGCTTCCCCAGAATGCTGAACCTTTCTCAACCGCTGGATCCCTACGTTAATATGCAGAACCTGGGCAATTCCCCCGGCGTGGATATCCAATGTCTGGAAGACACCAAATGGGGTGGCACCTACCGTTGCATCAGCCCCATCGGTGCGGTAAACGTTTTGTGGTATAACCAATCCTTGGTAGAGGAATTCAACCTGCAGGATCCCCATACCCTGTATCAGCAGGATAAATGGAACTGGGATACCTTTGCCAGCTTCTTGCGCTCCGTTCCCAAGACTACTTCCGCCGGCAAGAAACTTTACGCTTACTTTATCTGCTCCGGTGACTCCTATTATGCCTATGCGCTGACCAACGGTACCCAGCCCATTGAGATCGATACCAAGAGCAGCACCCCCAACCTGATCAATAACTGGACCGACGATCGTGTACTGGCTTCCTATACCATGTTTGAGAGCGTTTTGGAAAGCATTCAGCACGGCGGAAGCTGGAGTTCTATGTTCACCAACGGCGACGTTATGATGGGCGATACTCTGAATCTGATGAACGATTACGACAATAGTGAAGAAGAACTCTATTGCCACACTCATAAGTATAATTGGGTTCCCTATCCCAAGGCAACCACCAGCAACGGCCGGTATGCTTGCTTTAACTACGGCTACACCATGATGCTGCCCCGGAAAATGAAGAATCAATCCAACGCACCCTATGCAGTGAAGTTTATGGAGCTATGGGCCACCCGGTTCACCGAGGCCATCTTCGATTATCAGGCTTCCACCAGCTACCTGAACTTTGACTATGCCGCCCGGAAGGAATACTTTGAATTTGTGACCCAGCATACCTATTTCGGCGTTCAGCAGGGTTATTGGGATATCGTAAGCGAAGATGCCAGAAAAGCACAATCCTCTTTCTTCAGCGCCGTTTATGATCCCAGCAAGAGCCAGGTGACCGAGGCCACCAAGATCGCCAACTATGCACAGCAAGTGGTTGAAGCTTTGCTGAAGTACGGTAACTGACGAGACTGCCAAAAAGCACAAAAAAATAACATTATCCAGAACCCGCTGACCGTTGGTCACCCGGTTCTTATTTTGAGGCAGTTATTTTTAAATCACCCATTTTTTGTCCCCTTTTGAAAGGGGACACGGGCGGCTCGCCAGTCGCCCGGAGGGGTTACCCTTTGACGGCGCCGGAGACAACACCCTTGATGATATGCTTTTGCCCAACGGCATAGAAGGCCACCACCGGCAGGATCGCTAATACCAACAGAGCCATAAACGCCCCATAATCCACCGTGCCGTAGCTGTCGGTCACCGCCGATTGGATGGCCATAGGGATGGTGTAGAACCCTTGGGTCTTATCCAGCACCAGGGTGGGTAACAGATAATCGTTCCAGATCCACATCATCTGCAGGATCGCCACGGAGATCATGGTGGGCTTCATGACCGGTAATACCACCCGAAAGAAGGTGGAGGGCGGGTTGCATCCGTCGATCAGGGCAGCCTGCTCGATCTCCAGGGGAATGCTTTTGACAAACCCACAGAAAAGGAATACCGACAGCCCCGCCCCAAAGCCCAGGTAAACCAGAGGGATGCTCCAGGGTGCAGTCAGATTCAATCGATCTGCCACGTAAGGTAAGGTGAACATCACCATCTGAAAGGGCACTACCATAGAAAATACAAAGAGATAATAGACCCCTTTGCAGAACCGCCCCCCTACCCGCACGATAAACCAGGCGGCCATAGAGGTGCAAAGCAGGATCAGCCCCACCGACAGCACCGTGACGATGACGCTGTAGGCCACCGAGCGAAAAAAGTCGATGGAGGCGATCCCCCGCAGATAGTTGGAAATCCCCACGAAGGTCTCCCGAGTAGGCAGAGCAAAGACCTGGCCGGTAATGGCGCCTTGATCCTTAAAGGAATTGATCAGCAGCACCGCCAGAGGGATGATATATAAGGCCGAAAGCACCCCGAAAAACAGGGTCAGCCAACCGTTTTTAGTCTTCATTGATCCACCTCCCGCCGATGGGTGATCCAAAGCTGTGCCAGGGCCAGCCCCGCCACGATCACTAAAAAGACCACCGCCATAGCCTGGGCGGTACCGTGAGTCTTGGGGGTAGTACCGTAGGCGTTGCGGATGGCAAGGGCCAGCATCTCGGTCATCCGACCGGGCTTGCCGTCGGTCAGGGCCAGGTTTTGGTCAAATAGCTTGAAGGAATTGGTCAGGGTCAAAAAGGTGCAGATGGTCACCGAGGGCATCACCATGGGCAGGGTCACGTGGCGCAGGGTCTGCCAGCGGGTAGCGCCGTCGATGGCGGCGGCCTCCCGCAGGTGCTCCGGCACCGATTGGAGCCCTGAGATATAGATCACCATCATGTACCCGATCTGTTGCCAGGCCACCACCGCCACCAAGCCCCAGAAGCCATAGACTGAACTATAGGTCAGATCCTTGCCGAAAAGGGGGATCAATACACCGTAGTTGATCAGCATCTTCCAGATATAGCCCAGCACGATTCCGCCGATGAGATTGGGCATAAAAAACAAAGTGCGGAACAGATTGGTGCCCCGAATGCCCCGGGTGAGCCCCAGGGCAAGGGCGAAGGCCGCCAGGTTGATCAGCACCACCGAAACCAGAGTAAAAAGGGCGGTGAAGATCAGGGAGGGCCAGAATTGGGAATCCGCCGTGAACACCCTTAAATAGTTGGCAAAACCCACGAAGGTGCCCCGATCCACCGAAGTGTATTCGCAAAAAGAAAGCCAAAGCCCCATGAAAAATGGGGCTAAAAAGCCGATGGCGAAGGCCACCAGGGTGGGCAGAAGAAACAGGGGGAACCATTTTTTAATCGTCTTTGAAATCATTTTAGTGGGCCGCCTCGTATTCCTTTCGCCAGCCGTCCACAAAGGCCTCCTTCACCTTTTGCCAAAGGGCATCAGTCTGCCCGCCCTGGGCATAGGCCAGGAGCGCCGCCCCTACCCCGTTTTTCCAGTTATCGCTGGGGATGGTGGAAAAGTTCCACAGCACGGGAGTCCTGCCGGCGGCAAGATCCGCATCGGCGGCCTTGACCAGGGGATTATCGGTGGTTTTGGATTGCCGGAAGGGGCTCAAAAAGCCCATATCCTCCGCCAAAGCGGTGGTGCCGGTCTCGCTGGTCACCAGCCACTCCAAAAAGGCCAGGGTAGCCTGAATATCCTGCTCCGAGGCGTTTTTGTTCACACACCAATAGTTTTCACTGCCGGTGCAGAGTCCCTGGCCGCTTTCGGCGGGTGCGCCCATATAGATGGGCAGCATCCCCAGGTTTTCAGCGCCGATCTTTTTGGCCATTTCCTCGTTCCAGGCCCAGGTTCCGTTTTGGTAAAAGACCGCCTCGCCGTTCAAAAATTCGTTGAGGGCTTCATCCCCGGTCTTGGCGCCGATGGTGGTGGGCTCCACCGTGGAATTGTTCAGATACAGATCCCAGATCTGGCGGTATTCATTTAGGAAAGTGCCCTGGATCTCGGCGGCGGAATCAATTCCACGATCCTCATATTCATAATAGATGGGCAGGTTGGCCAGATGGGTCTTGAACCGCCAATCGGAGGAAGCATCCATCCCGGCGGAGGCAAAAGCACCCTTGATGCCCAGATCGTTCTTATGAGCCTGCAGATCCTCCGCCAAAGACTTCAGAGCATCGAAGCCGTTCACTTCATCCAGGGACTTGATCTTGGCATCCTGCAGGGAAAAATAGCGATCCAGCAGGGTCTTGTTGTAGATCAGACCGTAGGTCTCCAGGGCATAGGCAATGCCGTAGACCTTACCGTCCTCTTCCAGGGCGTAATCCTCGTCGGTCAATTGCTCATAGAGAGCGGTATCGGAAAGATCGTAGCAATACTCCTTCCAGCCCGCCAGCCCCACAGGGCCGTTCACCTGAAACAGAGTGGGCGGGGTCCGCTTGACGATCTCGGCCGAGAGGGTATCCTCATAGGTGCCGGCGGCCGCCGTCACTAAAGTGACCTTGACCCCGGTCTCCTTGGTATAAGCCTTGGCCAGCTTTTGCCAGGCGGCATCCTGCTCCGGCTTGAAGTTCAGGTAATAGACCTGCCCCTCCTCGCTCCGTCGGGCGCAGGAGGCTAAACTGATCACCGTCAGCAAACACATTAAAATTGCAATAAAACGCTTCAAAAAACATCACCGTTCCTTTCTTGGTTTTATTTTGAAGCGTTTATTGAAATATATACATAAAAAAGCGTTTAGGCGCAAGAAAAAACAAGAGAAAGCTAAAAATCGGCTTTCTCTTGTTTTTTTATTATTTAAATAACTTACTCAATTTTTCTGCAAAACTGGATTTGCGCTCAAAATTCTTGGGTTCCAGGGTCTCGGAGAACTTCTTGAGCAATTCCTTTTGCTTTTTGGAAAGATTCCGGGGAATCTCCACCTCGATGGTGACGTACATATCCCCCTTATTCTTGGTCCCGATCCGCACGATACCCTTACCACGGAAGCGGAAGGTGGCGCCGTTTTGGGTGCCCTCGGGCAGGTCGTATTCCACCTTACCATCCAAGGTAGGCACCTGCAGCTTTGCGCCCAGGGAGGCATCCACCAGGTTCACGGGGATCTTACAATAGATATCCGTGCCCCGGCGTTCGAAGAGCTCATGGTCCCGAACCCGGATGCCGATGTAAACGTCCCCTTCCGGCCCGCCGTTCAGCCCGGAGTGGGCCTGGTTCCGCATGGTCAGGGTCTGATCGTTATCGATCCCTGCCGGTACCGTGACCTTGAGTTTTTTATCCTCCATCACGATACCGCCCTGGCAATGGCTACAGGGAGTCTTGATCTGCTTACCCCGGCCGTTACAGGAGGGGCAGGTGCTTTGGGATTGGATATTGCCCAGGATGGTACGCTGAACGGTGGTCACCACGCCGCTGCCCTTACATTGGGAGCAGGTCTCCAGCTCGGTGCCATCCTTGGCGCCGGTGCCCTTACAATGGAGACAGCTGCGGCGACGGCGGAGATTGATCTCCTTTTCACAGCCGAAGGCGGCTTCTTCAAAATCCAGGGTGATGAAGGTTTCGATATCCTCGCCCTTACGGGGCGCATTGTTCCGCCCGCCCCGGCCGCCGCCAAAGCCACCGCCGAAGAAGGAACTGAACACATCGCCAAAATCACCCATACCGCCAAAGCCACCGAACCCGCCGAAGCCGCCACCGGCACCGCCGGCCCCATAGTTGGGATCTACGCCGGCGTGACCGAATTGGTCGTAGCGGGACTTCTTTTCGGGGTCGGCGAGGATGCCGTAGGCTTCGTTCACTTCTTTGAACTTTTCCTCGGCGGTCTTATCGTCGGGGTTCAGGTCGGGATGATATTTTTTTGCCAGGCGCCGGTATGCCTTTTTGATATCGTCGTCGGAGGCATTTTTGCCCAGACCCAGCACCTCATAATAATCACGTTTTTCTGCCATAGTCCCTCACTTATCACAGAAAGAGAGCATCCACACAGATGCTCCCTTCTGTTGAAAAATCAATTATTCTGCGTCTTTAAAATCGGCATCATACACACCGTCGGCACCGCCGGGAGCTGCGCCGGCATCGGGGCCGGGAGCGGCACCGGAAGCCGCACCGGGGTTCTGCTGATAGATCTTGGAGGAAAGCTCGTAAACCTTGTTCTGAACGGCTTCGGTAGCGGCCTTGATGGCATCGGTATCCTCACCCTTCAGGGCTTCCTTCAGTTTTTCGATCTCGGCCTGAACGCCGGATTTATCGGCTTCGTCCAGCTTATCGCCGGCTTCGTTCATCAGCTTTTCGGTCTGGTAAACCATTTGGTCAGCGTTGTTACGGATCTCGATGGCTTCCTTGATCTTCTTATCCTCGGCAGCACAAGCCTCGGCTTCCTTCACGGCCTTATCGATATCCTCCTTGGAGAGGTTGGTGGAGGCGGTGATGGTGATCTTTTGCTCCTGACCGGTACCCAGGTCCTTAGCGGATACGTTTACGATACCGTTTGCATCGATATCGAAGGTTACTTCGATCTGGGGTACACCGCGGGGAGCGGGAGCGATGCCGGTGAGCTGGAACTTACCCAGGGTCTTATTGGAAGCGGCCATTTCGCGCTCACCCTGCAGTACGTGGATCTCTACGCTGGGCTGATTATCCGCAGCGGTGGAGAAGATCTGGCTCTTTTTGGTGGGGATGGTGGTGTTCCGCTCAATCAGCTTGGTGAACACACCGCCCAGGGTCTCCAGACCCAGGGACAGAGGAGTTACGTCCAGCAGAACAACGCCCTTGACGTCGCCGCCCAGAACGCCGCCCTGGATAGCAGCACCGCAAGCAACACATTCATCGGGGTTGATACCCTTATGGGCTTCCTGGCCCATAAACTTGCTGATGGCCTCTGCAGCGGCGGGAATACGGGTAGAACCGCCCACCAGCAGAACCTTCTTCACCTCGGAGGGAGAAAGCTCGGCATCCTGCAGAGCCTGGCGTACGGGAGCCATGGTATCCTCTACCAGATCGGCGGTCAGTTCGTTGAACTTGGCCCGGGTCAGGGTCATATCCAGATGGAGAGGACCGGCGGGGCCGCCGCTGATGAAGGGCAGGTTAATATTAGTGGTCATCATACCGGAAAGCTCGATCTTAGCCTTTTCGGCGGCTTCCTTCAAGCGCTGGTTAGCCATATTATCGGCCCGAAGGTCGATGCCGTTTTGAGCCTTGAATTCGTTGGCCATCCAATCGATGATCCGTTGGTCAAAGTCGTCGCCGCCCAGGCGGCTATTACCGGCAGTTGCCAGAACCTCGCAGACACCGTCGCCGATCTCCAGGATGGAAACGTCGAAGGTACCGCCGCCCAGGTCGTATACCATGATCTTCTGCTCGCCTTCCTTATCAACACCGTAGGCCAAAGCGGCGGCAGTGGGCTCGTTGATGATTCTCTTTACGTCCAGACCGGCGATCTTACCGGCATCCTTGGTGGCCTGCCGCTGGGAATCGCTGAAGTAAGCGGGAACGGTGATGACCGCTTCGGTCACGGGCTCGCCCAAAAAGGCTTCTGCATCGGCCTTCAGCTTCAT
>JAZQAR010000137.1:0-20526 GCA_045545315.1 Eubacteriales bacterium | reverse complement strand
GTGTGTCAAGAGAACCGTCCCTGTGACACATTAGGGGCGCGGGGGTCTGTGGGGACCGCCGGCCGGGGGAGTGGGCGGATCCTGGGGCGCAGGGTCGTTGTTGCTTTCCAGGTAGCGTTTGGCCTGGGTGGAGAACAATTTACAATATTTTCCGTTCATTTTCATCAGTTCGGAATGGGTTCCTTTTTCGATCAAACAGCCGTTTTCCAATACGATGATCTGATCGGCCATAGTGGCGCTGGAAAGCCGGTGAGAGACGAAAATGGTGGTTTTATCACTGCGAAGCTCGTCGAACTGGTTGAAGATCTCCTGCTCGGCGATGGCGTCCAGGGAGGCGGTGGGCTCATCCAAAATCAAGATCTCTGCATCTGCATAGAAGGCACGGGCGATGGCCAATTTCTGCCATTGACCGATGGAAAGCTCCAGACCGTTGGATTCAAAATAACGCATCAGAGGGGTATTGTAGCCGTCGGGCAGCTTATTGATGTAATCCTCGGCGGCGCTTTGGCGGGCGGCGTATTCCACCTGATCCATGCCGGCCTCCTTGTGGATGTCACCAAAACGGATGTTTTCTTCCACGGTGACCGCATATTTGCCAAAGTCCTGGAAGATGATACCGAAGGTGCCGTAGAGGCTCTTCAGGTCGTAATCCTTGATGTTCTTGCCATCCAGCAGGATCTCACCCTCGGTGGGGTCGTAAAGCCGCATCAGCAGCTTGATCAGGGTGGTTTTTCCGGCTCCGTTTAATCCCACCAAAGCCATGGTCTCGCCGGGGCGGACGGTCAGGTTGATATCCTGCAGAACGTTCCGCTTGGTGCCGGGATAACGGAAGCAAACGTTTTTGAACTCCAGGGTATGCCCGGTGTTGTGGGGAACCTGCAGGGGTTCCTGCAAACGGGGAAGAACGGTTTGTTCTTCCTTCATAAAGAGGATCAGATTATCGATAAACAGGGTCCCTTCGTAGATCACGCCGGAGGAGGTGATCAGGGTACCGATACAGGTGGCTACCGAGGCGATGGCGCCGGTGTACAGGGAAAAGTCACCGATCATAAATTCGCCGGTGTAGACCCGGATGCCGACCAGTACACAGAAGGCCAGGTTGGTGAGGCCGGAGAGAACACCCGCCACAATATGCCAGATATTCTCGCTGACGATCAGCTTGCGGAGCCCCTTGTAGTAGTTGGCGAAAACCATTAAATAGCGCCCGATGAAAAGATCCCCCAGATCGAACATCCGGATCTCCTTGATCAGATCCTTGTTTACCAGGGTGCTGGAATAATAGTCCATTTGCCGCCGCTCCTTGGAGCGCCAGCGCATATATTGAAAGTTTTTGCGTCGATAGATAAAGTTGATGATGGCCGAAGGGATAGAGACCGCCATAATCAGCAGGGTGACCCCCGCCAGTCCCGGCGCCGCCAGGATGATCAACAGGTAGCTGATCAGTTCGATCAGGGTACTGATCAGGCTGAAGGTCTCGGTGATGATGGAGAGGGGACGGTGACCCGCCTCCCGATTGGCATTTTCCATCCGTTCGTAAAATTCCGGATCGTCAAAGGAGCCCAGATCCAGCTCCTTGGATTTTTCCATGATCCGCTGCTTGACCTGCTTGACCACCTTTTCACCGGCGATGCGGTTGATGGCCCGGTTTAAATTATTTACGATCTGTAATATCAGGCGGTAAATAAACTGAAAGATCAATAAATAGAAGATGGTGGAGGTCCAAAACTCGCTGATGGGCAGAGTATCCATCTTCACGATCCCCTGCAGTTCGTTTAAAAGCTCCCGGGAGATCAAAGCACCGATCACCGGGGCAACCCCCTTGAACAGCGCCATAAAGGATAAGAAAAACAAAATCGAATGATCGGTATCCCATACCAGCTTCACGATATAGGAAAACCGCACGAAAAAGCCGCCGATCAGTTCCTTTAAAAACCGGGGCAGATCCTTGAGATTTTTGGGCGGCGCCACTTTGTTATGTTGAGATGGGCGCATCGGTGGGGGCATAAACATTCCTCCTTATATCATATAGTATTATTTTACAACTGTTCAACCTTATTGTCAATTCAAAAGGGTTTTCAGGTACATCAAACCGATAAAATTTGAACAGAACTCTAAAAGGGTGCAGGGGCTATGGTTAAATCTTGACGAAAATGGGAGGCAGGGACCCGGGCTTTTCTAACGATAAAAACAGATAGTTCCTTTTGTTTATTCTTTTTTCTACGGTCGGTGCCTTTTTATAGGAGGCAGGGATGGTGGTTAAGATTTAACGAAAATGGGAGGCAGGGACCCGGGCTTTTTAAAAAAGAGTGCAGATTTCGTCAACTCGACCCGAAGTTGTACAAATGTACTACGAGAGGGAGAGTTGGCGGAAAGTAGAAAAAATTCAATAAAAACACGGCAAGGCCGTGTTTTTTCCTTTGAAAAGAGCAGGAGAAAAAGAAAAGGAACTACTGTCCTTATCTGACGATAAAAACAGGTAGTTCCTTTTGTTTATTCTTTTTTCTACGGTCGGTGCCTTTTTTAAAAGCCCGGAATCTTAATAGCCGACCTTTTCCCAACACTCAAAGGGTGCTGCCAACTCTTCGCTGATGTACACCTGGGTCTTCTTGGTCTGCAGCATAGAGCTGGGAACCAAGGGAGTAACGGGACCGTGGGTAACCAGACGGGAGGTCATTCTCTGCCAGCTGGAGAAGGTACCGCAGGTAGCCAGAGCGTGAACCTCGATCCGTTCCTTAGCACGCATAACGTCGATGGGGCCGATGGTAGCAGCCATAGGCGGAACGTTGGCGATATCGCCGGACTGACCGAAGGTGCCGTTCAGGGAGTTCTGCATAATGGTCATGGGATGCAGTTTCACCAGCTTTGCGGGCTGATTCAGCCATTCTTCGATGTCACCGCTGCCAACAAATTCGGGGATAGGATCCACGAAAGCAACGTGACCGGTCCAACCGGGAGAGGTGGAGATGATATCGGCACCGCCTTCGGAAATATCGTTGATGATCTTGGAGTAATCATTGATATTCTCGTTGGTGGGGAAGTGCACGTTCTCCATGGGCATTCTCAATTCGGGATCGATCTGCATAACGAAGTACTTGATCATAGAATGAACAAAGCCGGCTTCGTAGGTCAGGGGAGCGATGTTCCCGTTTTCATCCGCCCATTCGTCCTCGGCGAAGATGTGAACCTTGGAGCAATCAACCTTGAAGTAGTTGATCAGCTGAGCCAGAGGAATGTAGGTATCGGGTTCGGGGTTGCCCAGGATCATGGTGAAGGTCTTGCCTGCTTCGGAGGCGGCCTTCAGCCGGGTGAACAGGGTGGCGATCAGAACGGGATGGGGGTTCATCATCACCTTTACTTCGAACTCGGGATGCCACCAAGCCTCGCGCTTTTCCAAATCTTTGCCGCTGAGCTTGCGAACACGTTCGCAGATCTCACGTTCCTTAAAGGGAACGAAATCGGCGGGAGCAAAGCTGAAGCCGGTTGCGGGATCAGTAATGAAATCTTTCATTTTGAAAATCTCCTTTATATAAATTTTTTATAAAACAAAATTATTGCAGTTCGCCGCCGTGGATCACGCCGTGAACCTTCATCTTATAGTCCACCAGTACCAGGTCGGCACGCTTGCCCTTGGCGATCTCGCCGCGGTCGTAAAAACCAACGGCCAGGGCGGGGTTATAGGAGGCGAACTTGAATACGTCCACAATGGAAGCACCGGTATGCTTGATCATATTACGGCAGGCGATGTCCAGAGTCATCTTGGAGCCGGCGATCTCGCCCATATGGTCAAAGTTGATATCGTCTACGTCGTCGTAGCCCGGGGGGATGGGGCCGTCGCAGGCATAGGCATCGGAGATCAGAATGATCCGATCGTCGCCCTTGATCCGGCGCACCAGACGGAGCATATAGGGATCCACGTGGATGCCCCGGCTATCGCAGATCAGCTCTGCGAAGATCTCCCGGTTATAGTTGACCGCCTCGTCCACGCAAACACCCCGACATTCGGGATACATGGGGCGGTCACCGGTGGCATTGGTATGATGGGTGCCGATCTTCAGGCCGTAGGGCATAATGGCTTCGATCTCTTGGGGTGAAGCCTCGCTGTGGGCTACGGAGAAAACGGCGTTGGGGTTCTTGGCCTTAACGTCCTGCACAAATTCCAGGATGTTTTCCCGCTCGGGGGCCAAAGCCCAGACCTTGGCCAGATCCCAGGCCGCATCAATGATGGGCTGGTGCTTGGCCTTATCCACGGGACCCTTCCAGGGGTTAGATTCCCGATCACAGCCGAATTTGGGGTTCAGATAGGGGCCTTCCATATAAAGACCGCCGATGTTCTTGCAGGCAGGATCCTTCATCGCCTCCCGCAGGGTGGCAATGGCCTCCAGATAGCCAGCGGTATCCATACTGTAATATAAAGCGGGCAGCAGGGTGGTGGTGCCATGCTTCAGGTGATGGCCGCAAACGGTGGGGTCATCCTGGAAGAAGACCTTGCCATCGGAATGGGTGTGGATATCCACAAAGCCGGGGCCAACGTAGTTGCCCTGGGCATCAATGATCTCGGCCCCTTCGGGAACGGGCAGCTTGCGCATTTCCCCAAAGTCCACGATCTTGCCATCCTCCATCAGAAGGATGCCGTCGGGAATAAAATGATCCCGCATCACTAAGGTTGCATTAATAATTGCTTTCATTATTTTTCACCTAACTCCTTTAATAACGCTTTTCCTTCCTCAATCAGCCGCTCGGCCACCCCGGCCTTGAAGTTGGAGCTTCTGGCCTCGTAGCCGCCTTCGTCATAGGCATCTTGCATGGGGAAGTATCCTTCGTAGCCGTTGGTGGCGCAGGTGGGGAGCACCAGGTCGAAGCCCTCGGTGGCCTTTAAGCCTCTGCCGATACCGGTGAAGGGCTCGCCGGGGATGCCGACGAAGGCAATGGGGCCGATCTTCAGGGCGGAAAGGGGCATCTCGAAATATTCGGGGCCATTTTCCAGCCGCAGCATTCTGCCGGCCTCCGCCACCACGGTGGTCAGCATCATTCCCTCAAAGGGGATCTCGTCATCCTTGCCGGCCAGGTGCAGCTCGTTGATCCGCCGGGCCTCCGGCAGGTCAGCGGGATCCGGCATATTGGAGGGTAGCTTCACCGTCTTTTGTAAATAGTCGATATCCTCGACTTCCACGTATTGAACTTTATCAAAGGCCTGGAGGACACCGCCGGTCACCACCCGGGCGATGTAGTGGGAATGGGCATAGCCCCGTGCTACGTCGTCAAAGTCCATGAACATATCGTTCAGGTATCCGCCGGTGGGATGCACGTTCACGTGGTTTACGTCCCCCTGGGCGCCGTTGAAGAAGATACATTTGACGTGATCCAAACATTTTTCCACAGTCCGGCGCAAAAGAGCAGGCCAGTCGCCGGAAATTTTATTACCGCCCACCACGTCGGGATGGTTCGCAAAATTCACAAAAACGATATCCTCCGCATCCCGGCGGTTAAAACGCACAACGCTGACCCGTTCGTCCACGTCGCCGATGGGGGCTAAGATCTCGGGATTGTTGACCCCGGGGTTGGTCTTGACGCTGCCGTCCTTCATCCGGAAGCGGCGCACAAAAGCTACGTTGGGGGCAGAACCGATGCCCCAGCCCATTTTGGCGGGCTTCAGGTCTGCCAGGGCCTCCCGGGCCACGTCGGCCACCCGGTGCATCACGAATTGGGCATATTCTTTTTCTAATGCTTCATCTTCGTAGTCCCGATCCCGCAGATAGGGGCCGGTATGGGTGTGGGTGGCAGCCAGGTAGATGGCGTCGGCAGGAACGCCGGTCACCTCTGTGATATGCTCCCGTAGTTTTTTGTTGAGCCCTTGTTTGACGCCGGCATTATCCAAACAGATCATCAGGATCCGCTTATCGCCGGCCTCTAAGGCCAGGGCGACGGCCTCCAGATCGTCCAGAATACCGTCGCTTTTTCGTATTTTAAAATATCCGCTGAGCCCGATCCCCAACATGGGGTTGATATTCAGTCGGGCATAGCCTGCTTTCAGGTTATTCATTGGGTCACCTCATAGTTTCTCACTTTAAATTATTGTACCTTATGTTAGGAATAAATGTCAATAGATTTGGCGCAAGCGAAAGCGTAAAAAAGATTGCATTTTCGTTTTTCTTGTGTTATAATCGTAATCGAAATAAAAACAAAAGCAGAAATGAGGATATAAAATGGAAATTGGAATCGAACGGCGCCGGGAAGAAATTATGGAGTTGGTGCGTTCTAAGGGGAGCATCCGGGTGGCAGAGATCAGCAAGCTTTACGGCGTTTCGGAAGTAACTGTGCGCAGTGACCTGGAATTTTTAGAAGCCCAGGGTGTGCTGACCCGAGTTCACGGCGGCGCTGTGGGTACCGGCAAGCATTACGCCAACCTGGATATGCGGGAGCGATATATGAGCAACGCTTCCTATAAAAAAGAACTGGCTCAGCGGGTGGCGGCCCTGGTGGATCATAACGATACCATAATGATGAACGCCGGAACCACCCTCACCTACGTGCTCCACGCCATCCGTGGCAAGCGGAATATCAGCATTGTGACGAACTCCATTCAAAATGCTATGGAAGCCAGTGCTTATCCGGGTTTTAACGTGATCTTGCTGGGGGGCGAGATCGATGAGCAGTACCAGTTCACCTACGGAAACGATGCCTTGAGCCAACTGGAAAAATACCACGCCACCAAGTGCATCCTTTCGGTGGACGGCATCCACGCCCGGGATGGGCTGACCCTTTATTATGCCAACGAATCGGGGATCCTCCGTAAGATGATCGCTTGCTCCGATCAAGTGATCGTGGCGGCGGATGCGGGCAAGATCGGCAAAAGCACCTTTTCCAAGGTGGCGCCCATCGATGCGATGGATGCGCTGGTTACCAACCCCACCGACCACCCGGAATTGGAATTGATCCGGGAACAGGGAATTCAGGTTTTTGAGGCGTAAAAATCATTGACATTTACGTGGGGTTTGTGTTAATATATTAGGTGGAAAAGAAAACAGAAACAAAATAAAAACAAAACAAAACCCAAAGGATGGATGAGGATGAAAAAGTATCTTGGTATCGATATCGGCACCACCTCTCTGAAGGCGGCGGTTTTCGACGAAAAGGGAACCCGGCTGGGCTTGGAAAAGGTAGATTACGTGCTGGATACCGACCCGAAAACCGGCTATATCGAGTTTGAGGCAATGAAATATATCGAGATGTGCAAAGATGTGATCGCTAAGCTGCAGGCTTCCTGCGGGCCCATCGATGCCCTTTCGGTGGATACCCAAGGAGAAACCTTGATTTTGGCCGATGGGCAAGGCAAGCCTCTTTGCCCGGCCATCGTTTGGCTGGATAACCGTGCTACCGCCGAGGCGGATTTGATCGAAAAGAAATTCGGCCACCCCAAGGTGTATGAGATCACCGGCCAACCGGAGATCACCGCTACCTGGCCGGCCTCCAAGCTGATCTGGGTGCGGGAAAACCGGCCGGAGGTTCTTAAAGAAACGAAAATGATCTTTATGTTGGAGGATTGGATCCTCTATGGGTTGACCGGCAACTTTGTAACGGAACCTACCATTCAGTCTTCATCGGTTTATTTCGATATTAATAAGCGCACTTGGTGGAGCGAAATGCTGGAGTTTATCGGCATCACCGAAGAGATGCTCCCCAAGATCTGCAAGAGCGCAGTCCCCGTTGGGGAATATGAGGGAATCACCGTGGTCAGCGGCGCCCTGGATCAGATCGCCGGCACCATCGGCGTGGGTGTCACCGACGATACCCGGGTCAGCGAAATGACCGGTACCATTATGGCGGTTTGCGTCACCACCGATAAGATCCCGCCCTTTGATCCCAAGAGCATCGTGCCCTGCCATTTGCACGCCCTTGAAGATCAATACTGTATGATCCTGTGGTCCGCTACCGCCGGGATGGCCTTAAAGTGGTTCAAGGAGCAATTTGCGCCGGAAACTTCCTTTAAAGAATTGGATGAACTGGCTGCGGCGGTCAGCCCCGGCTGTGACGGAATGACCATGCTGCCCTATTTCTGCGGCTCCACCATTCCAAACTATAACCCGGAAGCCACCGCTTGTTTCAACGGCATCACCCTTTCCCATACCAAGGGGCATTTTGCCCGCTCTATTATGGAGGCTGTTTCCTTTATGCTGCGGCAGAATCTGGAATATGCCAAGGTGCCGGAAGATTGCGAATTGCGGATCACCGGCGGTGCCGCCGGAAGCCCCCTTTGGTCCACCATCAAGGCCAACGTGGTACATAAACAGCTGAACACTGTGAAGGAAAGCGAGACTGCCTGCCTGGGTACTGCTATTTTGGCGATGGTGGGCGTTGGAGAATATGCGTCCATTAAGGAAGCCGCCGAAGCCACGGTTCAGGTGGATAAAACCTATGTTCCCACCGGGGATGATTACGAAGAAGCCTACGCCCGTTATTGCGGGTTGGATGACAAATTAAACGCAAAGGAGTAAAAAGGATGTATAAGGATTATAAGATCAGAGCGCCCTTTTTTGAGGTAGGCCCCAAGTGTATTATGTGGGGCAACCGGATGCTGGAGCTGGCCAAGGAGCTGGATAAGATCGCCGAGGAATTCGATCTGGATATTATCGTCACTCCCCAGTATGCGGACATCCGCCTGCTGGCAGAAAATACCAAGCATCTGCACATTTATGCCCAGCATATGGATTCCCTGGTTCCCGGTCGGGGGCTGGGCTCCGTTCTGCCGGAATCTGTGAAGGAAGCCGGCGCCGTGGGCGTTATGCTGAACCATGCTGAAAAGAAACTGACTCTGGAAGAGATCAAGGCCACCATTGCCCGTGCCGATGAAGTGGGTCTGGCCACCATCGTCTGCGCCGACAGCGTGGAAGAGGTTGCCGCCATTGCTGAAATGGGCCCCAACCTGATCGTTGCAGAGCCCACCGAGTTGATCGGTACCGGCGTTGCCAGCGATATGGGCTACGTGGTGGATACCATCGAGGCCGTTCGTAAGATCAACCCCGATATTATGGTGTTGCAGGGTGCCGGCATCTCCGGTCCCGAGGACGTGGAAAACGTGATCCGAGCCGGCGCACAGGCCACCGGTTGCACCAGCGGCATTCTGAAGGCGGAGGATCCCGAAGCTGCCGCTTGGGCAATGCTCCGGGCTTTGCGGGAAACCTGGGATGAGGTGCACGCTGAATGAATGCAGAGATCCTTCAAAATGCAATGAACGCCTTTAAGATCGAAAGCGAGTCTTTGATCAAGACTATGGAAGCCATCGATCCCAAGGAGTTTGAAAAGGCGGTGGACGCTTTGGCAAAGGCCGAGCGGATCGCCGCCGCCGGTTGCGGCCATTCCGGCATCGCTTGCCGCCATTTTGCGCACCTGATGTGCTGTATTGAGCGGCCTGCCCGATTTTTATCCCCCGCAGAGGCGGTGCACGGCGGGATGGGCTTTTTACAGCCCGGTGACGTGGTGTTGCTGGTCTCCCGGGGCGGGAAAACCGACGAACTGATGCCCATCGCAGATATTTGCCGCAACAAGGGGGTCACGGTGATCGGCGTAACCGAGAACCTCCAATCCCCTCTGGCGGAAAAATCCGATATCGTGTTGGCAATGGCGGTGACCCGGGAATGTGATAAATATAATTGCCAGGGTACCACCAGCTTTGCGGTGACCAACGCCATCTTCGATGCACTGCAGACTGCTGTTCTGGAAGTGACGGATTTTAAAAATGAAACCTTCGCCGTGATCCATCCCGGCGGGGCTGTTGGAAAACGTTTAAATAATAAATAAGATATAAAAGGAGAAAAAACAATGGAATTTAAAGTTTATCAAAAAGAACTGGAACTGCAATCCAGAGGCTGGATCCCCACCTTCCACGACGTTTCCAAGGAAATTCGTGAGATCGTTGCCGCTTCCGGCGTAAAGAACGGTACCGTATGTGTGGCTTCTCACCATACCACCTGCTCCGTAATGGTTCAGGAATGCTCCCACGATATCGATTCCTTCGATCTGGAGTTCCTGCAACACGACCTGCTGGACATTATGAGAAAGCTGGTTCCTGATTTCCGTGAGGAACATCAGTACCGTCATCCCGGCCCCATCCACGCTCAGTTCGGCCGCTACGTAAACGAGCCCGGCGACTTCACCAGCATGAATACCGACGGCCATCTGCGCTCTGTATTCTTTGGCAGAAGCGAGACCCTGACCATCAAAGACGGTGAACTGGACGGCGGCGAATGCGCTCACGTTTACTTCATCGACTGGGACCAGGTTTGTGCCCGTCACCGTCAGCTGAACGTTACCGTTATGGGTACCTGCGAGGACGTGGAAGACCGCAAGTGGAACAATGGCGAAGTGATCAACACTCTGCATAAGTTCACCGAGGAAGAAAAGGCTTACGACCTGCACTATGATCTGCAGTTAAAGAGATAAAAGGAGACCCCCAATGAGAATTATTCTTGATACCGCTAATTTGGAGGATATCCGTTATTTTAACGAATATTTCCCCATCGAAGGTGTAACCACCAACCCCACCATCCTCTCCAAAGAGGGCGGCGACGTGCTGAAACTTCTGAAGGACATCCGGGCCATCATCGGCGAGGATAAGGAACTGCACGTGCAGGTGACCGAAACTGAATACGATAAGATCGTAGAAGAAGCCAAGGCCATCGTTGCTTACTTGGGCAAAAATACCTTTGTGAAGATCCCCGCCACCGACGTGGGTCTGAAGGCTACCAAGGCCCTGAGCGATGAAGGCTACGGCATCACCGTAACCGCCGTGCTCACCGCCGCTCAGGCCATGCTGGCCTCCAACTGTGGCGCCGCTTACGTGGCTCCCTACGTAAGCCGCTTGGAGAATATCTGTGCCGACGGCGTTGGCACTGTGGCTGAGATCGCTGAGATCTTCGCCATCTCCGGCACCGATACCCAGATCCTGGCCGCCAGCTTCAAGACCGCCAAGGAAGTTCTGGATTGCGCTGTTGTGGGCTGCCACACCGCCACCATCGGTAGCGAAGTGATGCATAAACTGCTGGCTCACACCACCACCGATACCTCCATCGACGGCTTTGCCTCCGATTGGAAAAAGGCCTTTGGTGAGACCACTCTGCTGAAATTGATCAACGGCTAAATGAAATCAAAATGCCTCCGGAAGGGGAACCCTTCGGGAGGCATTTTTTTATACCGTCAAAACGACTTTTCCGCTGTTTTCGCCCCGCTCTAAAATAGCGTGGGCTTCTTCGGCCTGCTCCATGGGCAGAACCTTGTAGATAGAGGGCTTGATGGTGCCGTCTTCAAGCTTGGGCCAGACCTTTTCCACCAGTTCCGCCAAAAGGGCGGCTTTAAAGGCTGGGGTACGGTTGCGGAGCATACTGCCCACCAGATGTAACCCCTTGGTCAGGAGGGGGCGGAGTTGAATTTGAGTTTCAATGCCCGCCAGGGTAGAGATCACCACCCAATAGCCGCCCCGGGCCATATAGGGCAGACTTTTACCCAGGGTCTCGCCGGAAAGACAATCCATGGAAACGGCAACGGGGGTGCCGTTCTCTTCTTCTGTCTTCAAGATTTCTGCCACGTCCTGGGTAGTGGAGTTGATGATCAGATCTGCTCCCAGGGGACGGATCTTTTCGGCAATTTCATCGGATAACACCGAGGTGATCACCCGGGCTCCGAAGGCCTTTGCCAAGGGAATAGCCGCCGAGGCCAGGCCGCTGGCACCGGCGGGGATGAAGGCTGTCTGCCCTGCCTGCAGGTGTCCTTCCATGAATAGATTCAGATAAGAAGTTGCATAGGCTTCGGGCAAAGCGGCGGCTTCCACCATAGAAAGCCCCTTGGGTACCGGCATCAGCATATCCTCTTTCACAGCCACGTATTCTGCATAGCCACCGCCCCCCAGTAGGGCGCAGACCTCATCGCCGATATTCCAATTAGTAATATTTTTGCCGATTTCTACTATTTGTCCAGCAATTTCCAGCCCCATCCATTCGGGACAACCCGGGGGCGAAGGATATTTTCCTTGCCGTTGTAATAAATCGGCACGATTCAGGGCGGCGGCGTGGATCTTAACCAGCACCTCGTCTTCTTTGATGATGGGATCGGCCACATCGCTCCAAATCAGGTTTTTATTATCATCAATCAGCATTGCTTTCATATTCGGTTCCTCACAGATGATGTTCTTTTAGATATTCGTCCATACGTACACCCACCTCGGTATCGGTAGGGACAAAATCCTTCGGGGTGTTTGCGATCTCAAGCTTCAGGCCGTCATACATCGGCATCAGTTCTTCTTGCTTAAGTCCTGTCAGCGCAAGGACCTTGGAGTTATCGGTGATCCGATGGAAAAGCCGTGCATACTCAAGCTGCCATCTGGCGCTCAGCTTCATTTCGGGGCTCTTGATCTTAAGATAGTCCTCTTTATCGACCCATACCACCTCAAGGCCCACAAGGTCGTGGTAGTATGCAGCGATCTCTTCCCAGGTTCTATGCTCCGCAGAGCAGACGTTATAGACCTCACGCTTTGCCTCCTCCTTAAAGAGGATCCGGGCGATCATCTTCGCCACGTCGCCGCCCCAGGAAAGGGTGGCGGGCTTATCCTTGGCCTGGATGGGCAGAATGACCTTTTTACCCATCATTGCACGGCCGACACAATCCTTGAATTCGTGTGTAACAAGCTGTAAGCGCATGGTGGAAAAGGTGGTGGCGGGGCGTACGATGGAAAAGTTTTCGTAGGGTGATGCCATCAGCCGATCTTCATCCTGGGCCTTGTGGATACAATAATCGTGAGATGCTTTTAAAACCTCATCCTCCGACGTATCCCAAAGTCGGGGCGAGGTCTCCTTGATGGGTTGCTCTTTGTCGTCGTAGACACGGCAGGAGGATAGGAAAATATAATGATCGGTATTTTCCAAAAACAGCTTGTAATAATCGGCAAAATTATATTTCCCATAGTCCATAAAGTTTACGATGCCATCGAATTTTTCTGCAAGAAGCGTGTTCAAAAATTCCAGGTCAAAGGCATCCCCTTGCAGATAGCGGGCGTTTTTCCATGGTGCGGACTCTTCCAAGCCCACTCCGGTGACCTCATAATTCAACTTGACCAGCTCGGGCACAAGATATCTGCCCATAGCACCTGTTGCGCCGAGTACCAAAACTTTTTTATTCATTTGAAATACCTCCGTTGTTAATATTTGTATAGGATTTGACCGTCAACGACTGTTAAGATGCACCGATAACCTTTATCACTATGGATGCGGTTTCCCGCGCTATCTGACAGATCAAAGCCTTCGTCTGTGTAGTCGAATACCGCAATATCGGCACATTCACCTTCTTTCAGAGCCCCCCATTCCTTGCCAAGGGCCTTGGCGGGGGCAGAGGTGACTGCCTTGAAAATTTTTTCCTCTGTCATTCCTGCGGCTTTTGCCATAGACATACAAAGCGTCATACCGTACCGTCCGCCTCGCTTATAAGCACTGCAACAAGTAATATCCGTGCTTATTGTATCGGGCAAGAATCCTGTTTTTGTTGCATTTTTAAAATTTTCGAAATTTGTATGCACGTTTCCTGCAAAACCGGAATCTAATACGATCCCTTTTTGCCTTGCAATTTTAAAGGCTTCGAAGTCGTTTTCAACACAGGAATTTTCTCCGCCGTGGTAGATATGAGTTAAGATATCACCCGCTGAAAGGGTGTGGATGATCTCGGCCATAGACGTGGGGGAATGGGAGCAATGCACCATCACCTTTAACCCCTTGGCCTTGGCATAGGCGCAGAGCTCCTTTAAAGGGGTAATGCTCTGAACCTCTGTGATCGTCCTATCAAAATAGACCTTGATGCCGATCGCCCGGTCACCGTACTTATTCAGCCGTTCTTCTGAAAAGGAAAGATCTACATGATCATCCTTGATCCTGGAACCGACGAATACGGTGTTTTTTACCCACAACGCCTCCAGCAACGCCTTACTGCCGTGTTCGCTTCCGGCATCGTTGACGGCGGTGACTCCAAAGGGAAAACTGCTCATATGGGGTTCGATACCGTATTTTTCTGAGGCAAATCCTTTCATATGAACGTGCAGATCCACAAGTCCGGCCGATACGGTTTTGCCGCTCGCATCATAGATATAATCTGCCACATCGGTGATATTCTCTTGAATTTTTGCGATTTTTTTGCCCTCGGTGAGAAGATCGGCGGTCAAAAAACGCTCGCCGTCCCAGATTCTGCCGTTTTTAATCAATATTCTTGCCATAAAATTTCACACCGCCTACAACCTCGTTCAAGACTTCTTGAACTGCATATTCGTGCTCGTATGTAAATGGATTATCTTTCGTGCCATTAATGTACGCATAAAAATCTTTCATCATTTCATCATAACGTTCTGAATCAGGTAAACTAATCGTATCTACGACCTTGGCATAATTATCAAAATATTCGTTTCCTTCTCCTTTTTTTGCAACGGTCATTCTTACAGGAACCTCAAGCGGTCTTATTTCAGTGGTGCCTTCACTTCCTGCAACGGAAAAACATCTTCTTCCCCAACCGTTACACTCCACAGAAGATACAAAAACTCGTGCCAAAGCATTATCATATTTAAGGATTGCAGAAGTAATATCAGGGGAATTAACACCTCCAATTCCGCTTGAAGCAATGCTTGAGGTTATCTCTTTGGGTTTGCCAAGCAGTAAGATAATAAGATCAATTAAGTGTGAGCCAAAAATATACATATTTCCACCGCTGAAATGATTAAGCCATTTCCTATATTCATTAGAATGTCTTGTACTCATTTCCGCATTGATGGAATGTATGCTTCCAAGCTCACCATTTTTAATCATTTCAAAGGTCTTCTTTATTGAAGGATTATAACGATACATATATCCAAGCTGAACAACAAGATTTTTTGCTTTCGCTGTATCAAGCATGTGCTTATATTCTGCTAAAGTTCCGCTACCTGGCTTATCCATATGGATATGCTTACCGGCCTCCACACACATGGTGGCATACTTGGTCAGATCCCAAACGTCGCTTTCCACCAGGATGGCGTCGCTTTTGGCGATCACTTCTTCAACGCTTAATCGGGGGAGTCCTTCGTAGCCCTTTTTCTCTCCCCGCTTTTCGATCCAGCGCCGGTTTTCTTCGGCATAGCCCACGATCTCAAAGAGCTCGGGGAATTTTCGTGCGGCTAACATTTTCGCCTCGCCGTGGTTATGACCGATGCCGATTTGTCCGAGTTTGATTTTATCCATTATTCTCTCCAATCAAAGACCGTTCCCAAGGGGAAGTTGGGGTCGTTACACAGTTCGGTGTAAATTTCCGGCGCAGTCTCGGGCTTTACCACCCGGGAAACGATGGGCTTGACCTGAATCCGTCCGGCGGCGATCAGATCTAAAATGGCCTTGCAGTCGTCCTGGTGGGTCCAATGATGGGGGTAGGATTCCACCTTGGGGCGTACAAAATTGTGGGCGCCGATCAGCTTGACACCGGGGCGGTGCACCTGCTGATAATAGTCCACGGGGCAGTCGGAAACCCGGGTACAACCCAGCAGTGAGATTCTGCCCATCCAGGAGGCACATTCCAGGGCCTGCTTCATGGCGGCGGAAACTCCCGTCACCTCCACCGTGGCACGCACACCCTTGCCCTTGGTGATTTTTTTGACCTGCTCCACGAAATCATCCGCCGAAGGATCCAGAGCGTAATCGGCTCCTAATTCCAAAGCCAGCTCCCGCCGTTTTGGGTTGAGATCGGCGGCAATCAGGGGATAGGCCCCGCTGAGGTGCAAAAATTGGATGGCAAAGATCCCCAAAAGCCCCAGGCCCATCACCATGGCCGATTCACCCAACTCTAATTCTAACTTACGAACTCCGCCCAGGCCCATGGTGGCGATCACCACAAAGGCGGCATCCAAGGAATCGATGGCATCATCCTCCACCTTGGTGACCTTGATCTCGGGGACGATATTATATTGGGAATGGCAGCCGTGGTAGACCAGTACCCGGTCACCTACTGTCACACTTTTCACCGATTCGCCGATCTCTGTCACATAGCCCACCCCGCAGTAGCCTAACCGATGGGGCCATTTCCCGTTGGTGTTGGGCATCCCCAAAATGCAGGCACGTTCGGTTCCGCCGCTAATGACAGTGTAGTCCATTTTGACCTTGACACTGTCTGCTTCCATGGGCTTCAGTTCCCAATCCAGCACCTCGGCGATCTTGGGGGCAGTAAAAAGAATTGATTTATTGTTCATAGTCGTTCTCCTTATTTGATCCGTTTCAGGCCGTCGATCACCGCTTTGGCGGTGGTCAGATCGATCTGCTCCATCACGCTGTTTTCCCGGTATTGATCCACACAAAAGGCAATATGCCCGCCCAGAGCCGGGTTGATCACCCGGGAGAGGGCACCGGCACTGCCGGCGGCGTGGTAGGTCACCGGGGTCTTCAGAGCCTTTTTCAGCTCCACCATCGTGCGGAAACTTTCGGCCAGTTCTTCCTCGTTGTTGGCTTTGGTAACGATCTTGATGATATCTGGGTCCCGCTGCTCCAAAAACAGCGCCAGCTCCACCACCTGCTCCGCCTTCATGGGAATATCCGGATGGCAGGAGAGCAATACCTCAGCACCGGCGGCGTGTACCTGATCGATCAGTTCACGCTGCTTTTGAATGACGGCTTCGTCGGTCACCACTTCTTTGGGATCCCCCTGGGTAAAGGAATAGGCGGCGGTTCCGCAATAGCGGTGCTTGGAGGGAAGGTCAAAGCTGTAGCCTTGCAGATCGATACCGGCGGCGCCGGCCTCTACGGCACGCAGCAGGCTGGCGATCCGATCCTCCTCCGCCAGAGAAGGATCCTCCCAATCGTAGGAACGGTAGTTGAGGGCCAGGATCGGCACCCGGGAAAATGCAATGATGGGCTTCAACGCTTCCACGCTGTTGTCCGCCAGCTCCGGAAGATGCAGATCGATCATTCCGGCGCCCCGATAGATACAATTCTGAATGGCCGCCTTGGCGGCGGCTCCGTTGGATTCTTTTACAACTCCCGCCAAGACCGGTGCAGGTAGGCGGGATAGGATTTTTGTCATTATGATCACCTCGGGTTCAGTATACTGCCGCGGGGAGGGGGTGTAAATGTGCAAAGTGATATTTTTTATCAAATTTGATACTTTTTCTTTACAAAAAACCTTAATATTGTTATAATTCAAGGGGAAGGTGATGTTTTTGTTTATCAATTCTGTTTCTGAAATCGTGGTTACAAGGGTGCTTTCCGCCAACCGATTGCTGGATTCTCCGGTGGGGGTCAACGTAAGCCGCCGGGATCGGGAACGGTGGGCATTGGTGTTGAAAAAAGGCGGGAAGACCTTTTATCAGCAGGAGGAGGAACGGATCCTTTCCGACGGGACCCACCCGGTGATCTTGCCCAAGGGCTGCTCCTATTCCTGGCAATGTGTGGAGCCGGGGGAGTGTATCATCATTGAATTCGAAGCCCTGGGGGAGGGTCAAAAAATTCTACCCTTTGAGGTTTCCGATCATCGCTTTATCGTCAACGGCTTTGCCCGCCTGGAAAAAACCGCGGCGGAGAACGAGCCGGAACGGAAGTTCTTGCTGTATGAGATGCTGATGCAGCTACATCGTTCCGTCGGGCGGGATTACGTGCCCCGGGATAAAAAGATCATTCTGCAGCCCGCCTTGGATCTCATCGTCGATCAGTATTACGACAGCACCCTTTCCAATGATGCTTTAGCCGCCCAATGCGGCATCAGCACCGTCTATTTTCGCAAGACCTTTGGACAGATCTACGGGGTCTCGCCCATTAAATATCTGCATCAATACCGGATCGAAAAGGCAAAATCCATCTTGGAAAGCGACTTTGATTCAGTGGAGCAGGTGGCACGCAGTGTGGGGTATAACAGCCTTTATCATTTTTCAAAAATGTTCAAGCTATATACCGGAAAGAGCCCCAGCGAATATGCGAAGAAATAAAAAAATGCCTCCCGTACGGGAGGCATTTTTTTAGTTTGTTACTTGATGGTATCGGATGCTGGCCTGCTTCAGGGCTTTCTCTGCCCGAATGCGGGGGAGGGTATAGCTGAAGAAGGAGGCGGATTCCCGGGATGCGGCGTTATTCAGGATCCAGGCCGCTTCAAAATAGACGGGATCCTTACTGGGGGTCTTAAAGTCGAAGCTGTGGATATCCGTGCCCCGCTCCCGGTCCAGAGCGGTCACCAGCCGTACCACGGCGGGGATGGCCGGGTCGCCCAACTCCTCCAGGGCGGCAACGTCAATGGTCTTTAAGGAGCCCTCCAGGTAGCGATCCACGTTATAGTTTGCAATGCGGGTCTCGCTGCCGGAGAGCATCAGCCCTGCAAACAGCACCGCCGTTGTGAGGGCACCGATGGGGATCAGCGGAAATTTTTGGATCGCCTGTTTCAGAATCACCAGCAAAAAGATTACCGTCAAAACGCCCATAAACCAGGCGGCGTGTACCCGCTTGGGGGTCAGGCCGTAGGTGCGGATATAAAGGATTAGCTTGGCAATGGCGGTAGCGATCAGCACCAGGGTGGCACAGGAAAACAGGACGGAAAGGATCCGGGTCAGGGGGCGAACGGTGCCGTTTTTACGGCTGCCGAAAAACTGCATCCCGATGATCAACAATAGATTGATGACCGATACGGCGCAGAGCTGGAAAAAACCGTTCCGGGCGTAGCTCGCATAGCTTTCCGCATCGGGCAGTACCCCGATAAAGCCGGAAATATAATATTTCCATTGGGAAGCGAAGAATACGGCGTACAGCACCAGCACCGGAAGAGCCGCCGCCAGCAGGGTCAGGGGCGGCAACAGCTTTGCCCGATCGGCGGCGGAGCGACAGCCTTGGGCGGTGAAGGACTCGGCGCACTTTTTCTCCATGGAGGAAAAGAACAGGCCGTAGGCATACATCCCCAGGGGGATGGCTAAAATTAGGCTCCCCAAGTGGGAGAAGAGGGTTCCCCAGCGGAAGTCAAAGAGTTTTCGGGCCAATTCCACAAATCCCGCATCATAGGAGAGCAAAACGGCGATCACGACGGTGGGAACCAGGGCGATGACAAACCCCAAAAGGATTTTTAAAAATACCTTTCCGCCCTTTCCGTGGCCGGCGGTCAGCGCGCCGAACAGCTTGCCCAGGGAGGCGAAGGGGAGCAACAGGATGGCTTTTACAAAATCCAAAAACAAAAGATCGGATAGCCCCCGCTCCAGCCGATTGCCGCCGGCGGCGGAGACGAAGTAACACCATACTGCCAAAGCGTAACCGTAGATCAACAGGTGGAACAGGCTGTTGCTTGTGAGCAGCAGTCCCGGTGCCGTCAACAGCACCGAGCCTGCCAGCAGGCAGGGCATCAGCCCAAAGGAGCCGCCCCGGCATTTTAGCAGTATTGCGGTGACCGGGAACAACCCGAGGATCCAAAGCATACCGCCCAGGGGATGCTCCCATACCGGGTACACCCGGCAAAAGCCGTAGGCCGCCAGCAGGCAAAACCAGGCGAAAAGCACCTCGGGCAGGGTATAAACGTGGCGCTGAAGGGGGTAAAGGGGTGCGCCGGTCTGGGGATCGAAGCGGGGTTGAAAATTCACGTTATTCTCCATCGTCTTCATACTCCAATAGATCACTGATGTTGCACTCCAGCGCCTTGCAGATGGCGTCTAAAGTGGAAAACCGAATAGCCTTGGCCTTGCCGTTTTTCAGGATCGAAAGATTGGCCAGGGTGATGCCCACCCGGGCGGAAAGCTCGTTCAACGACATTTTTCGCTTGGCCATCATTACGTCTAAATTCACTTTGATCATAGCGCTACCTCACACCGTCAGGTCGTTTTCTTCTTTGATGGCGGTGGCTTCCTCGATCACGTTTTTGACCACCCGCACGCAAAGCCCCAAAAAGATGCCGGCAAAGGCCACCGCCAGGGCGATGCGGAAGTAGTGGGCCAGCAGCCCGAATAACAGCCCCATCAGAATGGCGCACCAGGAGACCAGCCGCACGTAGGTCACGCTGGGGGCGGTGAAGACCTGCCCCAGCCGAACCCGGCGCAATAACAGCACCAGCATCACCGCCGCCGCCAGGCAGACGGCTAAAATGCCGTAGGCTACCGCCAGTACAAAGGCAAAATCATCCGGCCCCGCCAGCTCGCTTCCACCGTGGCGGGCGGTTAAAAACTCCCCGGCGATCTCCGGCAGAAAAAAGGCTGTTACCACCAGGGCGAGCATAAAGCAGACCGCCAGACTCAGCGAAAGAATCACCGATGCATTTCTTGAAATCTTCAACATAATGAAACCTCCTTTAGTGGGTTTTACAACTGCATCATAGCACATCGATTTTTGTTTGTCAATAACTTTTTATCGAAAAACGATAAAAATATAGTGTAAAAGACCACGCCCGAAGGGGCCGTTTTCTTAAGGACAATGCTTTATAAAAAGCAGAATTTGCTTATAACGCTAAAAAACTTCCCGAATGAGCATTCTCATTCGGGCAGTTTTTTGTCCATATATTGCTTCGCAATGCGATATTTTTTCTGAC
>JAZQAR010000136.1:0-2498 GCA_045545315.1 Eubacteriales bacterium | reverse complement strand
CGGGAACCCTTTATGAAGGGCTTGGACCACAGTTATTATTAGGAGGATTACACAACCTTCAAATGGGAGGAACTGAAAACGATTCAGAATAAAAAAACCCCCGCCGAGGGGTGACCCTTCGGCGGGGATTTTTACGTTAGTTCATATATTCTTTGTGGAAGTTGGTAAAGATGGTGGCGCCCTGGGCACGGGTGGCGGAGGACTTGGGATCAAACTTATTGTTGCCCACGCCGTTGACCATTCCCGCTCTGGCGCATTTGTAGACCGCCGCCTTGGCCCAGCCGGCGATCTTGGCATCGTCCGCAAAGGTGGGGGCATCCTTGGCGATCTTCAGGCCGGTCTTGCGGTAGTTTTCGGTATAGTTGACCAGCATCAGGCACATTTGCTCCCGGGTGACCTTGGCGTTGGGAGCGAACTTGCCCTCGCCTACCCCGTTTACAATGCCGTTTTTGGCCGCCCAGGTCACGGCGCCGGTGAACCATTTGCCGGCGGGCACGTCCTTAAAGCCGGAGCTTACGCTGTTGTCGCTGACGTTCACGCCGGAGATATTGGCCAGCACCGTTACGAACTGGGCCCGGGTCAGCTGGGAGTTGGGGTCGAAGGTGTTGGGGGCGGTGCCCTGGAAGATCTTGTGGGTGACCGCATAGTCTACGGCATCCTTGAACCAGGCGGTGGGCTTTACGTCCTTGAACAGCTTGGTGCTGTCCACGATGGGGGTAAAGGTGCGCTCCTTGGAGGAGACCCAAAACTCCAGATAGGAGAACATATGGTGGGTATCGCTGTCAAGGGAATCCTTGGAGCAAACGGAAACGCAGGCATAGCCGTCGGCCAGGGCCGTGATGGTGCCGTCCTGGCTGACCGAAACGGTCTCCGGAGTCTCGGCCTTCCAGTACAGGACCTTCCCTTCTCCGTTCACCTGCTGGTCGATCCAGCGGGGAGCGGCGTGGATGCTTTCCCCCTTCATCAGGGTGGGATATCCTCTGGTGAAGGTATAATCGGTGGATTTGCCCGGCATCTTCAGCGCATCGGAGCCAAAGGTCAGGTAGTAGCAATCGCCCTGGTAGTTCTTCAGGGTGGAACCGGCTAAAATGCCGTTGTGCTGGGCGTAATACAGTCCGGCACCGTAGGTGATCCAGCCGCCGGCGTAGCATTCGTCGTTGATCATCTGATCCCGCTTTTCGGGGTTTTCAAGATAATGGAAGCCGTCCCCGCCGCCGTTGGCGGTCTTATAGCGGTTTTTGGTGAAATAGGGCACCGCACCGTTCAGGTTGAAGCCGCCCTCGGCTGCATTGCCGAAAAACTGGCTGGCGGGGATCCCCTCCACGTAATGCATAAAACGGCCGTCGATATAGAAAATACATCTGCCTCTGTTGATATAGTTGGCGTATGCCTTCACGTAGGGAGAAACGCCCTCAATAAAATCGGTAAAATACCATTGGGCGATAAAATTCCGATCGGTCTCGCCGTAAACGGAGAATAAAGGATCGTAGAGAGCCCAACTGCCGTTGCAATGGATCATCACCCAGCCGTGGTCGGTCTCTCTGGTGTCCAGCTTCAGAACGTCCTTCATATTGCCCCGGGTTCCGCCGCACATCACCGCCTTCACGTTGCTGAGGCGGCAAAGCTGGGTGATCAGCTGGGAGATCCCCAGGCAGTTGCCCTTTTGGGCGTAATAGGTGTCGATGGCAAAGTATTCTGCCTCGCCGGAGTGGTAGGAAACGTACTTGATATGATCCCCCACCCATTTCACGATAGCATCCGCCTTGGCTTTTTCGTCGGTCAGGCCGGCGGTGATCTCGTTGGCCACCTTCTGCAGGGTGTTTTTGTCCCGTTCGGAGCCAAAGCTGTATTCCAGCGCCATCTCCGGGTGCTGATCGACATAAAAATCGTTTAAATATTGGTAGGTGGCATTGGTGATGGCCGGGGTGGCCTCAATGCAAAAGGCCGATTGCGCCTCTGCCGCCGGTGCCCCGATACGGCAAAGGGCCAAAACGGTGATAAAGGCCACGATACGAAAGAATTTTTTCATAGGGATCCTCCTGGTTTTAATGCAAATTCAGTGTGAAAATTATACCACGGCAGGCGGTTTTCTGTCAACCGGTGCAAACTTTGCAGAAGCGGATCGAAAATTATTTCTTGATTTTTTGTAAGAAAGAGTGATATAATTATTTTATTAAAATGCCGTATTTTTTCGGTAAATACATAAAAAGGAGAAAAACAATGAAAAAAAGCAATACCCGCCGTGCATTGCTGATGAGTGCATTGTCTCTTCTGCTTTGCATCAGTATGCTGATCGGGACCACTTACGCCTGGTTCACCGACAGCGTTACCAGCGCCAACAACATCATTAAATCCGGGAACCTGGATATCGAGTTGGAATATTCCACCGATCTGAGCACCTGGAACAAGGTTGACGGCGCATCCGATATTTTTAACAAAAACGCTCTGTGGGAGCCCGGTTATACCGAGGTGGTATATCTGCGGCTGACCAACCTGGG
>JAZQAR010000135.1:0-10165 GCA_045545315.1 Eubacteriales bacterium | reverse complement strand
CCCCCTTCCCGCCCCATCCGGCGGTCTACGAGGCCGCCGAGGCCGAGGCCCAGCGGTTGCAGCTGTATCCCGATCCGGAATGTCGGGAGCTGGTACAAGCCCTGGCAGACCGTTACGGGGTGGAGCCGGAGGAGGTTTTACTGACCAACGGCTCCGACGATATCCTGAACTTTGCCTTTATGGCCTTTTGCGATGCCGACCACCCCGCTCTCTTTCCCAACATCACCTACGGCTTTTACAAGGTGTTTGCGGAATTCAACGGAGTATCCTATACCCAGGCACCGTTGAAAGAGGATTTCACCATAGAGCTGCAGGATTACGTGGGCGCCGGTAAAACGATCTTTTTGGCCAACCCCAACGCCCCCACCGGCATCGCCCTCACCCTGCCGGAGATCGAAAAGATCCTGAAAAGCAACCCGGATAACGTGGTGGTAATCGACGAGGCCTACGTGGATTTCGGCGCCCAAAGCGCCGTGCCCCTGATCAAAAAATACGATAACCTTTTGGTGACCCAGACCTTTTCTAAATCCCGCTCCATGGCAGGGGCCCGGCTGGGCTACGGGATCGGCTGCAAAGCGTTGATCCGGGACCTGAACACCATCAAATATTCCACCAACCCCTATAACATCAACCGGATGACCATGGCCGCCGGACTGGCGACCCTGAAATACGACGACTATACAGTCGAAAATTGCAAGACCGTGGCGAAAAACCGTGCCGAAACCGCCGCAGAGCTGCAAAAAATGGGTTTTGAGATGACGGCGTCTTCCGCCAATTTTCTCTTTGCCCGCCATCCCGCCCTGGAGGGCAAGGCCCTTTACCAGACCCTGAAGGAGCGGGGGATCCTGGTGCGGCATTTTGATCAGCCCCTGATCAAAGATCACGTTCGCATCACCGTGGGATCCAAAGAACAAATGCAAAGCCTTTTAAAGGCTATTGCGCTGATACTGGAGGAACAACAATGAGAACTGCCACCGTGACCCGCAATACCGCGGAAACACAAATCGACCTGACCCTGACCTTAGAGGGCACCGGCGCCGCCACAATCGACACCGGCTGTGGCTTTTTGGATCATATGCTGATCCTGTTTGCCAAGCACGGCCGCTTCGACCTGAAGCTGACCTGCAAGGGCGACACCCAGGTGGACGACCACCACACCGCCGAGGACATCGGCATTGCCCTGGGCACCGCCTTTGCCAAGGCTCTGGGCGATAAAAAAGGCATCCTGCGCTACGGCAATATGATCCTGCCCATGGACGAAGCTCTGATCCTTTCTGCCGTGGATCTTTCCGGCCGGGGCTACCTGGGCTACGAGCTGGAGATCCCCACCCAAAAGGTGGGCACCTTCGATACCGAGCTGGTGGAGGAATTCTGGCTGGGTTTTATCCGCAACGCCGCCTGCACCCTGCATATCCGTCAGCTGGCAGGCAAAAACAGCCACCACATTATCGAGGGCGCCTTTAAATCCGTTGCCCGCAGTCTGAAGACCGCCGTGGCCATCGATCCGGACTTTGCCGACGAGATCCCCTCCACGAAGGGAGTTCTGGTATGATCGCCATTATTGATTACGGCGTGGGCAATCTGTTTTCCCTGCAAAGCTCCTTTGCCGCCATCGGGGCGGAGGCGGTGGTCACCGCCGACCCGGAGGTCATCCGCCAAGCGGATCGGATCCTGTTGCCCGGGGTAGGCGCCTTTGAGGATGCCGCCGCCAAGCTGCGGAATTCCGGCCTGCAGGAAATTCTTTTGGAGGAAGTGGCCAAGGGAAAGCCCATGATGGGCATTTGCCTGGGGATGCAGCTGCTCTTTGAAAAAAGTTACGAATACGGGGAGCATCCCGGCCTGGGGCTGATCCCCGGGGCGGTACGCCCCATCGCCGACGTGATCCCCGAAGATTTAAAGATCCCCCACATCGGCTGGAACGCTCTGCATCTGGAGCGTGAAAATCCCCTGTTCCGTTATATTAAAGAAGGGGATTTCGTCTATTTTGTTCATTCCTATTACGCCGCCGATTGCGGGGAGGCTTTGATCGCCTCTACCCATTACGGCGCACCCCTGACCGCCGCCGTGGCCAAGGACAACGTTTACGGTTGCCAGTTCCACCCGGAAAAAAGCGGCGAGGTGGGGCTAAAGATCTTAAAAGCATTTTGTGAGCTGGAGGGTACCCGATGATCCTGTTTCCTGCCATTGACCTGATTGACGGGAAGGCGGTTCGCCTTTTCAAGGGTGATTACAACCAAATGACCGTCTATAACGAAGACCCCTGCGCCGTGGCTGCCGATTTCAAGGCGGCGGGTGCCACCCATATCCATCTGGTGGATCTGGAGGGCGCCAAATCCGGCGATACCCCAAATTTAGAGACCGTTTGCCGCATCAAAAAAGAAAGCGGGCTGTTTTGTGAGATCGGGGGCGGGATCCGCTCCATGGAGATCGTGGAACGGTATCTTTCCGCCGGCATCGATCGGGTGATCCTGGGCACCGCCGCCGTACAGGATCCGGCCTTTTTGGAGGCCGCTGTCGCCGCCTACGGTGAAAGGATCGCCGTGGGGGTAGACATTAAGGACGGGATGGTGGCCGTGAAGGGCTGGACGGAAAAATCCGGGATCCCCGCCTTCGAATTTTGCCAAAAAATGCAGGAGCTGGGGGTGAAAACCCTGATCTGCACCGATATTTCCAAGGATGGGGCCATGCAGGGCACCAACCTGCCCCTTTATAAAGAAATGAGCGAAAAATTCACCGTTCAGATCACCGCCTCCGGCGGGGTCTCCACCCTGGAGGACGTACGGCGCCTAAGACAGATGGACCTTTACGGCGCCATCATCGGCAAGGCCTATTACACCGGCGCCATCGATCTGAAGGAAGCATTGGAGGTGGCCCGATGATCACCAAGCGGATCATCCCCTGCCTGGACGTTAAAAACGGACGGGTGGTCAAGGGAGTTAATTTTGAAAAATTAGGCGACGTGGCCTCTCCGGTGGAGCTGGCCAAGTTCTACAGCGCCAACGGTGCCGACGAGCTGGTATTTTACGACATCACCGCCTCCGCCGAGGGGCGGGAGCTGTTCACCGATATCCTGCGGGAGACTGCCGCCAGCGTATTTATCCCCCTGACGGTGGGGGGCGGCATCAACACCGTGGCGGATTTTGACCGGGTGTTAAAATGCGGGGCCGATAAGGTCAGTGTTAATTCCGGTGCCATCCGCAACCCCGACCTGATCGGCGAAGCCGCCAAGCTCTACGGAGATCAATGCGTGGTGCTTTCCGTAGACGTGAAGCGGGTGGACGGCGTGTTCCGGGTCTTTGCCAAGGGCGGCCGGGAAAACACCGGCATGGAAGCCATCGAATGGATCAAGCGGTGCGTTGGCAACGGTGCCGGCGAGGTGGTGGTCAACTCCATCGATACCGACGGGGTCAAGCAGGGCTTTGACCTGCCTATGCTGGAGGCGGTGTGCAACGCCGTTTCGGTGCCGGTGATCGCCAGCGGCGGTGCCGGCTGTATCGAGGATTTCATCACCCTGTTCCATACCCTGCCCAAGGTGGATGCGGGGCTGGCGGCCTCTATCTTCCATTTCGGTGAGGTGGAGATCCGGGACCTGAAAGAAAAAATGGCGGCGGCAGGCATTTCTGCCCGCCTTTGAGAGGAAAAGCAATATGATAAAGATCGAAGATTTGAAATTTGACGAAAAGGGTCTGATCCCTGCTATCGTGCAGGATGCCAAGACCAAGCGGGTCCTGACCTTGGCCTATATGAATAAGGAAAGCCTGCAGATCACTTTGGAAAAGGGGCTGACCTGCTTTTGGAGCCGATCCCGGCAGGAGCTTTGGCTCAAGGGCGAGACCAGCGGCAACTATCAGCACGTGGTCTCCGTGACCGCCGATTGCGACAACGATGCTCTGGTCGTTTTAGTGGAGCCGGAGGGCCCCGCTTGCCATCTGGGCACCGAAAGCTGCTTTGAAAAGCCCCTTTGGGAAAGCGAGGAGCGGCACGAATTCTCTCTGCAAAGCCTGATGCAGCTGATCGAGGGCCGCAAGACCGATAAAAAGGAAGGCTCCTACACCACCTACCTTTTTGAAAAGGGGCTGGATAAGATCCTGAAGAAGGTGGGCGAGGAATCCACCGAGGTGATCATTGCCGCCAAGGCCAATGATAAAAAGGAAACGGTCTATGAGATCGCCGACCTGACCTATCACCTGATGGTGCTGATGATCGAAGCGGGCATCTCCCTGGAGGAGATCCACGACGAGCTGGCCTCCCGCCACGTCATCGATCATAAGATCAAGCAGGAAAAGATGACCAAGTAATCTAAAAACAGATTTTTACGTCAATAACCCTGTTTTATATTGTATATTTTTTGTTAATTTTCAATAATTATGTTGCATTTTTTTAAAACTTATGTTAATATTACTATGCACCATTACAAGTGTATTTTTGAAAGGAGAAAATGGTATGAAGAAAATGAGCAAGCTTCTGGCTTTGCTGATGGCGATCCTGATGCTCGTTACCCTGTCCACCGCCTGTAAAAAAGGCGATGATCCCGGCCTGATGCTGGATGACGACACGGTCGGCGACGTTGAAGGCCCCGAAGACGACGGCGACGACGAAGGCGAAGACGTCGACTCCGGCGACAAGGACGACGAAAACGACAAGGACGAAGGCAAAGACGAAAACGACAAAGACAACGACAAAGACAAGGACGAAGACAAGGACAAGGATAAGGACAAAGATAAGGACAAAGACAAGGATAAGGGCGATAAAGAAGAAGAGAAAGCTCCTACCACTCAGGACGAGCTGATCACGCAATACGACGAAACCAAGAAGTATAGCGCGGACTCCAACCCCCTGGTTGCTGAAGCGAAACCCTTGAACACCGGCATAGCCCCCTCCTTTGACCTTGATACCACCGGCTTTGTAAAGAACGGTATCAAGCTGAAGGACCTGAAGGGTAAATCCTTCACCCTGATCACCGCCATTATGTACGATACCTTCCAGTATAAGGATGATAAAGGTAAGCAGGTCGGTGAATGGGAATGGTGGGATGCTCTGAAGAAGGAATACGGTCTTCAGATCAAGTACATCAAATCCCGTTTTGACAAATCCGTTTCCCAGGCTCTTACTTATATGAACGCCGGTAAGGCTCTGGATGCCATCCCCACTCACGTAGGGAGCTTCCCTGTAGCTTTGCAGCTGACCCAGCCCCTGGATCCCTACGTGAATATGCAAAACCTGGGTAACTCCCCCGGTGTTGACGTTCAGATCCTGGAAATGACCAAGTGGGCCGGTAAGTATCGCTGCATCAGCCCCATCGGCGCCGTTAACGTTTTGTGGTACAATCAGTCCATGGTTGAAGAATTCGGCCTGAAGGATCCCCACAAGACCTGGCAGGAAGGCAACTGGAACTGGGATACCTACGCCAGCTTCCTGCGCTCCGTTCCCAAGACCACTTCCTCCGGTAAAAAACTGTATGCTTATGCTCTTTGCTCCGGTGACGCTTACTATGCTTACGCTCTGGCCAACGGCTGCGGTCCTCTGGAGATCGACACCAAGTCCAGCGAAGCTAAGATCATCAACAACTGGACCGATCAGCGTGTATTGGATGCCTATAACGCTTATTCCTCCGTTCTGAAGTCCATTCAGTGCGGCGGTAGCTGGGGCTCCATGTACTCCAACGGCGACGTTATGATGATGGATACCCTGAACCTGATGAACGACTACGACAACTCTGAAAAAGAGCTGTATTGCCATACCCACAAGTTCAACTGGGTACCCTATCCCAAGGGAACCGGCAAAGATGGCCGTGACGCTTGCTTCAGCTACGGCTACACCCTGATGCTGCCCAAGAAGATGAAGAACCAGGCCAACGCTCCCTACGTTGTTAAGTTCATGGAGCTGTGGGCTAACCGCTTCACCGAGGCCATCTTCGACTATCAGGCTACCACCAGCTACCTGAAGTTCGACTATGCTGCCCGTAAGGAATACTTCGAGTTCGTTACCAAGAGCACCTACTTCGGTCTGCAGATGAACCAGGCCTTCTATCAGCTGGACGATGCTGAAGAAAAACAGGTTTGGGCTGCTATGACCGCTCATAAGCCCGAGGTTAACATGGTAACCGAAATGACCAAGGTTGCAAACCTGGTCGATAAGGCTTGTAAGTTGGCCGTTGAATACGGTAACTAATTTACCCCTTTCAATCTAACAAAAGCGCAGTTGATTTCTCAACTGCGCTTTTAATTTGTTTCTTAAAAAATTATTCCGGATGCTTTCGCATCCGGAATTTTTATTTGATTTACAGGGTCTTTTCGATCTCACGGAGCAGGTCTCTGGCTTTGATGATATCCTCGATCTGCTTTTCACCCTTGATCTCACGCTCGATGGTGAAGGGGCCGGTATATCCGCAATCCTTCAGTCTCTTCAGCACCAAGGGGAAGTTTGCCAGGCCTTCGCCTGCGGCAACCTCTTTGCCCAGATGTTGACCGTCGGTGGGATAGAAGCCGTCTTTAATATGGGTATCCATAACGTATTTGCCAAACATCAGAACGGAATCCGCCGCATTGCCCTTACCGTAGAGCATGACGTTGGCGGTATCGAAGTTGATACCAACGTTATCCAGGCCGATCTCTTCAATGGCACGAACCACGGTTACGGGGGTCTCCTGGCCGGTTTCGAACAGGAACTTCTGGTTCCGCTCCTTCATCACTCTGCAGATCTTCCGCAGGGAAGCAACGGTGCCCCGGAAATCGGGATCGTAGTAGTTTTCGGGCAGGAAGCCCACGTGGGTAGCAATCTGATCCACGTTGATCTTGGTTGCAAATTCAGAGCCCTGGAGCAGTTCCTTCTCCCGGATCATCCGATACGCGGGGGGAACCAGGCCATTGACCATGGGGCCGTAGGTAAAGTTCCATTCCACGGGGCCGGAATAACCGCACCACAGGGTGCTGACGGTGATGCCGGTTTCTGCCACTGCCTCGTTGATCTTGGCAGCCCATTCATCCGTATAAAATGCGGGGTCCCAAATGCTGATCTGGCAATGCTGCAGATCCAGCTCCTTGATCTCACGGAATTTTGCCATTAAATCTGTGTCTTGCTTACGCAAGCCGATCATAACACCAATTTGCATTGTTTATACCTCCATAAATTTACCGCCGTTATCGGCGCTTTCAACAATTTTCTTCACCACTTCCACGGTCTTCATCGAACTTTCCAGCGTGTTACGGGTATTTTCACGCTCACCCAGGATGGTGGAAGCAAAATATTCGATCTCTGCCGCCATATGATCCTTCTTTTGGAACTCCAGGTCAAAGGGCTCGCCCTCGGCGGGATAAACGGTGATAACACCCTTTTGCAGTACCACGGAGGCCTTTTCGAAGTTCACACGGTAGCCGGTGCTGAACTTCCAGCTGTTGCTCATCCCCCATTCTGCAGAGGCAGAAACAATCTTATCTTTATAGACGAAATGGGTATTGATGCCGGTGCCTCTTACAACGGCGTCAACGGATTGTGCAGATACCGCATCCGGATCGCCAAACAGGAACCGGATCATATCCACGTCGTGAATATGCAGATCCATGGCTACACCGCCGCAACGGTCGTAATCATGATACCAGCCGTCAAATCCCCAGCGGGGGCAGCTGCTCAATCGTTCAAAATAGGCGCTGTTCACCTTGCCGTAGGTACCTTCGTCGATCATCTTCTTCAGTTCCAGATACATAGCGTCAAACCGCAGGCACATCCCGATCATCAGTTTTTTACCGCTTTCCTTGGCGGTCTCCAGCATCTTTTGGCATTCTGCTGCATTCAGACCCATGGGCTTTTCGCATTGCACGTTATAACCCCGCTTCAACAGCTTGCAGGCATATTCGCAATGAAGATAGGTGGGCAAACAAATATCCACCACGTCCAGTTCTTCCTTTTCCAGCATCTCCTCCAGGTCTGTATAGGTATGATACAGTTCCTTGGGGGAAACCGCCGTTTTGTCCGAACCGCTGTTGATGCTTACAGCCTTTTCAAACTGCTCCGGGTTAATGTCGCACAAGGCAACCAATTCCACCGGCGCACCTTCTTTGGCCAGGATCTCGTAGCCCTTACGATGGCTGCGGGCGATACCGCCAAAGCCTAAAATACCAACCTTCAGCATAGAAAACTCCCTCTTTCTTATTGCATTTTTATTATCTTTATGATACAATAACCAACATCGGAAAGAAATATAAAATCGTTCATCCGTTGTATATTTTTGTTCGCTTTGGAGGACATTATGGCATATCGGCATCAACATTCCGTTCCGCTCATTCGGATCTCTGATCTGATCACGATCCATTATTTTAACTTTTCTTTAGATCATCGCAGCAAGGGTGAATCCCATAATTTTTGGGAGATGGTTTACGTGGATCAAGGCGCGATCCATGCCAAAAATGCCGATTCCGATTGGGAGCCTAAAGCCGGGGAACTGCTGTTTCATGCGCCTAACGTTTATCATATGGCTGAGAGTAACGGCATAGATGAAAGCAACGTTTTTATCATCACGTTCACCTGTGATTCTCCGGCCATGGAAATCTTTCGCGATCAAAAGCTCTTCCTGCCGAAGGAATTAAGGGGTTTGATTGCCCAGATCATCCAGGAAGCCACCGCCACGTATACCGTTGTTCGGGGCGGACTTCTGCAAAATCCGGAGGCGCCTGCCGGCGGCCCCCAATTGATCCGCCTTTATCTGGAGCAGCTCCTGATCATGCTTTATCGTATGCTCACCCGCCGGGAAGCGCCCTTGGATACAAAAGAACTCCACAACGAAATGGTTCTATACCTTAACCGCCATCTTTACAGCACCCTTTCCATTCCGGAAATGTGTGAAGAACTGCACTACGGCAAGACCCACCTTTCCAAGGTCTTTAAGGCCGCCACCGGCCAAAGCATTCTGCAATATTATAACCAGCTGAAGATCCGGGAAGCCAAACGCCTGCTCCGAACACCCCGGTATACGGTCTCGGAGATCGCCGACCTGCTCTGCTACGATACCCCCCAGTATTTCTGCCAAAGCTTTAAGCGCCATGCGGGTATGACTCCCAGCGAATACCGCACCTCCGTGGGCTCCTGAGCCGGATATAATTTTTCGAACCGGCGTTGACTTTTTTAAAATCATCGTATATAATATAGAAACGCAAGCACGGCACCCAAAACTGAACTATTCTATAGGCACCGTGGAATGGCAGTTGCGACTGCGACCGCTGCCGGGGGCAGATGAAGGGAGCAGGTTAGCAGTTGCCGCAACACGAAAAATATCGAGCAAGTATTAACTTGCGATGAATTTTTCGAATGTTGCAAAAGTCTTGCTGATCAAATATATGTTTCATTGAAAATCGCAAGCACGGCGTTTTCTTTTTTATTTTTTAAATATGCGGGCGTGGTGGAATGGCAGTTGCGACTGCGACCGCTGCCGGTGGCAGATGAAGGGAGCAGGTTAGCAGTTGCCGCAACACGGCAGATACCGAGCAAGCCCTTGCTTGCGACGGATATGCCGTTTGTTGCAAAAGTCTTGTTGATCAAGCTTTTGTTTTGCTATTACTTGTAAGCGCGGTGCTTTCTTTTCTATTTGTTTTTTATTAAATATGCGGGCGTGGTGGAATGGCAGACACGCCAGATTTAGGATCTGGTGTCCCCGACGTGCAGGTTCAAGTCCTGTCGCCCGCACCAAAATAAAAGGTCCCTAAAGCCTTGATTTCCAAGGCCTTAGGGATTTTTTTTGCTTTTTGGTGCAACTTGGGGCTTATTTGGGGCTTATTTGCTTAGAACGAGCCTGTTATTTGTAATAATCATATAGTATTACAGAGTTGTACAAGTGCAAATGTTAGTTCAGATTATTGTCTAACAATATTCTTGATAGATACTTTTACATCTTTTACCTTAGAAGCATCAATACTGTTCAATTCTAAATGAAGATCCCCGTCACGTGTCTCTCCCGGAGATATACTTCTGGCGCTTTTTGATGTGAATGTTGTAAGATACTTTCCGTTAGAATCATATAAGTCTGATTCGATGGTATAGGATTCGATCGTGTCTTGTCCGATATTCTTTACCTTAATATCAATTTCAATCGCATTATCTTTATAGGTATCTGCAATCCATGTAAAATTAACTACTTCAATATCTTTACTTCCAATAGAGCATCCTGTTAATATTG
>JAZQAR010000134.1:0-13737 GCA_045545315.1 Eubacteriales bacterium | reverse complement strand
TTCAGCCCGAAGATATCGGTGTTATTCTGATCGGATACGATCACTTCCTTGGCGTTGTTCAACGCACTTTTCTGGAAGGTGGCCAGGGTATTGACTCCCTGGCGGGAAACCACGGCTTCGCCGGACCAATTACCGCCGGCGATCACTCTGCCTTTAAACGTTTTCATTGGGTAATCTCCTTTCCGGCCAGGATCTCCAGGATCTGGGCATCCATATAATAGCGGGCCACGGAATAGGTGCGCAGCTTATTACTGTTGGTAATAATGGAGCGCCCCTTGGTCATAGGATTATTGGTATACATCAGGGGGCAGATGCTGGTGAGCTTCACGCCCATCTTCATCAGCTGTTTATAATGCTCGCTGCCCTGGAAGGCCATCTTGACCTGGGGGCTGGTGGTCATAATGGTGCGGACAGCCACCTTTTTACGGCCGGTTTCTGCCAGGGAGGTCTCCAACCGCTCGGTCCAGGTGACCAGCTGATCCAAAGTCAGGTGGGGGCAGCCGATAAAGCAGAGATCGGGCTTGCTTTCGGGCTTTTTCCACATCACGGGGTAGCTCTTATAGACCCGCTCCAGCTCCTGATCGTCGATGACGTAGACCTTGGCGGCGGGATCGATCAGGGCTTCGCCCTGGGCCTTGGCCTCGGGGGTCAGCCCGTTGATGTGATAAAGACCCACCGCACCGTTACTGGCGGTGGCGGCGCCAAAGTCCTTTAAGTAGCCGATATTCTTTTCGGTCAGCTCGTTGCCCAAAAATTCATCCAGGCCGAAGACGTAGGGCACCTCTTCCATCACCTTCATTCCGATGGCACTGCCCAATACCTGAGCCTCCGGCTTTTGGGAGGTCTTGACGTAGACCTTCCAGGTGGCTTTACGCCCCTCGTCGGTCACCAGCCCGAAATCTGGTACGTAGCCCACGATGGCGCCGAACAGATCCAGCATCCCGCTGTTGCGGTTACACCGGGCACCCAGTACGGAGTTGGCGTAGACCACGGCGCTGCTCTCTGCCCAGGAGAGGATGTCCCCTTCCTTGGGAATGTTGCCCACCTGATCCAGGTAGCAGGTGCAGGAGAAGGAATCCCCGTCCCGCAGGCCGACTTTTGCCAGCTGGGCTTCGTAGTCCTTTTGCTTTTTGTACATTACGTGGAAGCCGATCTTCTCTAAAAGGGTGCACTTCACGTTTTCGTAATCCAGGGGGCGGGGATCCACGGTAAACTTCCCCTGGGTGGTGATGCCTGCCTCGATCAGCTTGTCCATAGTAGAGAACAGGGGCTTCATCAAAGCGATGCCGAAGCTGGTCACCAGGTGGGCGTCCTTGTGGGTCACCGGCACCAGCCGTTTGGCGCCAAAGATATCGCCGTACATGACCACGGTCTCCATGACCTTGGCCATGACTTCGCCGTCCCGACCTTCCAGGATGGCCTTTTGCTCGTCGGTTAACTGCATTTTGTAGTCCATATAAGACTCTCCTTTACTAATCTATTCTTCCGGTCAATTCGCCTTGGGTCTTCATCTTGTCAAAGCCCAGCTGGCGCAGGGCCTCGTAGGCCACGATGGCCACGGAATTGGAAAGGTTCAGGCTGCGGGCCTCGTTGATCATAGGAATGCGGATACATTCCTCCGGGTGCTGCTTCAGGATCCGCTCCGGCAAGCCCCGGGTCTCCCGCCCAAAGAGCAGATAGATGTCCCCGTCGGCGGTAAAATCCGCTTCGCTGTAGACCTGCTTACCCTTGGTGGTGCAATAGTAAAACTTGCCCTTGCCCTCTTCGCTTTTCAAAAAATCCTCGTAGGATTCGTGGACCGTCAGGTTCAGGTACTGCCAATAGTCCAACCCCGCCCGCCGAACCGCCTTTTCGTCGATGCGAAAGCCCAAGGGCTTCACTAAGTGCAAAGCACAGCCGGTAGCGGCACAGGTGCGGGAAATGTTGCCGGTATTTTGGGGGATCTCCGGCTCCACCAATACAATATGGATCATAGGGTCAACTCCTTGCTACATATTATAATAACATATTGATTTTGTTTTTTCAACATTATAGATTTTCTCAACATTGGCGATACTTTCTCCAAAGGAGTTGTGGATCATATGGAACGATTTTCAAAACTGGCCGCCCACGCTTTAGAGCGTAGCCTGACCTATGCGGAGGAGCAGGGGCATACCTATATGGGTAGCGAGCATCTGCTGATGGGTCTGATCCAGGAAAACGACGGGGTGGCCTCCCGCCTGCTGGTCTCCAAGGGTATTACCGCCCAGCGGGTGCAGGAAAAATTGCAACAATTGGTGGGGGTAGGCTCCCCTACCCTGCTTTCCATCAACGATATTACCCCCCGGTTAGAGGCGATCCTCACTCGGGCGGGGGTGCTGGCCAAGCAGTTCGGCTTCACGGTGGTGGGAACCGACCATCTGCTGATGGCCCTCTGTGGGGCGAGCGGCTCTATGGCCTGCCGTCTTTTGGAGGAATTCGGCCAGGAGCCTGCCAAGCTGATGAACCAGCTTCAGGAGCGGATGGGAATGAAGGATCTGCCCCTCCAGAGCGATAAGGGGCGCAAGGGCGGAGCCCCCGCCCTGAAGTTTGCCATCGACCTTTGTAAGGAGGGGTCGGGCTCGCCCCTGATCGGCCGTGAGCGGGAGCTTCGGCAATTAATGAGCATCCTGGTGCGCAAGACTAAAAACAACCCCTGCCTCATCGGGGAGCCGGGGGTGGGCAAAACGGTGATCGTGGAGGGTCTTGCCCAGCGCATTGCCGCCGGAGAGGTCCCCCCTGCCCTACGGCAACTGGAGATCCGGATGCTGGATCTGCCGGCTATGATCGCCGGCACCAAATACCGGGGGGAATTTGAAGAACGGCTGAAGGGGGTGCTGGAGGAGGCGGAAAAGGATCCCCGGCTGGTGCTGTTTATCGACGAGATGCATATTTTGGTGGGGGCGGGCGCCGCCGAGGGGGCCATCGATGCGGCCAATATCCTCAAGCCTGCCCTGGCCCGGGGCAAGGTCAAGGTCATCGGTGCCACCACCCTGGAGGAATACCGCCGCTATATCGAGCAGGACGGCGCCCTGGAACGGCGGTTTGCTCCCATTCGGGTGGAGGAGCCCAGCCAGGAGGAGACGATGGAGATCTTAAGGGGCTTACGGCCGGGGCTGGAACAGCACCACGGGGTGGAATATCCCGAGGAGAGCCTGGAGGCGGCCATCCGTCTTTCGGTGCGGTACCTGGGGGATCGGTTCTTGCCCGATAAGGCCATCGACCTGCTGGACGAGGCCGGAGCAGGTGCGCAGCTTTCTGCCTTCGAGGGGCAGGAGCGCTCCGTGGATCAGCAAATTCTGCAAAAGCAACAGCAATTAGATCACCTCCTTCGTAATAAAAAGTTGAAGGAGGCCATGACTCTCCGGGAGGAGATCAATCAACTGCGGATCCTGAAAAAAGAGGCTCCCGCCCGCCGGCCTCAGGTGACCGAAAGCCGGCTGGCGGCCATTATCAGTCAGCAGACCGGTATTCCTCTGACCGACCAGGGGGTGGAACAGCTGGCGGATCTGGAACAGCGGTTGAACAGCCGGCTCATCGGCCAGCAGGAGGGGATCACCGCCCTTTGCCGGGCGGTGCGGCGGAGCCGGGCGGGGCTCAACGACCCCCGCCGCCCCTCCTGCACCCTCCTCTTCTGCGGCCCCACCGGGGTGGGCAAGACCCGGCTGGCACAGCTGTTGGCCAAGGAGCTGTTTGGGAAGGAGGAGGCTTTGCTCCGCTACGATATGGCGGAGTTTACCGAATCTCATTCGGTGGCCCGATTGATCGGTGCCCCGCCCGGGTATCTGGGCTTCGATCGGGGCGGCGGGCTGGTGAGCCGGGTGCGGGAGCATCCCTACAGCATCCTGGTCTTCGACGAGATCGAAAAGGCCCATCCCGAGGTGCTGAACATTTTGCTGGGGGTATTGGACGAGGGACGGCTGACCGACGGCCGGGGTAAGACCGCCGATTTTCGCAACTGTCTCCTGGTGTTGACCTCTAACCTGGGGAGCGAGGCCCTCCAAAAGGAGCGGCTGGGCTTTGGGGCGGAGCCCGCCGACGATAGCCGGCGGGCAGCAAAGCGGGCGGTCACCCAAAAACTGCGGCCGGAATTTTTGAATCGGTTAGACGAGATCATCGTCTTTCGGGAATTGGGACGGCCGGAACTGGTGGAGATCGCCGCCCTCCACCTGCGGGAACTGGAAAAACGGCTGGCCGAGGGCGGCCACACCGTGACCTTTGCCCCCGAGGTGGCGGCAGAAGCGGTGGAGCGGGGCTACGATAAGCGCTACGGCGCCCGGGCCATCCAACGGCTGATCGAGCGGGAGATCACCGCCCCTCTTTCGGTGCGGATCCTCCAAGGCGACCCGCCCGCCGGCCTTCTGGAGCCCCACCACTTCTGGACCCCCTTGACCCCCTCCGAGGGGCAGGCGTGCCCCTCGTGTTCCCCCTCTGGAGGGGGAACAACCTACAAGTAATTGCAAGATAGCCTACGGCGCCCCGGGAATAAAGAATCTCCCGGGGCGCTGATATTATTTGAGGGGAAGCCTTGTAGGTGTGGGGGGTCAATCACACCGCAGGTGTGTATGTAATCGTCCAACGGGCGTATGTAATCTGTAGGGAACGGCCTATGTGCCGTTCCGCACTGTATGACATCACACCGCAGGTGTGTATTTTTCTCCCCTGCAGATCTGATAGGATTTTGCGGGACGTCGGGAACCGCCGTCCCCTACGGCACGATTTAGAATTACCCTGTAGGGACCGGCCTCCCGGACGGTCCGTTGGTTTGATGGAATTTTAACGGGACGATGTGGTCATCGTCCCCTACCGGCACAATTGCAATTTTCATCGTAGGGGCGGATGCCTTTCATCCGCCCGTCGGAGCGATAGAATATTTGCGGGACGTCGGGAACCGCCGTCCCCTACGGGGTATTTTTCATTTTTAATCAAAATAAATCAGCCCTGCGGGAGACCGTTTCTTCCCGCAGGGCCGTATAATTACATTTTGTTTGTCCCCCCCGAGGGGGAATAGGAGGAGCGGGGGTCCGCTGACCCGCCGGCACGTCGGAGGGGGTCAAAGGAGGTTGCGGATTACCGTCCAAAGGAGCATCACCGCCAAAAAGGCGATATCCCATTTGATCCGGCGGGTGCCGTAGTAAAACCGCCCCTCCCGGACATAGTTCCGGCAGGCGGTCAGGTAGACGAAGGCGATATAAAAGATCTCCAGGGGGTACATCAGGTTATAGCGGAGCATGGCACCAAAATCCAGCCGGAGCAGAGCCAGGGTGGCCCGGGTATTGCCGCACCCGGGGCATTCCAGGCCGGTCAGCCACCGGAAGATGCACAGCAACCCCACGTCCCAGCGGGAAAGCGCCCAAGCCAATAGCCCGCCCCCGGCCAAAATGATCCCTGTGATCAGGATGATTTTTGTTTTTCGGTTCATAGGATTCTCTCTTTTATTTGATGCTTTTATTATAGCAACAGGGAAGGAAAACTGTCAATAATATGCGGAAATTTGTTGACTTTGCTCCTTTGCCGTGTTATGATGAAGAAAATAAATAGGAGGTATTTTTCTATGAATATCAAAAACAGAAACATTGTAACTGCGATCATTCTGACCTTGGTAACCTGCGGGATCTACGGCATTTATTGGGCCATTATGCTGGCGAAAGAAGCCGTTTCCGTGAAGGACCCCAACGACGACGGTATCCTGGAGATCGTTCTGATGCTGTTCCTGCCCTTCCTGGGCTTCTTCCTGGCTGAAAAGAAGTTCGCCGAAGGCTGCCAGATGAAAGGCATTCCCCACAGCGATAATTCCATCCTGTACCTGATCCTGGGTCTGGTTGGTCTGGGCATTGTGAACTTCTGCATGATGCAGAACGAGCTGAACAAGATCGCCACCGCCTGATTATTTTGATCAAGCAACACCCCCTGCCGCGGCAGGGGGTGTTTTTTTGTGGGTAGAGGCCCGATGGATCTGATGGGATTTTGCGGGACGTCGGGAACCGCCGTCCCCTACGGGCAGTTTGTGAAAATTCTACAATTATTTTCCGCTATTTATAAAATATTCCACAAAATGTGTGAAAATAACAACATAAGGTGATGGTCAATTTTGCGTTCGGGTGTTAAAATGATATCGTATAATAGTGTCATTACACCCCAAGTGATGGCAACCGTTATAAAAATAATGAAGGAGGGAACATTGTTATGTTCACGAAGAAAACACGCGTAATGTCCGCGGTGTTGACGGTCTGCATGCTGCTCAGTATGCTGGCTTGTTTCGTGGTGCCTGCATATGCGGAGGGGAATAATTATTCTCTTTACGCAGAAGGCGAGGTCGCCGCAAATACCGGTTTGGTCGACGTGACCGAACAACCGGACATTAAGGACGGCCTGCAGGAGAACGTAACCGCATATAAGGTTACCGACCGTGCCGGCCTTGAAAAAATGGCAGAATTGGTATGTGGCGGAAATGAACTTTCCGGCTATACCTTTACCATGGCTGCCGATATCGATATGGGGTGGAAGAATTTCACCGGTATCGGTAATTCATCCTATGCCTTTTCCGGCACCTTCGACGGAAACGGATTTGTGATCAAGAATTTGGCCATCGTTTTGCCGAATTTCGATTGCGTTGGTTTGTTTGTTGTCAACGGCGCCGTGTTGAAGAACGTTGGCATTGCCAGTGGTTTTGTTGTTGGCCTTGGCAAAAGTGCGTCTTTGGTCGGCTATGCAGGCGGCAAATCCGACTATTATAACTGTTGGTCCGCTGCAACCGTTATGACCGCCGGTTCCGACAGCGGCGGTTTGTTTGGCAAAACCGGCAATGGCGATTCCATGATCAACTGCTACTATTTGGGTCTGTATATCAGTTCCAATTACGGTGGCGGTCTGTATGGTGATGTACATTCTGGGTTCCAAAAAACTATCAAAAATAGCTATAACTATGGGATCTCCTTGGCGTATAACCAAGCCCCCTCCAATAATCAGATGAAACACTCCGGCTTGGGTCGCGGGCGTCTATCTGGCTATATGAATTGCGCCAACAATGCCTACGTTACCCAACCTTTAGGCTATATTTCCACCCATGAAGGCGGATATGAAAACGGCGTAGGCGAGAATGACACTGCCGCAAATGCAAAAGATGATGCGGCAGTGGAATTTGCCAAAGCAGACTTTACCACCACAGCTTTTGAAAGATTGAATACCGACGTAACCCAGATCGGTATTCCTTCCGGATATAAGGTGGGATATAGTGTAATTGAAGGTGTAGGTTATCCCGTCATTACTTATTACGACGGCGAAGATAACATCGTTGCTCGTCGTGTAGCCCATACCACCGATAATATCGGCGAAAATACTTTGGCAAAGGAATCTAAGCTTTTTGCTGCTTTCTCTGCCGGGCTGAATAAATTCAGCGTGGACACCAACTATGACATCGGCGTTGCCAATATTGAAAATGCCGCTGATCTGTTTGCGCTGTCCTTGATGCTTTCTCACTACACGACAATGAATTCAGAGTCGTTGATAAATGCCTATGGGATCACTTCCATCAATTTCACCAATGATATTGATATGAACGATCTTCCCCTGTTCCGGAACGAAGAGGGAAAATGCGGTTTGGATACCTTTATTCCCATCGGTCAGTGTGAAGGAATGGACGGAACCGCGGATTCAACCTCTGCTATCCTGGTACCCATTTACGGAAATAATCACGTGGTCAAAAACTGGCGCACGCTCAACTATACCCGTTCGTCAACCGACCTGACCGGCGCATTGTTTGTAAAAGTCAGTGACACTGTCAGCGATCTGGGTATGGAAAATGCAACTGCTGAGTATTTCCTCCGTGAAACTCAGGGAACCGGCCAATACCAGCGTTACGGGCTGATGATCGGTAAGGGATCTAAAACCACACCCGGTGCCATCAACAACTGCTGGGTGACCGGTAAGATCACGATCCACCAGGTTACCGGTGGGACCGATTATACCCTAACTGCAACTGCAGGCGTGGGCGGTTATGCTCAAGCGGCAACCACTGCCAACAACTGCTGGGCAGACGTGGATGTTGATATCAAGGATCCCGCATTTACTATGACCAAAACCCGCCCCCTGGGTGTGAACTACTCCGGCAAGAATAACTATTACTTTGCAAGCGAGACCGACGTAATGGGCGGTAACGCTTCCGGTCAGACTCGCTTGGATGAGTGCGCAAGCGCCAGAGAGGCTGCTATTGTTCTGTCCCAAAAGGGATTCACTACCTCTACCGGTGCTCCCGTTTATTGGAAAGAAAACGAAACCAAGACCAACCCCACCTATGCAACGGCTGAGGATGGTATTCATAAGATAACTGTGATCGCTACTAAGGCGAATGATCAGGAATTTGAGGCTTACGGGTATAAGGGTGAAACCGTTGATCTGGCCAAACTGCTGGACGTTGAGAGTGCCACCTTTACGGGAACCGATGGAAATGCCGGTTCTTTAGACGGCACGGTTGCTACCTTTGGCGCCGGCGATGATACCTATACCACCGACGTGATTATGGTAGGCCGCGAGGACGTTGACACCCTGACGGAACTTTATAATGCTCACGAAGAATTCTGGGCGCTGAAGGGGATCGGTGCTGATTTGGCCGCCATCGAAGAGAAGTTGGCCAAGGAAGAATATGCTCTGCAGGCCGAACTGGATGCCGATGTCAATGCTGTTGCTGCCAAGTTCGTTGTGGCAGAGACCGATAAGGTTCCCGCCACCATGAATCAGGCTGCCGTAACCTTGAAGAACGGCACAGAGATTGCTGCTATTGCTAATCCCAAAAATAGCACGGTCTATAAGAATATCGGTGTTTATAATAATGCGGATCTGGAGAGTCTGACCGGTAGTAACCTGGGTTGTGCAGGTCAAACCATCTACCTGATGGCGGATCTGGATCTGAGAGGTTCTTCTTTCACCCGTTTGCATAAGTATTACGGTTCTTTTGATGGTCAGAATCACACCATCTGGAACTATGCTCCTTTGAATCAGAATGGCTTCTTCTATCAGTATAACGGACCCTATGTTGGTAACGTAACTTTCGATTATGATGAAGATGTGGTTTATACCACCAATGCACTGGAATCCTCCATCTTCATGAACTACTACGTTTCCAACAATTCTGAAACAGGCGAAGGTCTGATTGAAAATATTACCATCCGTAATGCAAATGTGAATCACACCCAGCCTGCAACTGTAGATGGTAAAGGGCAAAATAACTTCTCTCTGTTTATGTACACTATAGGGAGCCATAAGTTTAAGGTACAGAACATTGTGGTCGAGGATAACGTTTTGACCGCAAATATCAATAACCTGAGTACCTTCTTTGGGCGTCCCAATGGTGCTTGCGACGTAACTGTAAAGGACGTTGTTATCCGCAACAACCAAATTACTAATAAGAATGGTTCCTCCTATTTTGCTGTGGAGTTTGCCGGCAATGATGGCGATATGTCCGTTGAAAATCTGTTGATCACCGGCAATACCCACGGCGGAAGCGGTGCAGCTTTGCTGTTGGGCGAATTCTTTGTTACGACCGAAGGTCATAAACACGAGATCGATTTGAAGAACGTTGTTGCCGCCGGGAACGATACTTCTTATGTGCTCCGATACCGTGAAGGTGGGAAATACTTGCCCGTAAACGTTGTAACGTCCGAAAACGTATTTGTTGATAACAACCTGTATAATCGTTATGATACAACTACTGCGATAGGCAATAGACCCATCAGCGAATTACTGGTACAAGAAGAGGGCGAAGATGGTTCCATGGTTTACGTTTATGAAAACATGGTCGACTTCGCTAATGATACCGTTGTAGCCGATAGCGCAGGTGGAGCCGCTTACCTGGCCAATAAGGCGAACTTCGGTAAATTCTATAAGCTCGTGGATGGCGTTATTTATTATGCAGACGAAGCCACCCAGGCCCGCAAGGTAACCGTTGAATTTACCAAGGGGGCTGAATCTGTTACGACCTACGCTTCCGCCGGTGAAACCATCGACCTGGCCGCTTTGATCGGCTATCCCGATGCTAACTTCACCGTTGCTGAAGACGTGATTGGTACTCTGGAAGGTAAAAACTTTACCGTTGGTGCAGGCGATGCCGTTGTTACCACCGATTGCCTCAAGACTGCTGATCTGGTTGCGCTGAAGGCCTTTGGTGCTGAACAACTGCCCTTGCATCCCGAATTCTGGAACGCTAAGGTTCCCGGAATCGTGGAAGAATTTGCTGCCATCGAGGCTGAGATCGCAACCTACGATCAGGCCACCCTGGATGCCAAGGTTGCCGAATTGGTTGCCAAGATCCAGCTGACTGCAGAGGATAAGATTCCTGTTTCCATGCAAGCCGCTTCCGTTACTTTGCCTATGAGCGGCGCTAAGATCGAACTGGTGAACCCCATCGGTAGCACCACTTACGTGAATATTGGTGTTTACGATGAAGACGACCTGCTTTATGCCGGCCAAGGACCCACCGGCACCGCTCTTACTTTTGCGGAAGGCGCGTATAATACTGCTCAAACCCTGCACATTATGGCTGATTTGGATCTGACCGAATCTCAATTCCTGCGGATCCATGGTCTGAATGCAAATCTGGATGGCCATAACCACACCATTACCGGCTTCAGTGCCAAAACCACCGGCTTTATTCCGTATTTCCGCGGCAGTTGGGTGAAAGACCTGCATTTTGTGAACGGTCATACCACCGCAAGCCAGGACTACGGCGCATTCTTTACCTATAACACTCCCGCTGCCACCATCACCAACGTTACCTTTGAAAATTGCTCTGTCGATAAGGGCGAATATAAGAACATTGCGTTCTTCGTTGGTCATCTGTATAGCAAAATGACCGCAAAGGATATCGTGATCCGCAACTGCGAAGTGCGCGGCTCCAATAATACTCCTTCCGGCTTCCTGGTGAGCTCCATTGATGCACGTTCTAATCTTGCCTCCGAATCTACGATCGAAAACATTGTGATCGATGGTTGTAAGTTGAATCTGGATGGCGAAGGCAGTGCCCTCGTTTACCTGGCTAATAACCATAAAGCGGGCTTGGCTACCACCCAATCCGGTATTACGGTTAAGAATATGGTTCTGACCAACAATACCGTGGAAGGCGATGGCGAAATCGCCTTTGTTACCAAGACTGCAGACACTGCATATTTTGCAAACTTTGAGAACGTTGTTGCTTACAATAACGACATCGCTTCTTACGAAAATGCAGCAGGCGCCAACACTAACGTGCAGGCTGCTGAAACTGCCGGCGAGGCTGCTTATAACGCTAACGCTAATTTGGAAGCTGCTATGTTCACCGTGAAGAACGGCGAGGCTGCTTTCATTGCAGAAGGCGATAAGGCTCCCTTCATGGTAACCATTAAAGACGTTGGTGTTTACTACACCGATAACACCGGCGTGATCATGGGCATTACCCGTGACGAGGTTGCCAAAAAGGCAGAATGTACCCATCATCTGGATGATATACTGAATTCAATTTTTGGCGTTCATACCGCAGATTATGAAGCCGAACTTCCCACCCATACGATCGTTATGGTTCGGGGCGAAGGCGCTGGCGGCGAACACTATGAGTGCTGTGAGCACGGCGATTACGCAACCGAACACGTGAAGTGCGCCGACGTGGCTACCTCCGTAGATAGCGCAGACGGTTCCGTTACCACCTTTACCTGCGTATGCGAGAATACCTGGGAAGTGATCAACAAGATCTTCGTGACCGGAGTAACCTTGAATCAGGCTACTTTGGAACTGGACGTTACCAATAAGCCCAACGGCGAATTGGTTGCCACCGTTCTTCCCGAAAATGCAACCGATACGACCGTTACCTGGAAGTCCAATAACGAAGAGGTTGCCACCGTTGCAGACGGCGTTGTAACTGCCGTTGGCAAGGGCGAGGCTACCATCACCGTAACCACTGTAGACGGCGAATTCACCGCCACCTGCGTAGTGACCGTGACCGACGTTGTGGGCGATAAGATCGCCGCCGATAAGGAAGCTGCTGCTGAGGTAGACGCTCTGATCGCTGATCTGAACGTTCAGACTCTGGACGACAAGGCTGCTGTTGAAGCTGCCCGTGCTGCTTACGAAGACCTGACCGAAGATCAGAAGGCTTATGTTGTAAATCTGGAAGCGCTGGAAAATGCCGAGGCTGTAATCGATGCCCTGCAGGCTGCTGCCGACAAGGAAGCCGCCGACAAGGCCGCCGCTGCTGCTATGGATGCTCAGATCGTGGCCCTGGGTAAGATCACTCTGGACAGTGAAACCGCTATCCTGGCTGCCCGCGCTGCTTACGAAGACCTGACCGAAGATCAGAAGGCTTACGTTGCGAACCTGGGCCTGTTGGAAGCTGCTGAAGCTGAACTGGCTCAGTTGAAGTTCGACGCCGCTGCCGTTGCAGCAATCGGCGATACGAAGTACGCTACTTTGGCCGATGCCATTGCAGATGCCGAAGCCGACGCAACCATCACCTTGCTGAAGGATATCGTTCTGGGCGAAGAAGGTGTAACCTTTACTCAGAATGCGACCTTGAACCTGAACGGAAAGAACATTACTTCTACCGGCGAAGCTATCGTCGTTACCTCCGGTACTCTTAAGATCCAAGGTGAAGGCGCTGTTACTGCCAATACCGATAATACCGGTAGCGGTAGTGCTGTATGGGCCAAGGGTGGCCACGTAGAGATCTACGGCGGCGCATACGTGACCTATCAGGATAATACCATGGTTGGTGTAGATACTTTGGATCATACCAACGATACCATCTACACCAGAGATGGCGGTACTGTTAAGATCTATGACGGTACCTTTACTCAGACCGAATACGTTTGGGTTCTGAACTGCAAGGACAACAACGAAGGCACTCTGAAGGTTTACGGCGGTAACTTCGTAGGATTCGATCCTGCGAACACTCATACCACCGGCACCAACCTGGGCAGCTACGTTGCCGAAGGTTACCACTCTTATGAGAGCGCTGAAAACACCTGGGCTGTTCATAAAGGCACAAGATTTGGCAAATTGGTCGTTCATACCTTCTGTGAAGAAGAAGGCTATATTGAGATCACTTGTAGCGATTGTGGAACTGTCTTCAACTCCAGAAACGGTGATCAGGAAGCTTTGGATTATCTGGAGAAGAACCCCTACTTTGTTCTCACTCCTAAGGACCATAAGTGGGACGAAGGTAAGGTTACTACCGAGCCTACTTACACCACCGCAGGTGAAATGACCTATACCTGCTTGAACGATTCCAAGCATACCAGGACCGAGACCATCGAGAAGCTGGACATCATCGCAAAGGCTGATAAGCTGGATGGCGACTTCCTGTATCTGGATGGCGTACGCCTGGATGCTTACACCCTGGCTGAACTGGACGGCAAGATCTACTTCGTACACGATTACCACAGAATTCTGAAGAACGCCACCGTATACGTGGGTGAGACCTACGTTCAGGGCTCCGGATATGAAGCCGGCTACTACACCTTCGATGAAGAGGGTGTTATGACCGCAGCCACCGGTGTGGTAGGGGATTACTACTACAAAGAGGGCAAGCGAGTTGCTGCTTATACTCTAATTAAAGACGGCGAAGACTATTATTACGTATCCGACGGCGGCAGACTGGCTAAGAACCAAGCTGTTTACCTGACCATCGAAGCCCTCGATGAAAATGGCAATTATTATTGGTTTGACGAAGAGGGTAAGCTGGGCGGCGATGCGATC
>JAZQAR010000133.1:0-7022 GCA_045545315.1 Eubacteriales bacterium | reverse complement strand
AGTCATAACCTCCGGCTAAGCCGGAGGCTTGAGTAAGCCCTAGAAGGGCTAAATACAGGCACTACCCCTAAAGGGGCACCGAAAAGTCTGCCAACCGCATTGCACTTTCGGGCAACCCCTAAAGGGGTAGTTTCTTTATGCCTTTTGGTTCTTGCTCCCCGTAAACGGGTCTATGTATTCTTTGATACTCATTTGATCAGCTAATTGATCTTCTTGCAGTTGGTTTCGTATATATTCTTGTATCTGCTTTTTATTGCGTCCAACTGTATCTACATAATATCCTCTTGCCCAGAAATGCCGATTTCCATATTTGTATTTCAAATTTGCATGACGGTCGAAGATCATTAAACTACTTTTCCCTTTGAGAAACCCCATGATTTGTGCTACACTATATTTCGGTGGTATCTCGATGAGCATATGAATATGATCCGGACATGCTTCTGCTTCTATTATTCGTACTCCTTTTTGTTCGCATAATTTTCGCAGTATTTGCCCTATATCTTTCTTTATCTCTCCATATACCGCCATTCTTCGATATTTTGGAGCAAACACAATATGGTATTGACATCTCCACTTAGTATGTTCTAAACTATTTATGTCCTTCTCTTTCATGTCTAGGACCTCCTTGTTATATTATTTGTTCGGTTGGCAGACCTCTCTCATAATATAACAAGGAGATTTTTTATTGTCCATAGCTAAAGCTTTTTATCCACTGGCAGAGCCAGTGGTTGTCTTATGAATTTAAACGGGAGACTACTTCCCAAGGAAGTTGTCTCCCGTTTTTTATTGGGTCAAAACATCATACAGCATAAAGATCAACGGGATACTGACACAGGACAGCAGGTGGCTGATCAGCGCCAACCCCGCCGCTACAGAGGTATCTTTACCGTAAGCACTGGGGATCACGATGGTATTGAGCCCCAGGGGCATTGCCATCAAGCAGGCGGAACAGATCGCCAGCCCCTCGGACAATGGCAGAAAGGAAATCGTTACCACGGCGATCGCCGGAAGCACCAGCACCCGCACCAGGGACACCGCATAAATCGAAAGATCCTTGAAGGTGGCCTTCAGGTCGATCTTCGCAATGGTCAATCCCGTCAGCAGCATGGCGATGGGCGACATACAGTTTCCCAGGGTATTGACGGAATTTTGCAAAAAGGAAGGCAAGGGCGGGTTCAAAAGCCCCAGCACCATCCCCACCAGCATTCCGATAAACATGGGATTCAAAAAGGTCTTCAGCCGATCCTTCAACGTGCGTTTCCCATCATCGGAGGGAATCAGCAGGCTGGGCACGCCCCACAGATAGATCAGAATCCAGAAGGGCAAGGTAAAGATCAGATACTCCATAAACACATCCGGGAACAGAGCACTGACCACCGCATTACCCATAAAAGCGAAGTTCGGAAAAGCAAGACCGTAGGTATAGATCTTACGGGTATAGTCATCCTTGGCCATGACCCGTGAAATAAAAAGCGCCAGCACGATATTAAGAGCAACCAGCACAAAGCCACCCAGAAAATACTGCCATGCCACGTTCAGCCGTTGCCGGGTAAAATTTTTCATAAAGGTGCCCAGCACCAGGGCGGGAATAAAAACGTTATTTTCTAATTTTGAAAGAATACCGGCGCCGATGGCGGGCACGGCATTCAATTTACAGAGCAGATAGCCGATCAAAATCAACAGCATCAAAAAAGCCATTTGATTTAGAGTTGAAAGAAAAACAGTCACCAAATCACTCCTTAAGCTGATACAACGAAGGATTGAGATCCATCGGGTTCCGATTTACAGCGGTTCCGCAATACGGCGCCCAAAATGATAAAGAGCACCGCTCCGCCCAGCAAAACACCCAGCCCCAGGAACAGGCTTTGGTTCAGCACCGCAATTGCTGCATTCACCAGGGAGGCATCCAGCGGGATCAACCCCAGGATCATCGATTTGGCCAAATTGAAGACACCAAGTAAGATCCCAACGGGAACGGCAGTAATAGCGCAATCTACACCGACCCAGATAAAGCCCCCAAAGCGCGGCCAACGGCAGGCATAGATCAAGGCGGCCAATACCAACGAGATCCCCAGCAGGATCAAAGAGATCTTGGGGTCCACCACGGTTTTAACAGTCTTCATCAGTTCGGGATCAAGCTCCTGCAGAACCTCCTCCGGCTTAGGCAAGGATTCCAACACGGTGGGAACGTTCTCCTCCACCGCCTTGGTGATCTCATCCCGAAGAACCTCCTCTTGGATCTCAAGGTCGGTATTTTCTTGAACGATGGTAACGATCTCGTCCATATTCTCATCCAGGATCGCCATAATATCCTCAGAATTCAGGCCGACGGCCTCTTCCCCATTCAATACGGCAGAGAAATCTTCGGTATACTGATCTACCAGGTCTTCCACCGCCCGGCTACCCATAATCTCGTTGACGATTTGGTTATCCACCGGGATTTCGCCCAAGACGGCCTGAAGGTCATCTGTATCCGGAAGCATAGAGGAATAATCAATACTCTCCAGGATCGCCGTGATCCGATCCGCCTTGGTGAAGGAGGACAGCATATGGAAGACGACAGCACCTAAAGCAGTCACAAAAAAAGCAATACTCAACAGAACCGCTAAAATAGCGGTAATGACGTTAACGGCAAAGTTTTTCATCGTTTCATCTCCTTTAGATACTAATATTAACATTTTTTACCCCCAAAGGCAAGACGTTTAAAAAAATAAAAAAGGCCTCTTGGCCTTTTTTATTTTATCTTTTTAGCAACCACCACAAAACGACCGTTTTTGCGGGTATATTCGCAGGTGGAGAGGGTGATCAGGCTATCTCCGTAGGTTGCGGTCTCTTCGATGCTGTAAAGGGAAAATTCTTTACACTTCGCAACGTATTGATCAAAGGCCGTTTTGTCCCCATCCGCAAAACGGAAGTATTCAAAATTCTCCGTACTGCTGGCGGTGGTCTTAAATACCGCAATGATCCGATAGGTACCAAAGCCCTTGAGGGTATCGAATTGGATCTCGGGGTGGTCTTCGTAAAAAGAGCGGGATTCATAGCGGGTCAGGTCGTAAAACATACTGCCGTTATTCATATTATGGCCATAGATCACCAGGTTATCGGATTCATCCGGCACACAATGCTCTGCCACGTAAGGAACGCCATAGTAATTATACTGTTGATCAAAGCCACGGCGCAGGTAAAAATTCTTGCGGTCAGGGGTGTACATAACGGGATAATCGATCTTAGTACCTTCGATCTTCAGCCAACCCGTAAAATCGCTGTTTTTGGCGACCACAGAGGCGTAGGTCTCCGCCGCTGTGGGGGGCGCCGCCACCTGGGGGGCCGAAGGCTCCACCAGTTCGGTCAGTTCCTGAAAGCTTTTGGCGCTGGTTTGAGCCTCCACCACGTGGCGATAGATCATAAAGGCCGAAAACAGAAATACGCCGCTCAATAGCACGATCAGGATGATATAGATCGTTTTTTCATATCGTAGAAATAATTGTTTCATTCCGTTCCTCGGTTTAAATAAGCCTCCCGTTTTCGGGAGGCTTATAAATCAGTTGTTTTTTTCGCTGTAGAAAAGCCGAAGGACCAGATCCTGCAGAGCGGCTTCATCCACATAGTATTCCATATATTCCTCGCCAAGCTTATTTTCGCCGGCAGGGGTAACGATCTCTGCCAATTCATAATCGCCGCAGCGCTCTAAAATCTCGCTGAAGGCGGTGGCGGAGCAATCCGTTACCGTATAATCAGAGATGCTTTCATACAAATCCAGGGGGAAGCGGCTATTTTGATCCAGTTTTTGGTTCACAGCCGTTACAAAGCCCTTCATAAATGCCTTTTGCCGTTCCATACGGGAAAGGTTCAGTTGATCCCCTACCCCGGATCTGCTTTGAACAAAGGTCAAAGCCCGTTTACCGGTCAGCACCGTATCACCCATGGGAAGATTGGGGTCCACGGCGGAAAAATCATCGGTCACCGTTACGGGAACACCGCCCACAGCATCAGCCAGAATAGAGACGGCGTCCATATTCAGGGACATATAGTGATCCACAGCCTGGAGCCCCAGCAAGTTCGCAACGGCGTTCTTGGTATTTTCACAGCTATCGGCAAGGCCGGAGCCGTAGGTATGGGACAAAGCCAGCTGGCCAAAGGCTGTGCCGGCCGGTTGACCGCCGATCCCCAAAACAGGGACCTCCAGCATAGTATCCCGATTCAACATCAGAACACGGAAATTCTTTTCGGTATCGTTAAACACCACCAACGCCAACAGATCGGCGGAGCCGTCGTTATTATAGGAGCCAGAATCCTTCACCGGGCCGGTGCGGTCAATACCTGCCAGCATAAAGACGGCAAGATCCTGCCGAGGGAAATATTCCACCCCATCCTTCACAACGGTCTTGGTGGTCTCTTCGCCGGGGTCGGCAGTATAATGAGGGACAACAAGGGTGGTGATGATCTGCACGGCGCTATACACCGCCACAAACACCAAGAGTATAAGCAAAAGGATCAAAGCGGCCTTGACCGCAATGCGTCGCTTACTCATTATATCCACTCCCTATCGGTTTTATTTTGCGTTGACAGTTCTTTTGCGCAGCAATACTGCTACCATTACGATCAGAACCAAAGAACCGGCCAGCAGGCTGATCCACAGGGTCAGAGAGGAGGAATCGCCGGTATCGGGGCTCATCCCAACGGAGGAAGCGGGCACCAAAAAGGCTACCACACCCTCAGAATCCAAAGCGGCAGTTACAGTACCGTTTCCGTTATTCTTAACAGTAACCTGTTTCCAGGTGCCGTTAGCTTTTAACATAGCGTAAACAGGAACGTCAGCCTTTACGTTCATCTTAAAGGTCACGTTCAAGAGGTTGCCACCGGTCAGTTTATCAGCATGATCACAGACCAAAGAAATTTCAAACAGATCGCGAACAACCAGTTTATCGGCATCCTTCAGATCCTTGAATACGTCGGAAAGCTTTTTGGCATCCTTGATCTCGGCATAGGCTTTCTTCAGATCTTCGTTTGCGGTATCGGTCACGGGGGTGATCTTTATACAATCTTCTTTTTCATCGGTCAGCGCTTCACCGGAGGCGGTGGTGATATGACCAACAATGCCATTGGCATCAGCCGCTAATTCAGGAGCCTTTTTTTCCTCAATACTGGGAACCACGGCAGCAGCAAAAGTGCTGACAGAAAGGCTCAATAACAGAACCACAACACTGATGAAACATACGATTTTTTTCATTTTTTAGCATCTCCTATGATTAATTTATTGCACTAAATGGAAAACTTATTCAATCACCCAAAACTATTTGCTCGAATTCTTCGATACGATCCAGAGCCTTTTTTCCGAAAGCACGCTCCAAAACAGAAAGGGCCCGGTTCATATTGGGTGGACGATGATCCAGGTCGTGACAATCGGAGCCCAGCAGGTGGATCTGCCCCCGGTTAAAAAGGCGCAGGGCCAAGGGGCGGCTCCAGCCGGTAAAGAAATCGGCATTTACCTGGATCAAAAAGGGATATTCCGCCAGCCGTTCCGGCAGGCGGTGGGTTTGGAAGGGCTTGATATACCGATCCAAATGGGCAATGATCGGGGTCAGTTTTTGCTTCTGGCGGATCCCGGCCAATTCCTGAAGGTTACGTTCCGACCAGGCCTTCATTGGCATTTCGATCATCACGTAGTCCGTACCGGAGATGGCCAGTTCCTTGAGATATTCGCAATCGCTGATCCCTTCGAAAAAGTATACCTCCGCACCGACAGACACCCGGGGCAGACCCGGTTCATCCGCCATTGCGGCTCGCAAGCGATCCTCTGCCGTCTGCCGTTGTGTCAAAAAGCTTTGGGGTGATTCCCGATGGGGATAGAAATGAGGGGTTGCGATCACCCAACGGATCCCCTGCTCCCCTTCTGCCCGAAGCATTCGAACCGAGCGCTCCACAGAGGGGCTGCCGTCATCGATCCCGGGTAGGATATGGGTATGAAAATCCACCGACGGCATTTTATTTCTCCTTGGAATCCTTCGAAGAAGCGGCATAACCGTAGCGGGCACCGTAATACTTTTTATAATAGCCCTTACCGTAGCGATAGCCGGCCTTCTGCTCCCCGACACAGTTCATTACAATGCCCAAAATGCGGGACTCAATAAAATCGAATTGGTTCACGGCATCGGCCAATGCAACGGTGGTACAGTAATCCTGGCGAACCACCAGCAGAATACCGTCTGCCACCCGGGCAGCCACCATAGCATCGCTGACTTCACCTACAGGAGGAAGATCCAGAATGATATAATCATAATCCTCACGGAGACGGGCAATGGCCTTGCTCATCTTGGAGGAGCTGAGCAGTTCGATGGGGTTGGGAGGATTCCGACCGGAAGCGATGGTCGCAAAGCCTTCCTCTTCATCCAATTTACAGATTTGAAGCACCGATTCCATATCACTATGGCCGGTCAGGTAATCGGAAAGACCGGGAGTCTTTTCTACCGGCAATTTAACACTCAAAGAGGGGCGCCGCATATCGCAGTCGATCAGCAGAACTTTTTTCTCAAGCTGTGCCAGCGAGTAGGCCAGATTGATGGAAGAAAGGCTCTTGCCTTCGCCTGCCAGCGCACTACTGACACCGATAATATGGCACTGACTGTTGTCTGTAAAGGAGAACTGCAGCTTAGTGCGCAGCAGCTTGTAGGCTTCGGATGCGGCAAAGCTGATGCTCGGACCGATCAGCTCCATGTTGCCGTCGGCGTCCTGCTGGCGATAGCCGTAGCTATAGGAATACCTGCGGTACTTGTAATAGCCACTTTTGGCAGGCTTATCCATATTGGGAACAGTTGCCAAAATGGGGCGACCCTCTGCTGTGCGCAGAACGTCCTCTTCCTTGCGGATGACCACATCAAACAGCTCACGCAGGATAACGACCACGCAAACCGTCAACGCTCCGATCAAAAAGCCGATCAGTGTATTGGTGGTATAGTTCGGTGAGCTGGGGCTGGAGGGAACAATTGCAGAGTCAACGATTTTTGCGGTGGTGCCGTTGATGA
>JAZQAR010000132.1:0-7575 GCA_045545315.1 Eubacteriales bacterium | reverse complement strand
AGCTGGCGCTGACCCTGGGAGAGGTTTTCGCCGTTATTTTCCAAAAGGGTGTTGTAGCCGTCGGGCATCCGGGTAATAAAATCGTCGGCCCCCGCCAGCTTTGCCGCTTTGATACATTCCTCATCGGTGGCCTGCAGATTGCCGTAGCGGATATTTTCCATTACGGTGCCGGTAAAGAGGTTGGTCTCCTGCAAAATCAGGCCAAGGGAGCGGCGCAGGTCGGATTTGCGAATTTTGTTGATATTGATCCCATCGTACCGTACCTTGCCGTCCTCGATATCGTAAAAACGGTTGATCAGGTTGGTGATGGTGGTCTTGCCGGCGCCGGTGGCACCCACGAAGGCCACCTTTTGGCCGGGCTTGGCGTAAAGGGTAATATCGTGGAGGATCATTTTGCCCTCCTCATAGGCAAAGTCTACCCCATCCATCACGATATCCCCCTGCAGGGCGGTATAGGTGACGGAGCCGTCCCCGTGGGGATGCTTCCAGGCCCAATGGCCGGTATGCTCAGGTGTTTCGGTCACGTTGCCCTCGGCATCGATCCGGGCGTTGACCAAGGTCACGTAGCCCTCGTCCTTTTCCGGCTCCTCATCGATCAGAGCAAAGACCCGGGCGGCGCCCGCCATAGCCATGGCAATGGAGTTGATCTGTTGGGCCAATTGATTCACGTTGCCGGAAAATTGCTTGGCCATATTCAGGAAGGGGATCATCACGTCTACGGTGAGTACCCCTACCACCCCGGTCACGGCGGCAGAGATGCCGATATTGGGCACCCGATTCAAGATCAGGAGCCCGCCCACGGTGGCGATCAGCACGTAAAGGATATTCCCGATATTCTGAATGATGGGTCCCAGCACGTTGGCAAAGGCGTGGGCCTTGAAGTTATCTTCAAAGAGTTCCTCATTCACCGCCTTGAAGTCGGCGCGGCAGTGATCTTCGCGGTTAAAGACCTTAATGACCTTTTGGCCGTTCATCATCTCCTGCACGAAGCCCTCGGCCTTACCCATAGACTTTTGCTGGCGGATGAAATACTTGGCGGAGCCGCCGCCCACCTTTTTACTGATGAGCATCATCGCAAAGACGCCTGTCAGCACCACCAGGGTGAGCCAAACGCTATAGTACAGCATAATCCCCAGCACACAGATCAGCACAATACCTGCCTGCAGCAAGGTAGGCAAGGCCTGGGAGATCAGCTGGCGCAGAGCATCGATATCGTTGGTATAGTGGCTCATAATATCGCCGTGCTTATGGGTATCGAAATAACGGATGGGCAGATCCTGCATCTTTTGGAACATCATCACCCGCATTTTATCCAAAAAGCCCTGGGTGATATGAACCCCCAGCTGGGTATAGCACAAAATAGCCAACAAGGCCAAGAGGTAAAGCCCTGCCAGAATGGCGATCTTGGGCAGGATCACCTTGGAGGCCGCCGCCCAATCACCGGTATGGAGCCATTGGCCGATATCCGCCAGCACCTGCTGTTGGAAGATGGCGGGCAAGGAGGCGGTCACCGCCGCCAAAATGATGCAGACCGCCGTTACGGGCAGCAGCACCGGATAAGATTTGAACAAAAGCACCAGGATCCGCTTCAGGTGACCCTTGGTTTGGGGTTTTTGGTTGGGTCTCATTCCTCGTTACCCCCTTTCGTTTGCTGTTCAAAGATCTCCCGATAGACCGGGTTTTCCGCCATCAGTTGGGTGTGATCCCCCAGGGCGGAAACGGTGCCGTTTTCCATCACAATGATCAGGTCGGCATCCTGCACCGAGGCGATCCGCTGGGCGATGATGATCTTGGTGGTCTCCGGGATAAAGTCCTTAAAGCCCTTACGGATCAGCGCATCGGTACGGGTATCCACTGCGCTGGTGGAATCGTCCAGGATCAGGATCTTGGGCTTTTTCAAAAGGGCACGGGCGATACAAAGCCGTTGTTTTTGACCGCCGGATACGTTGGTGCCCCCCTGTTCAATATAGGTATCGTAGCCCTCCGGGAAGGCAGAAATGAATTCATCGGCCTGAGCTAAGCGGCAGGCTTCCACCAATTGCTCGTCGGTGGCATCCTCGTTGCCCCAACGCAGGTTTTCCTTCACGGTGCCGGAGAACAGCTGGTTCTTTTGCAGTACCATCGCCACCTGATCCCGCAGGGTGACCAGGTCGTATTGGCGCACGTCCACACCACCCACCAAAATCGCACCCTCGGTCACATCATAGAGCCGGGGGATCAATTGCACCAGGGTGGACTTACTGGAGCCGGTACCCCCGATGATCCCAACAGTCATCCCGGAGCGGATCTTCAGATCCACGTTGGAAAGGGAGAATTTTTTGGAGCGGTCGGAATATTTGAAGCTGACACCCCGGAACTCGATGGAGCCGTCCTTTACCTCTTGGACGGGATCTTCGGGGTTCTGCAAGGTGGATTCTTCGGTCAGCACCTCGTCGATCCGGCGCATAGACTCCATGGAGATGGTCAGGATCACGTAGATCATCGAAAGCATCATCAAAGACATCAGCACCTGCACCCCGTAGGTGAGCATAGCAGAGATCTGACCCACGTCCAGGGTGCTGCCCATCCCCTCGATGATCAGCTTGGAGCCGATGGTCAGTACGAAGAGCATATTAAAATACATACAAGCCTGCATCAAAGGATGGTTAAAGGCCACGATCCGCTCGGCCTTGGTGAAGTCGATACGGATATTGCCGGCGGCCACAGCGAATTTTCCCTTTTCGTGCTCCTCCCGGGAGAAGCCCTTGACCACCCGCATGGCCCGAACATTTTCTTCAATGGATTCGTTCAGCTTATCGTACTTTTTGAAGACCCGATGGAAGGCGGGCATCGCCAGGCGGGAGATCAGCAAAAGACCGCCCACCATCACGGGAACCACCACCACGAAGGTGGTAGCCAAAGCGCCCCCCATCACGTAGGCCATGATCACCGAAAAGATCAGCATTAAGGGAGAGCGCACCGCCGTACGGATCACCATCATATAGGCCATCTGCACGTTGGAGACGTCGGTGGTCAGCCGGGTAACCAGCGAGGAAGACGAAAACTTATCGATATTATGGAAGGAAAAGTTCTGGATCCGATCGAACATATCGCTCCGCAGGTTTTTGGCAAAGCCCGCCGAGGCCTTGGCGCTGGTATAACCCGCCAGCCCGCCAAAGGCCAAGGAGGTTAATGCCATCAAAATCAGCGAAAGACCGATGATCATTAGGCGCTTGAGTTCCAGATCCCCCTTCATCTGATTCACCAGGGCGGCGGTGATAAAGGGGATCAGGCATTCAATGATCGCCTCGCCCACCATAAACAAAAAGGTGAGCAAGGAGAGATTTTTATATTCCCGGATACATCCGGCAAGGCGTTTGAGCATCTGTTTTTTTGCTCCTTTCAAAGGATAAAAGCGACTCCATAAGAGTCGCTTTTACTATTTTATACCTTTTTAAATTTATAGTCAATGAACTTTCTATGAATTATTTGGTCGTTTCCTCATTCCCAAACAAATCCTCGTAGAGGGCATCCCGCACCACCATACGGAAGGGGCGGCTCAAGGGACAGCCAAGAACGCAGAGGGCATAGAAAACAGCCAGCTCATTTTCGGTATCGATGATGGCGTGGCTGGCGGCGGCGCCGGACCAGCCGAACTCGCCCACGGGGGCCTTGGTGCCTGCGGCTTCGGGCTCCATCATGGTACGAACGCCTAGGCCGTAGCCGTAGGGCTTGGAAAATTCGCTGCCGCGGAACTCATCCAGGGCAACGCCGGAAAGTTGGTTTTCCTTCATCAGCTCAATGGTTTCGCTCTTCAAAAGGCCGCCCTTCGTTCCCAAACAAAGGGCGTTCAGGATCTTGGCGTAATCCTCGGCCCGGGTTATAACCCCGGCACCACCGCTGTAGTAACGGTCGGTGAAGATATAGGCGCAGCTGCCGCCTTCGGGCTTCAATTCTTTCTCAACGTCGTTATAGCGGTATTGCGCCACCATATTTTGGCAATTTTCCTCGTTAAAGTTATAGGAAATATGCTTTAAGCCCAAGGGTTCAAAGCACCATTCTCTTACGTATTCCTCAAAGCTCTTGCCGGTGATGACCTCGGCAACAGCAGCCAGAACGTCGTGACAAAGGCTATACTGATAATGGGTGCCTGGTTCAAAAAGCAGGGGGCGCTTGGCGATAGCTTCTGCCAATTCCACAGTGGTGGCGTGGGGGTTTTTACGAATGGCTTCCTGCAGGTGGGGTTCCTTTAAATTGTAATCCAATCCACCGGTCATGGTAAAGCAATGGCGCAAAGTTAACTGATTTTTACAGGAAGTACCGTCCTTTAACTTCAGATCGGCAAAGGCGGGAATATACTTGGAAACGGGATCATCCAGTTTCGCCTTTCCTTCTTCGATCAAGTGCATCATGGCACAACAGGTGATTACCTTGGAGCAGGAATAAATAGGATAATATACTTCTGTTCCTAAAGGCTCCTGCCGCAGGTAATCCTGGTAGCCGTATTGCTTGCGGTACACCAGTTCCCCTTTATGATATACCAAAATATCACAGCCGGGAATCATATCCCCGGGTACGTACTTTTTGATGGCCGCATCTAAATTTTTAAATTCCATTTTAATTTCTCCTGATTGAAAGTTTTCGCGGAGGGGTTTAAGGGGAGGCGCCTTTTTCAAAAGGCACCTCCCCTTTTATTTCTTATTCGAACAGAGATTTGCCGGTCATTTCGGCGGGGATCTCCAGCTTCAGCCATTCCAGCATCGTGGGGGCGATATCGCAAAGGCGACCGCCCTCCCGCAGCTTGCAGGGATAATTATACACGATAAAGGGTACCGGATTGGTGGTATGGGCGGTAAAGGGAGAGCCATCCACGTCCTCCATCCGATCGGCATTGCCGTGGTCGGCGGTGATGAACAGAGCGCCATCCATCTTCTTCACAGCCTCGGCCACCTTACCGACGCAGGTATCCACGGTCTCAACAGCCTTGACGGCGGCTTCGAACACACCGGTATGACCTACCATATCGCAGTTGGCGAAGTGCAGGATCACCACGTCGTACTTCCCGCTTTCGATATGGGCAACCACCTTTTCACAGACCTCGGGTGCGCTCATTTCGGGCTGGAGGTCATAGGTAGCCACCTTGGGAGAAGCGATCAGTTCCCGATCCTCCCCTTCGGAGACGGTTTCCACACCGCCGTTGAAGAAGAAGGTTACGTGGGCGTATTTTTCGGTCTCGGCGATCCGCAGCTGGGTCTTACCCTGGGCGGCCAGATATGCGCCTAAGGTATTATCCAAAGACTGGGGCTTGAAGGCCACCTGTACGTTGGGCATAGAAGCATCGTACTGGGTCATACAAACGTAATAGAGGGGGAAGAAGCCGTTCTTCCGCTCGAAGCCGGCGAAATCGGGATCTACAAAGGTCCGGGTGATCTCACGGGCACGGTCGGGGCGGAAGTTGAAGAAGATCACGCTATCGTGAGCGGAAACGGTGGCGCCTTCCTGACAAACGGTGGGAACCACGAATTCGTCGGTGATATTCTTACCTTCGGCATCCACGGCCTCGTAGGAAGCCTTGATGGCAGCAACGGGATCGGCATTCTTGATGCCCTCGCCATAGCACAGAGCGGCATAGGCCTTTTCCACCCGCTCCCAGCGGTTATCCCGGTCCATAACGTAGTAACGACCCATCACGGTTGCGATCTCGCCGGCGCCGATCTCTTTACACTTGGCGGCGGCTTCGGCCACGAAATCCGCACCACTGGTGGGAGCGACGTCACGGCCGTCCAGGAAGCAATGAACGTATACCTTTTCCAGACCGAAGCGCTTGGCCATTTCCAAAAGGGCATACAGATGGCTGTTGTGGCTATGCACACCGCCATCGGACAAAAGGCCCATCAGGTGCAGGGCGGTGCCGTTCTTTTTGGCATTCTCCATAGCGCCTACCAGAGCTTCGTTTTCAAAGAAATCACCATCCAGGGTGCTTTTGGTGATACGGGTCAGTTCCTGATAAACCACCCGGCCGGCACCGATATTGGTATGACCGACCTCGCTGTTGCCCATCTGACCGTCGGGCAGGCCCACGTCCATCCCGGAAGCGCCGATGGCGGTAACGGGGCAGGATTCCTTCAGGGCATCGATATTGGGGGTCTTGGCGGCATAGATGGCGTTGCCCTTGGTCTCGGGGTTATTGCCAAAGCCGTCTAAAATACAAAGAACAAGCGGTTTTTTACTCATCTTACTTCACTCCATGAACCACAACGGAGAAGTCCTCGGCCTTCAGGGAAGCGCCGCCGATCAGACCGCCGTCCACGTTCTCTTTAGCCAGCAGGCCTTCGGCGTTCTTGGCGTTCATAGAACCACCGTACTGAACGGTGATCTCCTCGGCAGCCTCGGCGCCGAACATTTCGGCCACGGCGGCACGAACGAAGCCGTTGCCCTCGTCAGCCTGATCATCGGTGGCGGTCACGCCGGTACCGATGGCCCAAACGGGTTCGTAAGCGATGATCACGTTCTTCAGATCCTCGGCAGATACGTTGGTCAGAGCCATCTTGGTCTGATACTTCAAAAGGGTTTCGGTATAGCCCAGTTCACGCTGTTCCAAGGTCTCGCCCACGCAAACGATGGCCTTCAGGCCGGCCTTCAGAGCAGCCAGGGTCCGCAGGTTTACGGTCTGGTCGGTCTCGCCGAAATACTGACGGCGCTCGCTATGGCCGATCACAACGTATTCCACACCGCAGGCGGTGAGCATTTCTGCGCTGATCTCGCCGGTGTAAGCACCCTTATCGGCCCAATGCACGTTCTCGGCACCGATCTTAATATTGGAACCCTTGGCGGCTTCGATGGCGGCGGCGATATCCACGTAGGGAACGCACAGCACCACTTCACACTTGGCATCGGCCACCAGCGGCTTCATCTCGTTGATGAGAGCGGCGGTCTCGGCGGGGGTATTATTCATCTTCCAGTTACCGGCAATTACATATTTTCTCATTTCAAATTCTCCTTAAATGTTATTTAGGGTGGGATCGCTCCCACCCTATTTTTAAATTGGATTATTTATCGTTCAGAGCTGCGATACCGGGCAGTTCCTTGCCTTCCAGGAATTCCAGGGAGGCGCCGCCACCGGTGGAGATATGGGTCATCTTATCGCCATAGCCCATGGAGTTTACTGCAGCTGCGCTGTCGCCGCCGCCGATCACGGTAACGGCATCAGTCTCGGCCATAGCCTTGGCAACAGCCAGGGTACCCTTGGCCAGGATGGGATTTTCGAACACGCCCATAGGTCCGTTCCAAACAACGGTCTTGGCGCTCTTAACAGCCTCGGCAAAGAGTTCTGCGGTCTTGGGGCCGATATCCAGGCTCATCTTATCAGCGGGGATCTTATCGGCATCCACGATCTCAACAGCGATCTCGGCATCGATGGGGTTGGGGAAGTCGGCTGCAATGGTGCAGTCCACGGGCAGAAGGAGCTTAACGCCCTTTTCTTCGGCCTTCTTCATCATCTCTTTGCAGTATTCGATCTTTTCTTCGTCCAGCAAGGAGGTACCAACGCTGTAGCCCTTGGCAGCCAGGAAGGTATAAGCCATACCGCCGCCGATG
>JAZQAR010000131.1:0-2743 GCA_045545315.1 Eubacteriales bacterium | reverse complement strand
GGTATTTTGGGCTTCGGTGGGGGCGGGATACAGAGGATCGAAGGCGGCGTTTACGTCGGCGGAAAGACACTTGGAGTTGTAGCAGATCTCCAGGAGATCCTCTCCCTGGGCCAGGCGGTTGAAGACCAGCTCCATAAACTGGCTTTGCATACCGGCAACGCCGTCGGAACCGGTCTCTTCCTTGTCGACCAAGGCTACAACGGCGGTATATTCGGGTACGTCGATCTGCATCAGGGCTTCAAAGGCGGTGTAGGCACAGATGCGGTCGTCGTGTCCGTAGGCGGCGATCAAAGCCTTGTCAAAGCCTAACTCTGCAGGATCCATCTTGGGAACCAGGGTCAGTTCGGCAGAGATGAAGTCCTTTTCGGTCATGCCGTATTTTTCGTTCAGGATCTTCAGAACGGCGGTTTTTACCTTATCCTTATCGGCGGTCATATCGGGGATATGGCCGGCGATCACCCGCAGGTTTTCGCCTTCCACCACGGTGGAGGCATTCTTTTCCATTTCCTTTTGAGATAGGTGGATCAACAGTTCAGAGATGGTGAAGGTGTATTCGTTGCCGGAAAGATCCACGGTCTCGCCGTTGGAAAGCACCGCAACACCCTCTAAAGCCAGGGGAATGGTAGTCCACTGATACTTTTTGATGCCGCCGTAATAATGGGTCCGCAGTAAGGAAAGCTCCTCGGTCTCATACAGGGGACAGGGCTTCAGGTCGATCCGGGGAGAATCAATGTGGGCGGCGGCAATATGGATGCCTTCGGTAATGGGCTTTTTACCCATAATACCCGCAAAGATCGCTCTGCCGCGGTTTACCATATAGAATTTATCGCCGGCCTTCAGTTTTGCACCTTTTTCCAGGGGCAAAAAGCCCTTTTCTTCCGCTCTTTTTTGGAAATAAGCGGTACAGGTCCGCTCGGTCTTGCAATGGGTCATAAAATCCATATAACCCTTTGCAGTCTCAAAAATAGCGGGGATCTCTTCGGTACATTCGTAGATGTTTTTGCTTTCGTAGAATAAGTTCATACTGCTTCTCCTAACTTCTTTTTATATTGGGAATAATATTTTTGCACTTTTTTTATATATTGGTTGGTTTCATCGTAGGGGGTCGCATCCAGCCGGATCCCGTTTTGAGAATAGCGGCTGTCCTTCAGCCATTTTAAAACGTTGCCTCGCCCTGCGTTATAAGCCGCCAATACCGTGTCGGTATCCTTGAACTCTTCGGTAAGGAGGGAAAGGATCAGGCAACCGTATTTGATATTGATCTCCGGCTCAAAAAGCTCCTCCGGGGTATGGGGAGCGTTTTTGCCTTCCCGCAGGATCGCCCAGCTTAAGGTCTCGTCGGTGATCTGCATCAAGCCTTTGGCGTTCGCTTTTGAGACTGCCTTGGAGTCAAAATTGCTTTCCACCCGGATCACCGCCAGCACAAATGCCGGATCAAGGTCGTATTCTTTGGCATACTTGACTACGGTCTTCAGATGCCGCTCTTCCTTTGTCGGAGTGAAATAGGGGCGCAGAAACAAAATAAGGGCTGTTGCAAGGAGTAATAAACCCAACCAAATGCCAAAATTCTTATAATGTTTGGTCATATAGGGCTTCGATCAGCTTTTCGGTCTTATGCCGCAGATCGTCGATTCCTCCATTGTTATTAATAATATAGGTACACCGCTCGGTGTAATAGTCGGTACTATGCTGGCTGGCCAGCCGCCGTTCCGCTTGCTCGGTGGTAATATGATCCCGCTCTACGATCCGCTCTAAGGAACGGGCGGGGTCTGTGATCACGGCAACCGTTTTGTCACAGTCGGTATCCAACCCACTTTCAAATAAAAGGGGCGCATCCAGCAGAATGGAGCGTTGCTCGTTCTCCTTGATCAGGCGACGGATGTGGGTGATGATGAAGGGTAAGACCGTATCGTTTAGTTTTTGGGTCGCCACCGGGTCGCCCATGGCCTTTTCCCGCAGTACGGTACGGTCGATGGTGCCGTTTTGGATACATTCAGCGCCAAAGGCCGCCGCAATGGCCACTAAAACGGCAGGATCCCGGTAAACCTCTTGGTGGACGATGCGGTCACAGTCCAGCACCAAAAAGCCTTTTTCGGCGAAAACTGCGGCAACGGTGCTTTTACCGGCTCCGCTAAAGCCTGTCAGCCCAATGATCATGGTCATAACCTTTCTGCCGGAACGATTTGGAAGGATGCCGCCCGATAAAGGCGGTTGCATACCGCAAGCCCAACACCCTCCCGGCCGGGTGCCATAGCGTAGATTTGCTTGCAGTCTAAGGTATCAAATTGGCGCAGAGCGCCGAACAAAGCATGGGATTGGGTGATGGGATCGTTGATCGATCCAAAAGATAAGGCGTTATCAAACCGATCCAGATATTCCTCAAAGGCCAAAACCCATACACCGGGCGCCTGCTTCCGCAGGATGGCGGCACAAACCTCCTCGGGATCGCCGGTCACCACCGTCATAGGTGCCTTGGGGGCGTAGTGACGGTGCAGCATCCCGGGGGAGGAGACCTTTTGTCCTTCTTGTACCGGTGCTAAAATGGCGGGATCAGCTTCGACTTCGAAGCCCACCGCTTCCAGCATATCCACGGTGATTCCGCCGGGGCGCAGTAACTTTAACTTGCGACCGCCCATGGGAGCAACAACGGTGCTTTCCAGCCCGATGGCACATTCTCCACCGTCCAGGATCCCGGCGATCATACCGTCAAGATCCTCCACACAATGGGCGGGACAAGTGGGGG
>JAZQAR010000130.1:0-9906 GCA_045545315.1 Eubacteriales bacterium | reverse complement strand
AAGAGATCAAATTTGAGATCGGCTCCGCCTATCCGGTGGACGACGATAAGGTAATGAGCGTGCGGGGCCGTGACCTGATCAGCGGTCTGCCCAAGAACGTGGATATCTCTGCCTCCCACATCCGTGAGGCGCTGCAGGAATCCATCCAGGTGGTGATCGATGCCATCAAGCAGACCCTGGAGGATACCCCGCCCGAGCTGGCGGCGGATATCATTGATCACGGTATCACCCTGACCGGTGGCGGCGCTCTGCTGCGGGGTCTGGATACCCTGATCAATAAAGAGACCGGTATGCCGGTGCATATTGCCGAAGATCCCCTGGATTGCGTGGCGCTCGGTACCGGCAAGAGCCTGGAGAACCCGGTTCTTTGGGCCAGTCTGACCCGCTGATGAAGGAGTTTTTTCGTTCCAAAGTATTTATCGCCCTGTGTATTGCCGCCGTTTTGCTGATGGGGATGTCTGTTATGGACGTGGCTGCCCACGGCAAAATGACCTTTTTTGAAAACCTGGCCGGCACTTTGATCACACCGGTACAAAAATTCTGTACCACCGTGATCCGTTCCGGGGGCAACCTGGTGGAAGCCTATACGGAATACGATGCCCTGAAGCAGGAAAACGAAAAGCTGAAGAACCAGCTGGCCAGCGCCGGTCAGCTGATCCGGGATGCGGAAGAGGCGGTAAATGAGAATAAAAGCCTGAAGGCTATGCTGGGCATTGCAGAGACCAACCCGGATTTTGAATTTGCTACCTGCCTGGTGGTGGGCAGCGATCAGAACGGCTATTCCCATACCCTGACCCTGAACAAGGGCACCGCCGACGGTCTGAAATATAAGGACTTGGTGATGACCGCAGATGGTGTTGTGGGCTACGTCAACGAGGTGGGGATCACCTGGAGCAAGGTGGTCACCGTGCTGGATTCCTCCTGCGAGATCGGTGCCATCGTTACCCGCACCCAGGACGTGGGCGTGCTGGATTGGGATTACACCCTTTCGGAGGAGGGGCTTTTAAAACTGGCCTACCTGAATACCGAAGTGGTGTTGAATAACGGCGATTCTGTGGAGACCAGCGGTGTGGGCGGTGTCTTCCCCAAGGGGATCCTGCTGGGGCGTGTGCGGGAGCTGAAGAGCGAAAGCCACGGCATCTCCCAATATGCGGTGCTGGAGCCTGCGGTGAACGTGAACGAGGTCAGCACCGTCTTTGTGATCACCAATTTTGAAAGCGAGAACTGATGTTTAGCAACCCTCGTAGTTATTGGAAAATTTTATTATACGTGATCTCAACGCTGGTATGCTTTCTGTTGCAAAGCGTACCGGCTTTTGGCGTGCGCTTTTTAGGGTGCGCGCCTTCTCTTTTGCTGTTATTATCTCTGGGGGTGGCCTTTTTTGAAGCCCCCGGCCCGGCGGCGGCCTTTGGGCTGATCGCCGGTCTGCTTTCCCAGCTGATGACCGCCACGGTGGTGGGGCTGGATGCGGTGTTCTTTATGTTTGCGGCCTTTTTGGTGTCTATGGCGTTGGAGCTGTTTTTACAGCGTAAGTTTTTCGTTTATCTGTTGGTGGCTTTGGGGGCGCTGGCCGTCTACCTGTTGCTGCAGTATGCCTTTGCGGGACTGGTGGCCCACGGACTTTCCTTTTCCGTGGCATTGGTCAAGCGGATCCTGCCCACCTTCTTTTTCTCCGGGATCTTTACCTTCCCCATCTATTGGGTGCTGTTCCGCTTTGACCGTAAGTTCAACGAGAAGGAGGAACTGGTATGACCCTTAAAAACGGCAGATTTCGCTATATCCTGGTGGTCGCCATCGTCTGCCTGGTGTTTATCAGCTACGTCTTTACCATGATCCGCCTTCAGCTGGTGGACGGCGATTATTATAAAGAGCAATCCACCAAAAAGATCTATTCCACCGAGTCCATCACCGCCTCCCGGGGGAGTATCTACGATTGCAACGGTGTGAGCCTGGTGACCAACACCACCGGCTACTGTATCCGGTTTACCCGGGCGCTGATGCCCAAGAACCGGCAGAATGATATTTTATTGAACCTGATCCGGCTGATGCAGGAAAACGAGACGGACTATTACGACGAACTGCCCCTCAGCAAAACGGTGCCGGTGTCCTTTTCGGTGCCGGTCAGCGATCAGGAGGTGCAGGATCTTTTAGAAAAATTAAAATTGAAAAAGACCGCCACCGCCGCCGATGCCCTGGCAGCCCTGGCGAAGAAATACGACCTGGAGGATTACACCCGGGAGGAGCAACGGCTGATCGCCGGGGTGCGGTTCGAGATGGACCGGGCTTCCTTCTCCCTTTCCACCCCTTATGAATTTGCGGGGGACGTGGACGTGGAGCTGGTGGCGGACGTGAAACAGCGCTCCGATGAATTCCCCGGGGTGGATATTGATACCAAGCCCAAGCGCTACTATACCGACCCCTCCGTTGCCCCCCATTTGTTGGGCTACGTGGATAAGATCTGGGCGGAGGAATGGAGCGAGGATATGGCCGCCGCCGGCTATAAAATGGCCGATTCCATCGGTAAGGCCGGGATCGAAAAGGCTATGGAGGAGGTGCTGAAGGGGAAGGACGGCACCCGGGTCATTGAGCGGGATTCCAGCGGTAAGGTACTGAACGTTACCGTCCTGGAGGAGGCCGAAAGCGGCAGTAACGTGGTGCTGACCATCGACTCCAAGCTGCAGAAGGTACTGCAAGATTCCTTAAAAAATTGTATTGATACCATCGTCCGCCGTTCCGGGGAGCCGGGACGGGGCGGTCACGATGCCAACGCCGGTGCGGCGGTGGTGATCGACGTGAACAGCGGGGCGATCCTGGCCAGCGCCAGTTACCCCACCTATACCATGGAGGAATTCCAGAACGATTATGCCCGGCTGGCCGCCGATGAGATGAAGCCCCTTTTTAACCGGGCCTTTATGGGGACCTATGCCCCCGGCTCCACCTTTAAGATGGCCACCGGTATTGCCGCTTTGGAGGAAAATGCGGTGGGGCTTTACGAGCGCATCCGGGATACGGGCGTTTACTATAAGTACGAAGGCTACAGCCCCCGCTGCTGGTATTACTCCGATTACGGGGTGGGACACGGCCTGCAGGATATCGTGGCCGCTTTGAAGAATTCCTGTAACTATTATTTCTATGAATCTGCTGACCGGATGGGGATCGACGCCCTGAACCGCTATTGCAAAAAGCTGGGGCTGGGCATCCGCACCGGGGTGGAGATCAGCGAGGCCGCCGGGATCCTGGCGGGCAAGGAATACCGCCAGAAGAACGATGAATATTGGTACCCGGGCGATACCCTGCAGGCGGCCATCGGCCAATCGGACAACTTGTTCACTCCCTTGCAATTGGCAAATTACGTGGCCACCATCGTCAACGGCGGCACCCGGTACCGCACCCACCTGGTCAAGGGGGTGTACGACGCCGCCAGCGGTCATTGCCTGGAGGAAGAACAGATCCGGGTGGAAGATAACCTGAAGATGAAGGAAGAGAATTACCGGGCCATTATGGACGGGATGGTAGCCTGTGCCACCAGCGGTACCGCCGCCGGGGTGTTCGGCGCCTATTACGAGATCACCGCCGGTGCCAAGACCGGTACTGCCTCGGTGCCCACCGGCACCGCCAACGGCAACTTTGTGGCCTTTGCTCCGGTGGAAAATCCCCAACTGGCGGTTTGTGTGATCGTGGAGCACGGTGCCCACGGTAACTATACCGGCTCGGTGGCAAGGGACGTTTTCGATGCTTATTTTGCTGACGTGACCGTGTCGGACGAACTGACTCAGGAGGGGGTTTTGCTCCCCCTGGAAACGGAGGAAACAGAATGATCAAGCAAGTGTTATTTGACTGCGGCGGCGTGCTGGTGGAACTGAAGTTCCGGGAGTTTATCAAGGAACTTTCCGGCAGCGATGAAGTGGCGGAGTATTTTAAAAACAATCTTTGGAGCGACCGATCTCCCTGGCTCCGTTACGATAAAGGAGAACTCAATTCTCAAGAGGTGGCTGTGGAAATGAAAAAGTTCATCCCGGCTGAATACCACGAGTATCTGGAACGCTTTTTGGAAGATTGGATCGATGCTCTGCCGCCTATGCCGGGGATGGAGGAGATCGTGGACGAGCTGCAGGCCAAGGGCTACCGCTGTTACCTGCTCTCCAACTTTGCGGAGCGGTTTGAGGAAATGCCCGCTAAGGTCCCCGTTCTGCGTAAGCTGGACGGTATGGTGATCTCTTACCGGGCACATCTTCTGAAGCCTGATGCGGAGGCCTTCCGTTACACCGCCGAAAAGCTGGGCTTTTCCCTGGAAGAAACCCTGTTCGTGGACGATAGTGATTATAATATCGAGGCTTGTGAAAAGCTTGGGATGACCGGCCATCTGTTCACCACCCCCGCCGCCTTTAAGGCCGATCTTTTGGCGCGGGGCATTCTTTGAGAGGACGTTTAAAAAGCAATGATGATATCAACAAAGGGTCGCTATGCTCTGCGGGTCATGATGGATCTGGCGGAGCACGTGGCCGACGGCTATATCTCCTTAAAGGAGATCAGCGCCCGCCAGGGTGTTTCAATGAAGTATCTGGAAATGATCGTTTCCTTATTAAATAAAGGAGGGGTGGTCAAGAGCCTGCGGGGCTCCTCAGGCGGCTATTGCCTGGCCCGCCCCGCCGGGGAGATCTCCGTCTACGAGATCTTCCGGCTGACCGAAGGGGATCTTGCCCCGGTGGCCTGCCTGAAAAACGAGCCCTGCGATAAGGCGGAGCATTGCCGCACCCTGCCCCTTTGGGAGAACCTGGATACGGTGATCAACGATTACCTTTCCGGGGTGTCGGTGGAGGATCTGATCACCGGGAATATCAAGAAATTACCTAAATCCTGTTGACAAGCCTTTTTTGGGGTGATATAATCAAAACAATAAAAGAAAGAGAGAAAGTTCCCATGAAGCAGTATAACGCCGCTATGATGGATATGATGCGCATGTGCAGCATGTGCAAAATTTCCTGCGCCCATATTGCCGGTTAACTTTCCTTTTAGAAAACTGCGAACAAAGCGGAAGGTCGGTAGGGCTTTCCGCTTTTTTGATTTGGTTAGGAGTGATCGTTTGATAGCATTAAAAGAGGTCTCCAAGACCTTTGAGACCCGATCCGCCCGGGTAGAGGCGGTGAACCGTATTGACCTTACGGTGGAAAAGGGCGAGATCTTTGGGATCATCGGCCTTTCCGGTGCCGGCAAAAGCACCCTAGTGCGGTGTATCAACCTGCTGGAGCAGCCCACTGAAGGGGAGGTCTGGTTCGACGGCGTTTGTTTAAGCAGCCTGAAGCCTGCCGAGCTGCGAGAAAAGCGGCGGCAGATCTCTATGATCTTCCAGGGCTTCCATCTGCTGCAGCAACGCACGGTTTTGAAAAACGTCTGCTTCCCTCTGGAGATCGCCGGGGTACCCAAAAAAGAGGCCGAGGAAAAGGCCAAGGCCCTTTTGGAGCGGGTGGGCATTGCCGATAAGGCCAAGGCCTACCCCTCCCAGCTTTCCGGCGGTCAGCAGCAGCGGGTGGCCATCGCTCGGGCATTGGCTACCGATCCCAAGGTGTTGCTCTGTGACGAAGCCACCAGCGCCTTGGATCCCACCACCACCCGATCCATCCTGGAGCTGTTGCGGGATATTAACCGGGAACTGGGGGTCACCATTGTGATCATTACTCACGAAATGCGGGTGATCCAGCAGATCTGCCATAAGGTGGCGGTGATGGATCAGGGCCATATCGTAGAACAGGGGGCTGTGAAAGAGATCTTTGCGGCACCTCAATCCAAAATGGCAAAGGCCTTGTTATTGCTGGACGAAGGGGGGCAGGAGGAATGAATCAACTGATCGAAAATCTGCCTCTGTTCGGGGAAGGCCTGGGTGTGACTCTGTATCTGGTCTTTGCCTGTACGGTGATGGCTTATCTGATCGGCCTGCCGTTGGGTGTGATCCTTTACGTCACCGGCCCCAAGGGCATTACCCCCAATCGCCCCATCCACCAGGTGCTGGGCGTGATCGTCAATATCTTCCGCTCCATCCCCTTTATGATCCTGTTGGTGATGGTATTGCCCCTGACCAAGCTGATCGTGGGCACCAAGGTGGGGGATACCGCCTTTTTGGTTCCCTTGGTATTAGCGGCGGCGCCCTTTGTGGCCCGGATGGCGGAATCCTCCCTGCAGGAGGTGGACGGCGGTGTGATCGAGGCAGCCCAATCCATGGGCGCAAGCCCCGTTCAGATCATTTGGAAGGTATTGCTGCCGGAGGCGGCACCCGCTTTACTGGTGGGGGGCATCATTACCCTGACCACCGTGCTGGGCTATACCCCCCTGGCTACCCTGGTAGGGGGCGGCGGCCTGGGCGCCATTGCGGTGCAATACGGCCTATATCGGTATAATTCGACCATTATGTATGCGGCATCTATATTGCTGGTGATCTTGGTGCAGATCCTGCAGGAAAGCGGAATGCGCCTGGCCAAGCGTTTAGATAAAAGAACAAAATAAAAGGAGGAACCCAAAATGAAAAAAGTACTTTCTGCGATCCTGATCCTGGCGACCCTGCTGACCTGCCTGGCCGGCTGCGGTAAAAAAGACGAAAACACCGTTGTTGTGGGCGCAAGCGCCACCCCCCATGCTGAAATTTTAGAGCAGGTCAAGGGGATGATGGAAGAAAAGGGCTATAAGCTGGAGATCAAGGTATACGATGACTATATCCTGCCCAACACCGCCACCGAAGACGGCGACCTGGATGCCAACTATTTCCAGCACGGCCCCTACCTGGAATCCTTCAATAAGGAAAACGGTACCCACCTGATCAGCGTGGGCGCACTCCATTACGAGCCCTACGGCATCTATGCCGGCACCGCCAAGGCTTTGGCCGACCTGAAGGATGGCGACGTGATCGCCGTTCCCAACGATCCCACCAACGAAGCCCGTGCCCTGCAGCTTCTGGCCGCCCAGGGTCTCATCACCCTGAAGGAAGGCGCAGGCCTGACCGCCACCAAGAACGATATCACCGGCAATCCCCATAACTTTGATATTAAAGAGATGGAAGCCGCTGTGATCCCCAGCTGCTTGGATTCTGTGGCTGTGGCCGTCATCAACGGCAACTATGCCATCAACGCCGGATTGAAGGTGAAGGATGCCCTGGCTGTGGAGGATAAGAACTCCGAAGCCGCCGAGACCTATGCCAATATCCTGGTGGTGAAGGAAGGCAACGAGGAAAATGCAGGCATCATCGCTCTGCTCCAGTGCCTGCAAAGCGAGACCGTCCGCTCCTTCATCGACAGTAAGTATGAAGGCGCTGTGGTTGCTAAATTCTAATTTGGATAAAAAATTGCGGAACCGTAAGATTCCGCAATTTTTTATTTCATAAAGTCCATCAGGTCCTCTTCGGTGAGGCCTAACGCATCGGTGGTGGGCTCGGTATTGAAAATGCCCTTCATGGAATTGGGGCTGTGAGCATCGCTGCCCAGAGTGAACTTACAACCGCAGTTTTTGGCGATCTTCAGCATCCGCAGCATCTGGGGTGCGTTGCATTCGCCGTTGATCTCTAACCCCACACCCAAAGCGACGGCCTTTTTGAAAAGGCGCTCAAAGGTAGCATCTTCGATCAGCGCCAGCATGGCCTCGGTATATTGGCCGTAGCCCACCGGCTGGAAGGGATGGGCAATGGAAACGGGCACGATCTTCAGGATCTCTTTTAATTCCGGGTGGTCCATCAGGGAATCAAAACTTTTGACTAAAAAGTCTGCCAGATAGGCGGGCCATTCTTCATAGGGCTCCTTCACAAAGGGGCGCAGAGCCGGCTCCCGCAGGGGATCTACCCAGCCATCTGCCTGCTCTTGGGTCATACCGGGGATCTGCAACAACTGCTCCTTCAGGGATTTGCGGGCCTCTGCATAGGGGGCAGGGTCTTCCATCACAAAATTCACCATATGCACGTGGCTGTGGGGGATCAGCAAAAAGTCCAGCTCCTTGGCGCCTTTGGCGCTCATCCCCAAAGTTTGGGTCATACCGCAGTATTCGGTCTCCGCCCCGATCAGCACCTTGACCCCCTTGGTGTCGGTGGGGATCTGGTTTTTGATCTGCATACTGAAAGCCAAGGTCTGCTTATGATACCAACTGCTGGCACCCTCTACCCGGGCGTCCCAGATATGGTTGGCAAAGCCAATGGTCTTCAGCCCCAATTCGGCGGCCTTATAGACCTCGTTTTCGGCGGTGGCCGCCCGATCTCTGGAACAGTTGGATAAATAATTATGAAGATGAACGTCGTAATAAGCTTTCATTTTTTGCGCCCTCCCTTTTGATGGTTTCATTATACTCTTTTGGGTCTTAAAATGCAATTATTTTATACTTTTTTGCCAATATTTGGTATTGATTTTGAAGGGCAGTTATTGTATATTGAAAATAACAATAAACTTGGAGGATTACGCAATGGTTGATTTAAGATTGGAATATCCCCGTCCCCTTCTGGAGCGGAAGGATTGGCTTTGCCTGAACGGCCAATGGGAATTTGAAATGGATAACCAGGAAGTGGGCGTTTTTAAGGAATACTGGAATCGGGATCATTTAGACGGCACCATCACCGTTCCCTATTGCCCCGAAAGTGAACTTTCCGGCGTGGGGCATAAGGATTTTATCAACTGTGTTTGGTACCGTAAGGTTTTCACCTTGCCCCAAAGCTTTGAGGGTAAGCGTACCCTTCTGCATTTCGGTGCGGTGGATTATCAGGCCACCGTTTACGTGAACGGCCATAAGGTGGGCAGCCACAAGGGTGGCTATACCCCCTTCTTCTTTGACATCACCGACTGTCTGACCGAGGGCGAGAACGTTTTGGTGGTGCAGGCGGTGGATCACCTGCGGGAAGGGAAACAGCCTGCCGGCAAGCAATGTAGGGAGCTTTATTCCCGGGGTTGCAGTTATACCCGCACCACCGGCATCTGGCAGACCGTTTGGATGGAGCCGGTGGAGCCCGCGCATATTGTAAACTATCGCACCTATCCGGACGTATCCAACGGGCAGGTGACCCTGCAGGTGCAGGTGACCGCTCCTGCCATCGGAAAGGATCTGACGGTTAAGGCTTCTTACAAAGGAAAGCCTATGGGCGAAGCCACCGTCACCGTGCTGGGAAATGCAGTATCTCTGACAGTCCCTTTGAAGGAGAAGCATCTTTGGGAGTTGGGCGCAGGCCGGCTTTACGACCTGGAATTTACCCTGGGCGAAGACCGGGCTGCCGGTTATTTCGGTCTGCGGGAAGTGGGCCTCAACGAAAAGGGGATGACCCTGAACGGCAAGATCTTCTACGGCCGCTGGGTATTGGATCAGGGCTATTATCCCGATGGGATCTATACCGCTCCCTCCGATGCCTCCTTGAAAAAGGATATCGAGGACTCCATGGCCCTGGGCTTTAACGGAGCCCGGCTCCATCAAAAAATCTTTGAGCCCCGTTTCCTCTATTGGGCGGATAAGCTGGGCTATACCGTCTGGGGCGAGCACGCCAACTGGGGTCTGAATACCCACGAGTTTGATTGCCTTTCCGCCTTTTTGCCCGAATGGCTGGAGATGATCGATCGGGACTTTAACCATCCTGCTCTGATCGGCTATATTCCCTTTAACGAGACCTGGGACAATAAGGAGACCGGTGCCCATCAGTGCGATGCCGCCTTGGAACTGACCTATCGGGCCACCAAGGCCGCTGACCCCACCCGCCCGGTGGTGGACAGCTCCGGTTCCATTCACGTAAAGACCGACCTGCACGACGTTCACGATTACGAGCAGGATCCTGCTAAATTTGCCACCTATTACGATAAGATCGATCAGGGCATCGTGAACTGCCAGCTGATGCGGCGGGAGCAGTATGCCAAGCGGGTGGTTTACGCCGGCGGCCCCGTTTACGTCAGCGAATACGGC
>JAZQAR010000129.1:0-11574 GCA_045545315.1 Eubacteriales bacterium | reverse complement strand
AAAACTGGAGACCCTGATCGCCCGCCGCATTCTGCAGGGGGATCTGCAACCCGGTACTACCTTAAAGGTGGATCTGCAGCAGGGCGAATTAGCGCTTCAATAAAAAATGATCAGGCAGGAAGCACCGCATCCTGCCTGATTTTTTGTTCACATGATGACAAAAAATTAACCTTAAAAATTTAACCTCATTTTCACGATTTAACGATAAGTTGCAAAAAAATAGAAAATTCTTTAATTTTATGTTGCTTTTTTTAACAATATGTGGTATGATAGATGCAGTCCCCATTTTGTTTAAAAAGACGAGGTTGTATTTATGGAAAAGTACCTGGCGCGGGAAGAACATTATTCTTTCGATGATAACTATTTTCCTGATCTTCGCATGAGCTTTTGTTGCTGCCATCGCTATAATCCCTCCGAGGCCTTTGGCCCGGTGGTGCCTCGGCGTTACGTCATCAACGTGATCGAAGCCGGGCGGGGGACCTTGGATATGGGAAACCGTCGTCTGAACGTGGCTGCGGGCCAGGCTTTTATTTTGTTCCCGGATAAGGCTGTGAGCTGGAAGGCCGATAGCCTGGAGCCCTGGAACTATATCGGCATCGAGCTTTGCGGTGCCGGGGTGGAAAAATTCATCGAAGGGCTGGGCATCACGCCCCAGATGCCGGTGGTGGATTTCTCCTCTCCCCATAAGGCCATGGATGCGGCCTACGATCTTTTTGTGGAATGTGATAAAAAGTATCAGAACCAATTTGCCATTTCCGGTTGCTTCTGTAGCCTGATGGAGGCCTTGGAAGAAAGCCTGGTGGCTAAAAAGATCCCCGCCAAGAACTTCTATATGACCCGTGCGGTGGAATACATAAAAGAAAATTATAACCAAAACCTCAGCGTGGAGAATATTGCCAATATGCTGGGTATCGAGCGGAGCTATCTGTCCCGCCTTTTCAAGACCTATAAGAATAAAAGCACCCAGAATTATATCATCGATTACCGGATTCAGCGTGCGAAAAAAATGTTCGAGGAAGAAGACCTCAACGTGTCCCAGGTCTGCACCGCTGTGGGCTATACCAATATTTATTGCTTCTCCCGGATCTTCAAAAGCCGGGTAGGCATCAGCCCAAAGGAATACCGGGAACGCTGTAAGCGTGAAAATATTGCTGAATAAAAAATTGCGATCCAAAGGGCGCCCTTTGGATCGCAATTTTTTATTCCATGGAATCGATCAATCTTCGGATCTCCCGGATCTCCTCCGGCTTCAGTTTTTCTCCGGTGCTGAAGGCGGCCAAAAAGGCGGGCAGGGAACCGTTGAAGCTTTCGTCCACGAACTCCTTGCTTTGCCGGGCGTAAAATTCCTCCCGACTGAGCTTGGCGGTCACGGTACCGCCGTTGTTTTCAAAAAGCCCCCGTTCGCTTAACCGCTTTAAAACGGTATAGGCGGTGGTGCGCTTCCAGTTCAACTCCCTTTCACATTCTTTCACCAATTCTGCGGTGGAAAGGGGCTCCTTCTTCCAAATGATATCCGCAAAGCGTGCCTCAATAGGCGCTAATCTGTAATCGTTCATGGTGTAATTCCTTTCTGATCCAACCGACGCATTTTTTTCAGGGTGCGTTCGTTCTGTTTGGCCAATTCCGCCCGCCCTTCCATAGCCAGGGCTTTCTCCTGGAACTCAAAGGGGAACTTGCTTCGGATCGAGGGCTCGTATAGATTGCCGTCTTGCGGCTCCCAAAATTCCGTCAGGGTGTAATTGCTCTTTTCATCCACCGTAAAGGTCAGCGCAACGGGACTCAATCTGCCCCATTGATTGGTGTACATACCGTTGACCAAACGCTCCTCGGAATAATTGACCAGAAGATAGGCTGTCAGCCTGTTCAGATTACCTTGAGCATCCCATTCCCGGTCGATATGATAGATCTTGTGGCTTTCGGCGCAATAGTTGCGGTCAGCTTCGTCGCTTTTGCAGCGCTCGATGATGGCCTTGCGGATGGCGGTCTCCTGCAGATCGGTATCGGCGGGGAAGATGGGCATCACCTCACTGATATCCCCGGTCTGCTTCACCAATTTTAAGGTGACCATCCGCCAATCGTTGTTGGCGATCAGATAATAGTTATAATCCCCGGTCTCGATATAGGTATCGCTATAGAGCCCGGTGGCGCAGATGGTGGCATCCGTATTGATCGCCTGCACCTCATAGGCGGGCTCATAGATTCCCTTGAACCGGCTGACTTTTTTGCTTTTGGTATCGTATTGATAAATCGGCTCTCCAACGTAATTGTTAATATAGACCGTTGTACCCAAACGGTTGGCGTAGGCATTCAGAATCTCGACCTTCTTTAATTGCTCCATGGGTACCCGATGCAGGATCTTCTGATCCTCTACGTCGTATTGTAAGATGCCAAAGGTACCCGAAAGAATGACTTTGGTATCGTCGCCGTAAAGAAGGCGGGGCATCTCCGCTCCGATATTCATAGTGGAGATATCCTCCAAGGAAAAATCGGTGCGGCTTTTGGGATCGGTCAAAAAACATAGGCCTGCAACAATACAAAGAATTAAGGCTGCCGCCACGATCCAAAGGGCAGGCTTTTTGTAGGATACGATATTTTTGATCCGCCCCTTTACGTTGCTTTCGCCAAAGGCCAGGGGCTGATAAAGAGCCCGGGGACGGGCGGTGCCAAAACGGAGCAGGGTTTCGGTATAAGTGCGGCGTTCTTCGATCCCGCAGTTTTGAATGGCCTTTTCGTCGCAGGCCATCTCCAGATCCCGGCAAAAACAGAAGTAGGCGACCCAAACCAAGGGCTGAAACCAAAAACAGGTGGCCAATAAAAAAGTCAAGGGCTTGATCCAATGATCCTTTCGCTTCAAATGGGCTCGTTCGTGGGTCAGGATGGGCTCAAATTCCTCCGGCAAGAGGGTAGAGGGCAGGTAGATCTTCGGCTTCAGCATCCCAAAAATAAAGGGGGAGCCCACGTGATCGCAAAGATAAACGTTATCCTGCAATAAAACCGCTTCCTTCAATTTGTTCCGTAACTGAAACAGCCGTACCAGACTAAAACTTAAAATGATCAGGATCCCCGCCAGCCAAAGCCAACCTGCCAGGGCGTAAAAATCAAAATTACCGGTGGCACCCGTGCCGTAGGTGACGGTGGGATAGGTCAATTCGTTGATTTGGCCTTCTCCGTATTGTAAAATCTCCACCGGCTGCCCCAAAACGGGCTCCAGCGCCTCTTGGGTCAGCTCCCGCCGGGGCATCAGACTAAGGCTGCTTTCCACCGAAAAGGGCAGTATCAGCCGGATGGCGGCCAGCCCCCAAAGCAGCTCACGGCACCATTTGGGCGCCCGCTTTAAAAAGGGACGTAACAGCAGGATCACCAATACCACCCATCCGGCTTGGATCCCTTGCTCTAATATCCATTCAAATAAATGACTCATATGATCACCTCCGATTGTCTACTACTTGTAGTCAACTATAGTCTACCATCTGTAGACAAATCTGTCAACCCTTTTTTTAAATTTGTTTGACAAACCAAAGGGGGTATATTATAATAGATACAGTTTTGGGGGCGTAGCTCAGCTGGGAGAGCGTACGGTTCGCATCCGTAAGGTCGAGAGTTCGATCCTCTTCGTCTCCACCAAATTATAAAAACGGCTTGATTTCAAGCCGTTTTTTCTTTTGGATTTTAATACCAAAGAACGATCATATTTACTCCGAGTGACAGGAGTTGAACCTGTAGCCACGTGTGGCGATGCCACCCGCGGCTAATGCGGCGGATGCCCCCACTCGCTCGCCAAAATTTGCCCTTGGCAAATTTTATGCAACCGCTCGGGGATGGCGACCAAGAGGCCGCAGGTTCAGGTGGTACGTACCAAAAGAAAAAGAGGCAGACATTAAAGTCTACCTCTTTCTTGGTCCGAGTGACAGGAGTTGAACCTGTAGCCACGAGCAGCGATGCTGCCCGCGGCAAATGCGGCGGATGCCCCCACTCGCTCGCGAAACTTTGCCGTTGGCAAATTTTATGCAACCGCTCGGGGATGGCGGCCAAGAGGCCGCAGGTTCAGGCGGGATATACCAAAAGAAAAAGAGGCAGACATTAAAGTCTACCTCTTTCTTGGTCCGAGTGACAGGACTTGAACCTGCGGCCTCTTGACCCCCAGTCAAGCGCGCTACCACCTGCGCCACACCCGGATGTGTTTTGAACGCTCATATATGTTAGCATACCGGGGGCGATTTGTCAACAAGTTTTTTCAAAAAAACTCAAATTTATTTCGATTTCCTGATTGGCGGTCAATTGATCCGGCATAATGGTACAATCCACCGCTTTTATGCTCACCCCGGCTGCAACGGCATCCCGCAATGCCTTGCCAAAATTGGGGTCGGTCTCATCATTGGGGGAGAGGGCGGTAACCCCTTTCATTTGTATTACAAATAGGATCATAGCCTCGTCGCCCTGCTGTTTCAGCTCGGCCAGCTCCCGTAGGTGACGGGCGCCTCGCTCGGTGGGAGCATCGGGAAATTTGGCGATTCCTTTTACCTCCAGTGTCACACCCTTTACCTCGATCCAGCACCTTTTGTCGTCCATTTCGGCGCAAAAATCAAAGCGGGAATTCCCGTGCTTTACCTCAGGTCGAAAGACTGTCCCTGCCGGAAAATGCCCGCATACCGGCAACCATTCGGCGGCCACCTTGTTGGGAGCCTGGCTGTCGATGTTCACCCATTCCGTGCCTTTTTGCACCGTGATCAGATCGAAGGCTGTTTTCCGTGCCGGGTTTTCGCTTTTTTCCAGCCATACCGGGGCGCCGGGAAGCAATAATTCCTTGCAACGCCCGGTGTTTTTAACGTGGCAAATCACCGGCTTTCCCTCCACCTCAACGGTGGCAATAAACCGGTTTTTTCGCTCGATAAATTTTCCTTCTTGCATCTGTTTATACTTCATGATCCTATTTTATCATCCTCCTCACAAAAAGAAAAGAATTTTTATTGATTGTCTTTACTTTTTATAATAAAATGATAAAATGTAATTAACAATTTTCGGGAGGAAAAACGTATGCTAAAAGCAGGCTTTTCAAGATTAGATGTCACCCCGCCCTTTGGTGCGGATCTTTCCGGCTATTTTTACCGCCGGTTTGCCAACGGTATTCTGGATCCGATCTATCTGAATACGGTGGCTGTTTCCAACGGAACCGATACTTTGGTGCTGATTGCAACGGATTTTATCGGTATCCGCAGAAACTATATTGAAAAGATTAAGGCGGAGATCGCCGCCCGCACCGGCTTACCGGAAAAGAATATTCTGGTGGCCGCTCTTCATCAGCACACTTCTTGCTGTCTGGCAGACGATCGGGATACCCGCCTGCGGGACGAAGCTTATAAGGATGTTCTGATCCGCCGTTATGGGGATGCCGCTATGCTGGCTATCGCCGATCTGAAGCCTGCTGAAGTGGGTACCGCCGCTTTGGAGGTGGCAGAGCCCATCGCTTTTGTCCGCCGTTATTTTGGGGAGGACGGGGAGGTTTATACCAACCCCAGCAGTAAGATCAAGATCGTTTCCCGCTGCTCCGAGAGTGATAACACCATGCGCCTGGTCCGCTTTAAGCGGCAGGATGCCAACGATATCGCTCTGGTCAATTTTTCCACCCATCCCGACGTCATCGGCGGTGAATCCCTTTCTGCCGATTGGCCGGGCTTTGTCCGTAAATATGTAGAAGAGGATCTGCCCGGCGTTTCTACCGTCTTTTTCACCGGTTGCCAGGGGGATAGCAATCATTATGATTTCTTCAAGCCCAAGGAAGAACGGCTGAAGGGCTCCCGCTACGAGCATAGCGCCTATATGGGGCGCACCGTGGCCGATGCGGTGGTCAAGGTCTGGGATCACACGGAAGCCCAGGAGGACAACAGTATTTTCGCAGAAGAAACCATTGTCTACAATAAGACCAATACCGAGGATATCGATCAATACGATAAATATAAGGCCTGGTACGATGACTACGAGGCCGAAAAACTGGACTATAAGCCCCATATCACCGAACTGGCCTATGCTCGCCGGATCATCAACCTGCGGACCTCTGCCATCTTCCGTCCCGTCCCTCTGACGGTGATGGGCTTTGGTAACGTGGCCTTTGTGGGCTTCGGCGGCGAAGCCTTCACTGCCTACGGCAAGGCTATGCGGGATCTGGCGCCCGAAAAGTTCGTGGTCTGTGCCGTATGTGCCAACGGATACGAGGGATACCTGCCTACCGAGGATGCCTTCGCTCAAGGGGGATACGAGGCCAAAAGTTCTCTCTTTACCCCTACCTTGGAATCCGAAATCATTGCCGCCGCAAAGGAAATGATCGAAAAAATGTAACAAAAATGAGCCCGTCTGCCGGGCTCATTTTTTCATACTTTTTTTACATATATATCTTTATTTTATTTTATAACTATGATATAATAAACTGAATAATAATGTGGAGAAGTATACACTATGATCATTTTAGGGATCGACCCCGGTTATGCCACCGTGGGCTACGGTGTAATTGAATATCATCGTGGGCGGTTCCGGGTCATCGATTACGGGGCGGTCACCTCACCGGCGGGTCTGGATTTTCCCAGCCGCCTGCAGATCATCTACGAAGGGATCTGTGAGCTTTGTGATCGGTACCATCCGGATTGTATGTCGGTGGAGGAGCTGTTCTTCAACACCAACATCACTACCGGCATTCAGGTGGGGCACGCCCGGGGCGTGATCCTGCTGGCCGGGCATCAAAAGGGGGTCCGGTTCTTCGAATATACCCCCCTGCAGGTTAAGCAAAGCGTGGTGGGCTACGGCCGTGCCGAAAAACACCAGGTGATGGAAATGACCCGCCAGCTTTTGGGGCTGGAGCGCATTCCCCGGCCGGACGATGCGGCCGATGCTTTGGCGCTGGCCATCTGCCACGCCCATAGCGCCAAGTCTAATTTACAGGAGTACTACCAGTTATGATTTCAACGTTGAACGGAAAAATATTAGAAAAAGGCGGCGACTACGTGCTGATCGAGTGCGGCGGCGTGGGCTTTTCCGCCCTGATGTCCCGCTATAGCCTGGATCAATTGCCCGCCCCCGGCGAAACGGCTATGATCTTCACCCACCTGAACGTGCGGGAGGATGCCATGGAACTGTTCGGCTTTGCCGATCGGGAGGAGCGGGAGTGCTTTCGGATGATCACCGGGGTCTCCGGCATCGGCCCCAAGGGTGCTTTGGCGATCCTTTCTCAACTGACACCTGATGAGCTGGCGGCCAGCGTGGTGATGGGCGATAAAGCCAATATCACCCGCGCCAAGGGCATCGGCCCCAAGGCCGCCGAGCGGCTGGTGCTGGAGCTGAAGGATAAGTTCAAGGGAATGACCCCCATGCAGGTGAATTCTGCGGCCTCCACCCCGGTTCAGGGTACTGCTTCCAAGGGGCTGGAGATCATCGAAGCCTTGATGGCGCTGGGCTTTACCCAGCCGGAGGCCAAGCACGCCATCTCCACCCTGGATCTGAATACCCTCACCGTTGAAGAGGCCATTACACAAGCGCTGAAAGGATTTGCACAATGATTGAAAGCGATTTTGACAATAGACTGGTTTCCACCAGCCTGGAATACGAAGATACCGATATCGAGGATTCTCTGCGCCCCCGAAAAATGGAGGATTATATCGGCCAGACCAAGGCCAAGGAGAATCTGAAGGTTTTTATCGAGGCCGCCAAAAAGCGGGGCGATAGCCTGGATCATTGCCTGCTCTACGGCCCTCCGGGTCTGGGCAAGACCACCCTGGCGGGCATCATCGCCAACGAGATGGGGGTCAACCTGCGGATCACCAGCGGCCCCGCCATCGAAAAGCCCGGCGACCTGGCCTCCCTGATCACCAATCTTCAGCCCCGCGACGTGCTGTTTATCGACGAGATCCACCGCCTTTCCCGGGCGGTGGAAGAGGTACTGTATCCGGCTATGGAGGACTATGCGGTGGATATCATCATCGGCAAAGGCCCCTCTGCCCGGAGCATCCGGCTGGATCTGCCCCGGTTCACCCTGATCGGCGCCACCACCCGTGCGGGTCAGATCTCTTCTCCCTTGCGGGATCGGTTCGGGGTACTGACCCGGCTGGAGCTGTATAAGCCCGAGGAACTGCGGGATATCGTCATCCGTTCTGCGGGGATCCTGGGGATCCCGGTGGATCCCGAGGGCGCCATGGAGATCGCCAAGCGTTCTCGCGGCACCCCCCGTATCGTCAATCGGATGTTGAAGCGGGTGCGGGATTTTGCCGAGGTGCGGGGCAACGGCGTGATCGACCGTGACATTGCCGATACGGCTCTGCAGGCTCTGGAGGTGGATCACCTGGGGCTGGATGCCATCGACCGGCGAATGCTGGAAAGTATTATCAAGAATTATAATGGCGGCCCCGTGGGGTTAGAGACCCTGGCGGCCACCATCGGCGAAGAAGCCATCACCCTGGAGGACGTATACGAGCCCTATCTGCTGCAGATCGGCTTTTTGTCCAGAACTCCCCGGGGGCGGATGGTCACCGTCCATGCCTACGAGCATTTGGGCTTAAAGCCCAATCAGTCCCGGCAGGCGGAACAAATGAGTTTTGAGGTTTAAGGATATGTGGATCGCAGACGATTGGAAGGATTATCAACTGCTGGATACCTCCTGCGGGGATCGGCTGGAGCGCTGGGGCGATTACGTACTGGTGCGTCCGGATCCTCAGGCCATCTGGCAAAGTGAAAAAACGCGCCCGGAATGGCGCAAGCCCAACGCCGTTTACCACCGCTCCAAAAGCGGCGGCGGAAACTGGGATATCAAAAACCTGCCGGAAAGCTGGAAGATCCGTTATAAGGATCTGACCTTCCGGGTGAAGCCCATGAACTTCAAGCATACTGGGATCTTCCCGGAGCAGGCGGTGAACTGGGATTTTATGCGGGAGCAGATCCAAAAGGCAGGTCGTCCGGTGAAGGTATTGAACCTGTTTGCCTATACCGGCGGAGCTACCATGGCCTGCGCGGCGGCGGGGGCTTCGGTGGTACACGTGGATGCCTCCAAGGGCATCGTGCTTCACGCCAAGGAAAACGCCCAGCTTTGCGGCCTGGGGGATAAACCCATCCGCTATCTGGTGGACGACTGTATGAAGTTCGTGGAGCGGGAGATCCGCCGCGGCAATCGCTACGACGGCATTGTAATGGATCCGCCCTCCTACGGGCGGGGCCCCGGCGGCGAGGTCTGGCAGTTGGAGGAAAAACTGTATCCCTTTATGACCCGGGTGATGCAGCTGCTTTCGGATCAGCCGGTATTCTTTATTTTGAATTCCTATTCCACCGGCCTTTCGGCATCGGTGATGGAATATTTGTTGCGCCTGACAATGCCCAAGGACGTGGGCGGGCGCTTTGAGAGCGGAGAGATCGGGCTGCGCTGTGCCGATGGGAACGCTTTTCCCTCGGGCTCGGTGGCCAGATGGTTCTCGGAGGAGTAAATGACCAATATCATCGAGGTTCAACAATTGAATTTTTCTTATCCGGCACCGGAGGGGAAAAAGCCTTTTCCCGTCTTGCACGACGTGACTCTTTCCATCGGGGAAGGGGAGTTCGTGGCGGTGCTGGGGCATAACGGCTGTGGTAAAAGTACCTTTGCCAAGCACCTGAACGGTATCTTAAAGGCCGATAGCGGAACGGTGCGGGTGATGGGAATGGATCCCGCCGACGACACCCACCTGATGGAGATCCGTAAAAACGTGGGGATGGTGTTTCAAAATCCCGATAACCAGATCATCGCTACTGTGGTAGATGAGGACGTGGCCTTCGCCCTGGAAAACCTGGGTGTACCGTACCCCAAGATGAAGGAACGGGTAGAGGAGGCTTTGAAGCTGGTAGGAATGTGGGAATACCGCCACCGTGCGCCCCACAACCTTTCCGGCGGACAAAAACAGCGGATCGCCATTGCGGGTATTTTGGCTATGCACCCCAAGTGTATCGTGCTGGATGAGCCTACCGCCATGCTGGATCCCCAGGGCCGTAAGGAGGTCATCAAGACCATCAAGCGGCTTAATCGGGAAGAGGGCATCACCGTGGTGCTGATCACCCACTATATGGACGAGGCCGTCCAGGCCGACCGTGTGGTGGTGATGGGCGAGGGCGAGATAGTGCTGGACGGCACCCCCAAGGAGGTCTTCCAGAACGTGGGGCTGCTCCATAGCCTGGCGCTGGACGTTCCTCAAACGGCGGAACTGATGTTTGCTCTGCGGCAAGAGGATATCAAGGTGCCCATCGCCGTGCTGACGGAAGAAGAGTGTATTGCCGAAATTGAAAAACTGCTGGGAGGGATGGATCAATGATCAAGACCGAGCATCTTTCCCATCTTTATAGCGTTGGCACCCCCTTTGAGACGGCGGCCATCGAGGATATCAACCTGCATATCGAAAAGGGGAGCTATACCGGGATCATCGGTCATACCGGCTCCGGTAAGAGTACCCTGATCGCCCATTTTAACGCCATTCTGAAGCCCACCTCCGGCAAGATCTATATCGACGGGCGGGATCTTTGGAGCGCCGACAAAAAGGAACGGATCCAGACCCGCTTCGACGTGGGCCTGGTGTTCCAATACCCCGAACACCAACTGTTTGAAGAAACGGTATATAAGGATATCGCCTTCGGCCCCAAGAATATGGGGCTTTCCGAAAGCGAGATCCACCGACGGGTAGAAAAGGCGGTGGCCTTTGTGGGGCTGGATCAAAAGCTTTTGGAAAAATCCCCCTTTGACCTTTCCGGCGGGCAAAAACGTCGGGCGGCCATCGCCGGGGTTATGGCCCTGGAACCTAAGGTTCTGATTTTGGATGAGCCTGCGGCCGGGCTGGATCCCAAGGGTCGGGATGAGATCCTGGGTCGTATCCGGGATTATCATCAGGAAACGGGCAGTACCATTTTGTTGGTCTCCCATTCCATGGAGGATATCAGCCGCAACGCCGATTCCATCGTGGTAATGAACCGGGGTCGCTGTATGATGCACGGCTCCGTGCCGGAGGTCTTTGAGCGGGCGGATGACCTGGTGAAGGTGGGGCTGGACGTTCCCAAGATCACCCGGGTATTCTTTGCTTTGAAGGAAAAGGGATATCCCGTTTCCCAAAACGTTTATACGGTAGAGCAGGGTGCAGCGGAGCTGCGTCGCCTGATGAAGAAGGGTGGTGACAGCAATGCTTAAGGATATTACGTTAGGTCAGTTCTTTCCCGGCGGATCCTTTATGCATAAGCTGGATCCCCGGATGAAGCTGCTGTTAACGGTGCTTTATATCGTCAGCCTGTTCCTGGTGCCCCGTTTATTGGGCTTTTTGGTGGTGGTGGCGCTGATCGCTGCTGTGGCCCTCAGTTCAAAAATCAATCTGAAGGTAGTGTTCAAGGGCTTAAAGCCCCTGCTGTTCATCATCGTGTTCACCGCCTTTTTCAACCTGCTTTACGGCGGTGGGGAGCCTCTGTTCCCGCAGATCGCCTGGCTGGGCTGGCTCAAGACCGGCGGTGTGCGCAATGCGATCTTTATGATCTTAAGGCTGATCCTGCTGATCTTGGGCACCTCTTATCTGACCTATACCACCAGCCCGGTGA
>JAZQAR010000128.1:0-17053 GCA_045545315.1 Eubacteriales bacterium | reverse complement strand
AGGAAAAACTGATGCTCAGCGTGCCAAAATCTTCACCAAGATGGCTCGTGAAATCAGCGTAATCGTAAAAGAAGGCGGTGCCAATCCTGCCGCCAACTCCCGCTTGGCCGATGCCATCGCCAAAGCCAAGGCCGCCAATGTGCCCAACGATAATATTGAGCGTGCCATCAAAAAGGCCGCCGGCGAAGGCGACACCAGCAACTATGAATCCTTGATCTATGAGGGCTACGGCCCCGGCGGTGTGGCAGTCGTTGTGGACTGCCTTACCGATAATTGCAACCGTACCGCCGCCAATCTCCGCCACTATTTCGATAAATTCGGTGGCAATCTGGGCGCTTCCAACAGCGTGCTTTGGCAGTTTAAGCAAAACGGTCTGCTGATTGTGGACAAAGAAGATGTGGATGAAGACGAATTGATGATGTGTGCACTGGACAACGGTGCAGACGATTTTGACGCCGAGGGCGACGCCTATGAGATCTTGACGGCACCCGAGCAGTTTTCTGCTGTGCGTACGGCGCTGGAGGAAGCCGGCTATGAATTCCTCACCGCCGAGGTCACCCGTATTGCCGACAATGATGTCTCCCTCACCGATGAAAAAGAGCGCTTCAAAATGCAGCTGCTCTTGGACGCCCTGGAGGACGACGATGATGTACAGAAAGTTGCACATAACTGGGCTGAATAAGCTTCTTGCCCTTCTTTTAGCGCTGACCTTTTTGGTCAGCGTTCCTTTCGGCGCCTTTGGCGAGGAGGCAGAGACCCCTCCTCCGGAAAAGGTCACCGCCGAGAGCTTTTCCGACCTGATTCCCGGGAAATGGTATTATGCGGAAACCGCCGGTGCCATTGAGGCAGGGCTGTTTCAAGGAAGGGGCGACGGCACCTTCGGTGTGGGCGCCAGTATTGACCGCAGCCAGTTTATCACCGCTCTTTACCGCCTCTTTGGGGAGAATACTGCTCAAGAGGCTTCTGAGGGAGAGGAAACCCCCGCTCCCCTGACCATTCCCGAAGGGGTTACCGATGTGTCCCAAAAGGCATGGTATTATGCTGCGGTGGCTTGGGCCTATACCAACGGTATTACCGAAGGCATCTCCCCCACCGAATTTGGCCCCTTGCGGACCATCACCCGCCAGGAAATGTGCAAGCTGATAGGCGCCGCCATCGAAAAGATGACCGGCACCGTTCTTCCCATTGAAAACGCCCCCACCTATACCGACGGTGAAGCCATCGCCTCTTGGTCGGCAGAGTGGGTGCAAAAATGCAGTGTATTGGGTCTGTTTAGCGGAAACGACAAGGGCGAATTTATGCCCACCACCACTGCCACCCGTGAGCAAGCGGCCTGCATTTTCTATCGCTACTATGCAGGCACCAACTCCTTATTGAATGTCAGTGGCTTTGAGCTGGTGATGCTGGAGGAAAAAGACTATTATCTTTGCCAAGCAGAGGATTTCACCAACTGCCGCATTTTAGGCTATAACGGCGAAGGCTCCATCACCGTATCGGTGGAGCAATATGCCACCTATTATCCCTACCGCAATACGCCCTATGTGCTGGGTGAACCCTTGCAGCTGGGCCATGGCCGAGCCAAGGTCACTGTGACCGTCACCAAAGAGGACGGTACTTCCAAAGATTACTTAATCGTGATCACCGATCCTGAGGCAGCAGAATACTGCTACGGAATCGCCCGATTAGTGGCTCCCAATAAACCATATGTAGAGATCATGGCCGAGCCCTATGAAGATGCAGAGGTTCTCAAAGAGTTGTACATCACCAGTATAACACGAGTGTATTTTCTGGGTGAAACAGAAGGCAATTGGTGTCGCATTCAGTTACTTTACACCAACACCATTGGTTATATCAAAAAAGAAAATCTCCAATGGAACTGGAATGAAACCGAAATGCCTGCTCAATATGCCGATGCCATTGCCGCTTTGAAAGAGGCTCATCCCAATTGGACCTTCTCCTTTGTGGATATGGAAATGACCTATCAGCAGGCGCTGGATAAAGAGCTGGCCACTTATGGGGACAACCATGAAGCCCTCTTAAACCCTGCCAATTATCTGGCCGAGGATAAAATCTTTGCTCTTTTGGACATTGATTCCTATACGAAAGGTCAATATAATCAAGAGGGCATCAAGGCCATGTGGATCAATGAAAAGGCCATTACCAAGGATGAGGCCGTCTCCTATTTCACCCAAGCCTCCGAGTCTTTGCTGATGAATCCTTATTATATTACCTGCCGAGCCATTTTGGAATCGGGCTATGGCACCTCTAAGTTTGCCAAGGGCACCGTCACCGGCTATGAAGGGTATTATAATTTCTTCGGCATTCGATGCTATGACAATAATCCCACCGTTGGCGCCAAATACGCCAAGGACCGTAATTGGAACAGCGTATTCCGCTCCATTGTGGAGGGCGCCAACTGGGTGAAGGATCAGTATCTGGATCAAGGGGCCACCACCCCCTACTTCTTCCGATACAACGGCTTCCAGAGCAAAAACTACATGAGCGATGCGCAAGCGCCCCTAAAGGAAGCCTCTATTCTCAAAAATGCATATAGCGATCCCAATGCCGCCGCCCATTTTATTGTGCCGGTCTATGGGGAACTGCCGATCATTCCGCCGGAAACCGTTTATATCACCGCCGAAGGCACCACCTATCATTTAGATGCCGCCTGCGCCGGTGAAGGCGCCACCGAAATTCCCTTTGGGGAGATCGGAGAGAAAACGCCTTGCGAAACCTGCGCGAATAACACAAAAGAATAAATGCGGGAATCTATTTTTCTGCCTTATTATCTTGCATAGAGGTACATTGAAATGAAGCACTCCCCTATAAATTCAATGATTGCTTTATTAATCGCAATTCTTTTAATTCTCAGCACACCATCTTTTTCTGTAGCTGCCGCTGATCCGGAAGACTTTGCAGATTTAAATAAGAATGCATGGTATTATCCTGAGACCGCTGGTTCTATTGAACTTGGTTTATTCAACGGAAACGATTGGGGCCTTTTTGATGTCTATGGTCAGATTTCTCGTTCCCAATTCATCACTGTACTTTATCGGCTTTTCGACGGAACCAACCCAGCCTCTGCCACGCTCCCTTCAGAAATTACTGACGTCAAAAAAAACGATTGGTTTTATGCACCTACCGTTTGGGCATATGCAAATGGTATCACTGAAGGTATATCTTCCACCCAATTCGGACCCAGTCGCTCCATCACTCGACAAGAGATGTGCAAACTTTTAGGAAGTGCGATTGAAATACTCACTGACACCGTTCTTTCTACTGAGAATGCGCCCACTTTTTCCGATGAAAAGAAAATCGCCGAATGGGCAAAAGATTGGATTAAAAAATGTAGTGTTTTAGGCTTATTCAAAGGAAACCAAGAAGGTGAATTTATGCCGACCGCTACAGCGACTCGTGTTGAAGCCGCCTGTGTATTTAATCGTTGTTATCATAACTATAATATTTTTCCTGAACATAATCCTGATATTGTTCCCCGTCCGGAACCCGAGCCGGAACCCGAGCCGGAACCTGAGCCCGAACCCGAGCCGGAACCTGAGCCCGAACCCGAGCAATCAATTCTAAACGTCAGCGGTTTTGAATTAAACTTTGACCCTGAAATCGATTATTATCTTTGCCAGGCGGAGGATTTTGGGGGCTGCCGCATTTTAGACTATAACGGCGAAGGCTCCATCACCGTATCGGTGGAGCAATACGCCACCTACTACCCCTACAAAAACACTCCCTATGTTTTAGGCGAACCTCTGCAGTTAGGGCACGGTCGGGCTAAAGTCACTGTGACCGTCACCAAAGAAGACGGAACGGCCAAGGACTACTTAATTATCATCACCGACCCCCAGGCGGCGGAATATGCCTATGCCTACACCCGAGTGACCTCTACCGTAAATGTTCGCACAGAGCCAACCACCGATTCCGATATTATTGTTACCTTAGTCAATAATGCCCGTGTCTATTATCTGGCCACCGAGGGCGAGTGGTGTAAGGTGCAGTTGATCAACCAGATCAACGGCGGCAGAATCGGATATATCCATCAAGATTATCTGCGTTGGGAATATAAAGAAACGCAAATGCCTGCTCAATATGCCGATGCCATTGCCGCTTTGAAAGAGGCTCATCCCAATTGGACCTTCTCCTTTGTGGATATGGAAATGACCTATCAGCAGGCGCTGGATAAAGAGCTGGCCGCTTATGGGGACAACCATGAAGCCCTCTTAAACCCTGCCAATTATCTGGCCGAGGATAAAATCTTTGCTCTTTTGGACATTGATTCCTATGCGGAAGGTCAATATAATCAAGAGGGCATCAAGGCCATGTGGATCAATGAAAAGGCCATTACCAAGGATGAGGCCGTCTCTTATTTCACCCAAGCCTCCGAGTCTTTGCTCATGAATCCTTATTATATTACCTGCCGAGCCATTTTGGAATCGGGCTATGGCACCTCGAAATTTGCCAAAGGCACCGTCACCGGCTATGAAGGGTATTATAATTTCTTCGGCATTCAATGCTACGATAATAACCCCACCATTGGCGCCAAATACGCCAAAGACCGTAATTGGAACAGCGTATTCCGCTCCATTGTGGAGGGAGCCAACTGGATGAAGGATCAGTATCTGGATCGAGGGGCAACCACCCCCTACTTCTTCCGATACAACGGCTTCCAGAGCAAAAACTACATGAGCGATGCGCAGGCGCCCTTAAAGGAAGCCTCTATTCTTAAAAAAGCGTATAGCGATCCCTATGCCGCCGCCCATTTTATTGTGCCGGTCTATGGGGAACTGCCGGTCATTCCGCCGGAAACCGTTTATATCACCGCCGAAGGCACCACCTATCATTTAGATGCCGCCTGCGCCGGTGAAGGCGCCACCGAAATTCCCTTTGGGGAGATCGGAGAGAAAACGCCTTGCGAAACCTGCGCCAATATTTAACAAAACAAAGGAGCTGTAAATAAACATGCGTTTTTTTACAGCCCTTTTTTATGTTTATAGACCGCTCGTTTGGTGTTTTGTTTGTTGATTTTTCTCGCCCTTTGCGGTTTAGACTATTTTTACATCCCCTTTTATTGCATTTTACCCTCTTTTGGGTATATAATGGTAAAAATAATATTTTTCAGAGGACCTTATGACAGAGCTGATTCGTAAACTATTGATCAAAGACTATCAAAATACCGACGATCCCTTGGTCCGTGCCAAGCATGGCACGGTGGCAGGGGCAGTAGGCATTGCCACCAATCTGCTTTTGGCAGGAGCAAAAATGCTGATCGGACTTTTATTCGGCGCCATCGCCATTGTGGCCGACGGTATTAATAATCTGGCCGACAGCCTCTCCTCCATCATCACCTTGATCGGCTTTCGCCTTTCCGCCCAGCAGGCGGATGAGGAGCATCCCTACGGCCACGGCCGGATGGAATACATCGCCGCCATGATCATCTCCATGATGACGGTGGTGGTGGGCTTTACCTTGGTGCAGGAATCCTTTCCCAAGATTTTCCATCCTCAGCCTGCCGCCTCTTCCCCGCTGATCTGGATCACGCTGCTTCTCTCCATCGCCATGAAGCTTTGGCAAGGGATCTTTTATCGCAAGATGGGCAAGGCTATTTCCAGCGATGCCCTGCGTGCCAATTTTCGGGACAGCATCAACGATGTGATCTCCACCACCGCTGTCCTGCTCTCCATCGCCCTCACGCCCTTGATCGGATATAATACCGACGGGGTGATGGGTACCGCCGTGGCGCTCTTTATTATGTACTCCGGCGTTATGCTGATGAAAGAGACCATCCAGCCTCTTTTGGGCGAAGGGGCCGATGAAGAACTGGCCACCCGTGTTAAGGAGGAGGTTCTGGGCTATAGCGGCGTGCTGGGGGTTCACGATCTCATCGTTCATAACTATGGTCCCGGCCGTACCTTTGCCTCGGTGCATGTGGAGGTAGATGCCGATCAGGATCTTTTGGAAAGCCATGACCTGATCGATAATATCGAGCGAGAGCTTCAAAGAAAGCTGGGCCTCCAACTGACCATCCATATGGACCCCATTGTGATCAACGATCCCGAAATGGACCAACTGCGCCAAGAGCTCAACGAAATTTTGGTTCCCTTTGGCCCTCAGATTACCTATCATGACCTGCGATTGGTGCGAGGCACCACCCATACCAACTTGCTTTTCGATCTTGTGGTGCCCTTCGGCTTCGAATATTCCGACGATGAACTGCGCCAAATGGTGGATCGGGAGGTTCGCCTCCGCCACCCCGATTTCTTCACCGTCATCGCCGTGGATAAGGATATGGTTCGCCACTGATCCATCCCCATCCCTGCCCCCAAAAGGGGCTGGGATGGTTTTTCTTCTTGAAAATTCCTTTTAAAATCTCTTGACAATCGCCTCGGATTTTATTATACTAATTGAGAACCTTATAGGGGTATAGCTCAGCTGGTAGAGCAGCGGTCTCCAAAACCGCGTGTCGTGGGTTCGATTCCTACTGCCCCTGCCACAAAAAAAGGACATCCGCAAGGATGTCCTTTTTTTGTGGCACGAGCCACGGAAACGAACTTTTTTGCGTAAGCAAAAAAGTTCGTTGAGGCAGCCGCAAAGCTGCGATAGGCTTTGCGGACTGCCGTGTCTCGAGCAGAGAGACTTTTTCGTTTCCGCTCGGAGCGGTCGAAAAAGTCCTCAGCGCAGAGTTTCCTACACCTTTGAGTACGTAGGGACCAACACGGTCTGCTTTTTCGTTTTGATGCTCTGAAACGAGCATCAATCTTGCTGTTTTGTGTCAACAAATCCAAGGATTCCGTTCCGTACAGCATCAATATAGCATCAATATTAAACATATAAAAAACCAGCAGATGAATGTCTGCTGGTTTTTTATGCTATTTTGGTTTTCTTGATGATATTATCTTGTCTATAGTTTTATCCAAATGAAGAGAAAAAGTGTTTAATATGAAAACCATGATCGAGCACATTATAACACTAACTTAATTTAGCATGGTCGCATTTTAGGCGACAAATTATTATTCTAAAATACTTGATTTTATTTCACATACAAGTTAATATACGACAAATGAAAAACGCCGCCGAAAAATCGGCGGCGTAACTCTTTTCGCAGAACAGAGTAATAACGGAAGAAAAATAAAATAGTCAAGGAATTGTTGGGTCTATTACAATTGCCTGACCATTTTTTTGACGGTTAAAACTATATATTTATTGCAGGCTTCAGAAGTTCCATATTCCGACTCTTTTGCTCAAAAGAGGAATGCACATATCTATTGAGTGTTGTTTTTACATCCGTATGGCCAAGTATCTCTGAAAGAGATTTCACATCAAAACCAACTTCAATGCATCGTGTCGCAAAAGTGTGTCTCAACGCATGGAAATTTGTTTTTGGTAGATTGCAGTCAGAAATGATTTTTTTAAAAGAAAGTTGCATAAGTCGTGGTTCGACCGGTCTGCCGTTTCTATTAATAATCACATACCCATGGGCACGAAACTGATTGATAACAGGCAATAAGAATAACGGTATCGGAATTTTTCGATTTGAAGTTTTTGTTTTTGGTTCTGTTACCTCAACAACAGTAGCATTACCTTCCTTTATGCGATGCAGAGTTTTATTGATGACAATGTGTTTATCTGTAATATCTTCCCATTGCAATGCACATAATTCTCCAATACGCATCCCTGTGTAAAGTGCCAGCAGGACGCCAAATTTATATAGATCTGTATTTTGATATAAATACACTTCCAAACGTTGTTGCTCAATAATAGACAAAACCCGCATCTCCTTTGTCTGCTCTTTGATACGGTGAATATGCGGTTTTGGCAAATCATATTCTTCTTCAGCATATGAGAAAGCAAGTCCTACTACAATCAAAATATCGTTTACCGTTTTTGCTGATACACTGTTTAATCTATCATTTGCAAAATCTGCAATCGTTCTTCCAGATACATACTTTATTTGAAGAGATCCGATCGACGACAAACAAATGTGGTTTCTAATAATACTCTCATATTTTTGAAAAGTGGTTTTCTTCACTTTATTGACAATTGTTCCGAGCCATTCCCACATAAGTTCCTCGGTCGTCATAAAAATGCTTTTATTGTTTTTTAAGTGAACATTGCTCATCTGAAGAAGTTGCTTCTCTCGGGTTTCTTTGTATGTTTTTCCGTAAACAGACGAATACTTTTTAGTTCCATCACTTAAAACCTCAGAGATATACCGTCCTTCCCATCTGCCATCTTTACGTTTGTAAATGTTAGTTCCTTTTTTTGACATATGATTTCATCCTTTCTGTGTTGTGCGCTTTTTATTTTACAATGACGGAAAATCTGACCATTGAAAATATTTATAAGAGCCTTTTTAAACTATCCTTTTATTTTATTTTTTTAAAATATTCATTCGGGGGATTGTTTTATCAAAGTAAACATGATATAATTACTATATCTTAGGTGATATGCCTATTCGCTTATTACTCTGATAAGCGAAAGAAAAATTGGAGGTTATAAGAATGCAAACAGGGATTATCAAAAGAATTATTGCCATTGTTGTGGCTATTTTGCTGGTGATTGGAATTTCGGCCGGCACAACTTTGTTGTTAAAAGAAACCGATATTCCGGCATCCACTACGATTAAAGACGGATTATCCGCATATGAACTTGCTGTTCAGTACGGTTATGAAGGGACTCTTTCGGAGTGGATTGAATCCTTAAATGGTAAATCTGCATATCAGATTGCTGTGGAAAATGGTTATTCGGGAACTGAGACCGAATGGCTGTCTTCGTTGAAGGCAAATGATACTGCGGCAACTATCAAGGATGCAAAATTCAATGCGAAGGGTGAATTGATTCTTACTCTCTCGGAAGGAACTGTTTTGAATCTTGGTGTTGCTGTTGGCGCCAATGGTAAGGATGGTGCTAACGGAAAAGACGGCGCTCCGGGCAAGGATGGTCAAAACGGAACTGACGGAAAAGACGGTGTCAATGGTAAAGATGGTGCCAATGGTATAAGCATCTCTACCGCTAACATCAATAATGACGGCCAGCTTGTTATTGGTTTTTCCGATGGTAAGACGGTCAATCTTGATAAAGTCGTTGGTACAAACGGGAAAGACGGTGTTAGCGTTACAGCATCTAAAATCAATGCAAATGGTGAGCTTGTAATTACTTATTCCAATGGTCAGGAAGCCAATCTCGGTGTAGTGATCGGTGCGAAAGGTGATAAAGGCGACAAAGGAGAAGCCGGTAAAGACGGAATTGATGTAATCACTTCTACAGAAATTAACAATGCAGGTGAATTAGTCATCACCTATTCGGATGGTTCAAGTGATAATTTAGGCGTTGTTGTAGGACGCGATGGTGCTGATGGTCAAAATGGACAAAACGGTACAGATGGAATTGGAGTTGTTGGAGCTGAAATCACTACCAATGGTGAACTTGTACTTACATATTCCAATAATCAGCGTTCTAATCTCGGTAAAGTAGTTGGCGCCGATGGCAAAGACGGTCAAAATGGGACTGACGGTAAAGATGGCGTCGATGGCAAGGATGGAGTTAGTGTTATCAAATCGGAGATCAATGCCAAAGGGGAGTTAGTCATCACTTATTCCGATAATCAAATTGATAATCTTGGTGTTGTAGTTGGTGCTGCCGGGAAGGACGGCTCTGATGGCAAGGACGGTCAAGACGGAGAAAACGGTAAAGATGGTGCCGACGGAAAAGATGGTGTTGGCATTGAGAAAATCGAAATCACTGATAAAGACGAATTATTTATTACTTTGACAAACAGCTCTACTTTAAATCTTGGTTGCATTAAAGGTGCAGACGGTAAAGATGGTGTTGATGGCAAAGATGGTCAAGACGGTGCTGACGGCATTGATGGTATCAGTATAACCGGTGCTACCATAAATAATTCAAATGAATTGGTACTCACATTCTCCGATAATACCGAGAAGAATCTTGGTGTTGTGGTTGGTGCTGACGGTAACGACGGTGCCAATGGCAAAGATGGTCAAGATGGAGAAAAAGGCGTTGGCATTAAGAAAACTGAGATTAATGCTCTTGGAGAATTGATTATTACATATACCGATGACTCTACCGATAATCTTGGTGTTATTGTGAGCGATAATGGCGGTGCAGGTACCGGATCGATTGCTCCTCGGGTGCGAATCAATAGTAGCACAAATGAATGGGAAATATCTACAGACGGTGGAAAGACCTATGTTTCTACCGGTGTTAAAGCAACCGGCGAGGCCGGTTCAAATGGTGCAGATGGCATCAGCATTACAAATGTAGTTATTAATGAAGATAAAGAACTTGTACTTACTTTCTCCAATAATACAGAAAAAAATCTTGGTGTTGTAGTCGGTGCCGATGGCAAAGACGGTAACGATGGAACCGACGGCGAAGATGGTGATACACCTTATATTAAAGACGGAAACTGGTGGATAGGAAACAAGGACACCGGAGTAAGTGTTGAAGGTGTTGCTGGCTCCGATGGTGAAGACGGAGTCGGTGTAAGCGGTGCAGAAATCGATGCAAAAAATCACCTGATTATTAAACTTTCTGACAATACATTTATTGATGTTGGCATCGTTGTCGGTGCTGATGGCAAAGACGGCTCCGATGGTAAAGACGGTGTTGGTATTAAAAATGTCACTGTATCGGAAGAAGGTATTCTGAGTGTTATTCTGGATAATAACACCACTATAACTCTTGGTAATATCAAGGGTAAAGACGGCGTAGGAATTGCTAAAACCGAGATTAATGCCGAAGGAAAATTGGTTATCACCTATACTGATGAAAAAGTTGTTACCTTGGATAAGGTGGTAGGTAATGATGGTATCGGCATTAAGAGTGCAGAACTTACCACTGATCATATGCTTAAACTGACATTTACTGATGATAGCACCAAGACCATTGGTCCCATCAGAGGGGATAAAGGTGCAGATGGTGTTGGAATTAAAAATGTCAGTGTTAAAGGTGATGGTTATCTGTATATCACCTATGATAATAGCGATGAGGAACAAAAAATTGCCTATATCAAAGGGGAACAAGGTGAAGCCGGTGTTAATGGAAAGACACCATATGTAAAAGATGGTAACTGGTGGATCGGCGAAACAGATACCGGTATTAAAGCGGCGGGAGCTGACGGCAAAGACGGCGAAGATGGCAAGGATGGGCAGCCCGGTCAAACCGGTGCTGACGGCAAAAACGGAGAAGATGGCGTAAGTGTTGTCAACAGTTATGTGGATGATAATCTGCATCTGTGGATCGAATTGTCTGATGGTACAAAAATTGATGCGGGTTATGTTGGTGTAGATGCTGAAAATGAAACCACGCCCACTCCTACAAAATTCACTGTAGTATTCAGAGATTACGATGATACCCTTCTCAAGACAGAAGAGGTGGAAAGCGGGAAATCCGCTACCGCCCCTGCGGATCCTTCCAGAGATGGATATGTGTTTGCTGGGTGGGATAAGGCTTTTGATAACGTTACTACAAATTTGGTTGTCAAAGCCACTTATACCGAAATTACCGAGCCGACATTTAAGATTGCAAATGTAACGACCACTGCCGGAAGCACCGGCGTTGAAGTGGTTGTTACTGCACTCAACAATCCCGGAGTGGCCGGTATGACGCTTTCCTTAGAGTATGACGATTCTCTTTTAACTCTCACTAAAGTTTCAAGCAGTGATGCGCTTTCGGGTCTGACATTCCAGAAACCGAAAACTTATAAAAATGGTTGTAACCTTGTGTGGTATGGTTCTGAACCCGATGAAATTATAGATGGTGAAGCCTTTGTTATGAAATTTGATGTTTCAAGCACCATTCCTTCTGGAACTTATCCCATTAAACTTACTTATACAACCGGAACAGATGTAAACCTTGATCCCGTTGTATTTGGGATTGTGAACGGAAGCATTATTATTCCGTAAATATTAGAAAGGAGAGTCTTAAATGAAAATTAAGAACAGAATTTGGTCATGGATGCTGATTCTGGTTATGCTTGTTTCATTAGTTCCATTTTCGACAACAGCAACTGCTGCGGCTGAGGATGTTGTTATTGGAATGGAAGAAAATTGGGCGGCTGCAGGATCCAGTGTAAAGGTGGACATTTCGATCACCGGGAACCCCGGTATCATCGGTGGTACCCTTACCGTTTCATGGCCGGAGGGGCTTACGCTTATTGATGATGAAAACGGAACGGCATTTGACGGTATCACCTATCAAGCTCCAAGCCGATATGTCAGCGCAGGCACTAATTTCGTTTGGTATGGCAGTGACGTCGAAGACATTTTGGATGGCACGATCTTATCCTTGACATTTGAGGTTGATGAGAATGCGGTCGATTCGGATAAATATCTTATCTCTGTATCTGGTAAGGGATTTACCGATAGCAATCAGAATGCAGTTGATGTTTTGTTTGTGAGCGATTATATCCGCATCGTCAACTATGTTCCCGGGGATGTATCCGGGGACGATCAGGTGGCACCGTTGGATTTGGTTTTGTTGGCGAGATACATTTCCGATGGTTGTGTAACCGATCCGGAAGGTTATAATGTAACCCTCAATGAAGCAGCGGCAGATGTTAATGACGATGGCGAATTGGCACCGATGGATCTGATTTTGATCAGCCGTTATATTTCCGACGGGTGTGTGACGGATCCGGATGGTTATAATATTACCCTTAAACCCTCTACTCCCAAGTGTCAGCATACGGGAATGGAAGCGACTGCTGCAAAAGAGCCCTCTTGTACCGAAACAGGAAATATTGCATATTGGTATTGTTCTGAATGTGAGAAGTATTTTAGCGATGAAAACGGCACCAAGGAAATCTCTTTGGAGAATACCATTTTGCAGATTACCCATGCGGTCGTAGTTGATCCTGCGGTTGCTCCTACTTATACAACTACAGGCTTGACGGAAGGTTCACATTGTGCGCTCTGTAAAAAGGTAATTGTCGCACAAGAGATCGTCCCTGTTCTCACCTATGAGTATTCTATTACTTATAATATTGCTGGAAGTGATTCTTATCTTGCGGCACAGGAGATTGATAATTCTTCCAACCCGACCGGTTATGATTCTGCTGTTGGTACAGATAATCTTGTTAGTCTTACAGCACCTGCAGGTTATACCTTCCTTGGCTGGTTTGATGCACCGCAAGAAAATGCCGGTGCAACTCAGGTGAGAAAGATTACCGCAGGTAGTACAGGAAATGAGACTCTGTATGCCCACTGGCAGGAAATCGAATATGATATTACCTATAAGTTATATCAAACTCCGCTCGGTGCAATTACCGATGAAAAATATCTTACTTATACGGTAAGCAAAGGTTTAGTGGATCTTCCTAACCCTGAATTGTATAACTATGTATTCTTGGGTTGGTATACGGATGATGGTGCAGAAATGACCAGAATTCCCGCCGGAACAACCGGTGATATTACCTTGAATGCATATTGGACGAGTAAGCGTAATCTTGCAAAAGCGGTTAAATCATTGGATGATCCTATTGTCATTGAAAATAGCGAAGAAGGGGCAATATATTTTGCTTACGAAATTGGAACAATTGAAAACGTTCCCCTTTCAGATGCTATTTGGACAATTCAAAGTGTTTCCGGTCTGGCACAACAACAAGAAAAAACAGTAACTGTTGAAACATCTGAAAGTCGCGCTACTTCTATTGCAGAAACAATCTCTGATACAACCGTAGATTCTGCAACCTGGACGTTGTCCGAAGATTGGAATGAGGTTACAGAAGTTAGTGAAGAATGGGCTGAAGAAAATGGAATGTCTGTTGTTGAGGCTAACGAGATAACAAAGAGTAGTTCTGGCACCTATAGTTTTACTGATTCCAATGGCGGTAGCGATACCACCACTGATACAGATGGAACGACAACTGTTGATTATGATAGTCAAAATAAAACGCACGGGAATGCTGCGGAATTTAACGCAAAAGTTGGTGGTTCTTATTCTAATGAAGGAAATCTTTCTAGTAAAGTAGCTGGAACTTTTGAGGTTTCTGCGGAAATTAGTGGAGGCTATAAACAGCATCAGGAAACCAATGAGCATACTGGAACCGATAAAACTACCGTAGATACTACTGTTAAAGAGGGCGAAACCCATTGGAACAAGTCTTCTACATCTTCGCAAACGAAAGCCCAAAGTGAAAGCGAAAGTGTCAGCAGAGCGTTGTCTTCAATCATTAGCAACACCAAGGGGTATGGCCAGTCGTATTCTGCCGGCGGTGAAAACAGTGAGTCTCAAGGCTTTAGCTCCACGAACAGCAAGAGTGTTAATTCTTCTTCCACGTTGACCTATTCTACGGCTAAAACGGAAACAACCACGAGCACCTATTCTACCGACGGTAAGAGCGAGGGTTGTTATCGTTTGGTGATTGCGGGTAAAGTTCACGTATTTGCCGTGGTTGGTTATGATGTGGCTACGATGTCTTATTTCACTTATACCTACAACGTGGTGGATGATGACACCTATGAATTCTTGGATTATTCACCTACGTTGTCGTTTGATGATTACGAGAACTGCGCATTGCCGTTTGAGGTTCCATACTTTGTATACGAATATGTGTCCGAAAAGACCTTGTCTACTTCTGGATTAGTGTATAGAACAGATACAGCTAATAAAACCGCTATGGTGGTAGGTTACGAGGGCACAGACACTGATGTTACTATTCCCTCTTATTTCTCTGCAAGCAACACCTCTTATAAAGTAACTGGTTTGTCTGCTTCTGCATTTGCAGGCAAGAACATCCGCTCTGTGATTTTGAGTGATTATATTACCGAACTTCCGGCGGGGGCATTCAAAGATTGTGCTCAACTGGAGGAAATTTCCGGTTTCTTCACTGTAATTGGGGATAATGCTTTTAGTGGTTGTACATCACTCGATAAATTCACAGTATCACCGAGTGTTACGGAAATTGGTGCTAATGCATTTGCCGGAACCGGAGAACTTCGCATCAATGCTTTGGATGCAAGATCTGCTTTGGCGGCCGCTCAGGCTAAAAATCCTGAGTTGGATTCTATTGAAGATGCTGATGAGCTTCAAAGTATCGCTCAAACGATCACTCAAAATGTAATTGATGCTGCAATCAATTCCGGTGCACAGAATATCATTCTCGATATCTCTGACATTACGGAAGGTACCGTATTAACCCTTAATGTGCCCGAAATTGCTTCCTTTGAGTTGCATGGCGGTCAGAAGTCTTATGATGATTTAAAACTTGTTTCCAAGGCGGAAATGACTGTTCTTAAAGAAATTACGATCCACAACTGCACTCGCATCCCCTTGGAGATTTCTTCTGAAACTTTGAAATTGGATGCGGCTTCTGTGGAAGGGCCCGGATTTGTATTGCTGTTATCTGCGACTAATCCGAAAATCTCTCTGACAAGAGATAATCGGTTGATGTCTGTTGAAAAAGAAGCGGTTGTATGGCGTAATCCGATTATTACAGCAGAAGTTGTTGATAGTACATTAGGTGTTTTGGATGTCACCGGAAACATTTATGTTTATGGTGATATTACCGGGCAGGATAACTTGACTGTCTCGGATGGTGAAATCATTCATATTACTGAAAGTGATTTTGAGAACTATATCAAAGGTGTTTATGCAATTACCTTCAACGCAAATGGTGGTCAAGTAGATACAGAAGAGATGACGGTGTTCTACGGTTCTGCTTTCGGTACACTTCCTATTCCGACTCGTGATTACTACACCTTTGATGGTTGGTTCACAGAAGACGGCACAGAAGTAACGGCCGATACAGTTATGACAGAAGCAAAGGATATTTCTCTTACCGCTCATTGGACTCAAAATGGTGCCTCCGGTTGGGTTCTTGCTTCCGAGGTTCCCGCTGATGCTGAAATTGTCAATCAAAAGTGGACCTATGATTTGACGACAAATATCACTTCCAGTAGTGAATCAGTTTCCGGTTACACCCTTTATAATACAACATGGAAATGGGGTAGCTACGGTTCTTGGAGCAGTTGGTCTAAGACTAAGGCTACAGCCAGTGATTCCAGACAGGTTGAGACGAAAACGGTCACGGATCAGGAAGGATATACAAATTATCATTACTATATTTATCGTGATAACAACCATTACTATTTTGGATCACAAGGATGGAATAATTGCTATAATTATTACGAATTAAATCTTAACTATGCATTATCGTGTGTGGATTCAAGTCTTGGTTTGTATGGATATTGCGTTGGTTCTTGCGGTCATTCAAATTGTAATAGATGGTTTTCTGGTGGCTCTTGGTGGGTTCCTGCGGTAACTCATACCGAGTATAGATACAGAGATCGGTCTAAGGTATATACTTATTATCATACCAAGACCGAGGCGAAGGAATCTGCTACTGCAATAACCGCATCTGATACTATCAGTAATGTTCAAAAGTGGGTTCAGTACCGCGCAAAATAATACTTAACAAAACAAGCCTGCTGCAAATACGCAGCAGGCTTGTTTAAATAAAAAAGTGACATTTATGTTGTGATATCAAAAAATGAATTGAATAAAAATAACGGCAATCATAAAGTTCGACGGCTTTATTTTGAGTGAGATCGAAAAACAATAGGTGCCATAGTGTGTAAATGTATAATCGAGCGTTCCTTCATTAAATGAATTATTTTGCCCGAGTTCTCTTATATGGCAATATACATCATCAAAATATTTCACTAAATTCCCCATCAAACTCAAACAGTAGGCTAAGGAGTATTCGCCGTTTTCTCTTTATTGACAATTATTTTGCTCTAAAGTATACTAAAATAAATTGACGGTGAGTGCGGCGGGAACGGCCCTTATGGCTTGCGGAGGAAGAAACATGAGCTATTCGTTGATTCTCTATATTACAGTAGCCTATATGATTTATTATTATCTTTATCATATACCAAAGCTCGAAACGAGAACGTTAACAAGTGATGTCAAACCGCAAAAAATCAAACAGAAAAACACGAAATTTGGCCGTTTTTTATTACTCGCTTTTGCAGAAAAGAAGGGATCCTTTAAAATTGTAAGTATTTACCGCAAACTGGGTTTT
>JAZQAR010000127.1:0-42625 GCA_045545315.1 Eubacteriales bacterium | reverse complement strand
CCTGCCACCTTCTTGGCCCACAGCCGACATGGCTACGATCCGACTTCTCTAAGGAAGCCTTTTCCGACGTGGCCACCGGCACGATGGTAAACAGCGGATTTTTGGATGGTCTTTCCGTGGAGGAAGCCAAAAAGAAGATCGTTGAATTCTTGAGCGAGACCGGTAAGGGCGAGCCCAAGACCAATTATAAACTGCGTGACTGGGTCTTCTCCCGTCAGCGTTATTGGGGTGAACCCATCCCCATCGTTCATTGTCCCCATTGCGGCCCCGTAGCCGTTCCTGAAGAACAGCTGCCCTTGCTGCTGCCCGACGTGGATAGCTACGAGCCCACCGATAACGGCGAAAGCCCCCTGGCGGCAATGGATAGCTTTGTGAATACCACTTGTCCTGCATGCGGTGCCGCCGCTAAGCGTGAGACTGATACTATGCCCCAGTGGGCAGGCTCTTCCTGGTATTTCCTGCGCTATATGGATCCCAAGAACAACGATGAGCTTGCTTCCGAAGAAGCATTGAATTATTGGGGACCCGTTGATTGGTATAACGGCGGTATGGAGCATACCCCCCTGCACTTGCTGTATAGCCGTTTCTGGCACAAGTTCTTGTATGATATCGGCGTGGTGAAGACCAACGAGCCCTATGCAAAGAGAACCTCCCATGGTATGATCCTGGGCGAGGGCGGCGAAAAGATGTCCAAATCCCGGGGCAACGTGGTGAATCCGGACGATATCGTCAATGATTACGGCGCCGATACCTTAAGAACCTACGAAATGTTCATCGGTGACTTCGAAAAGAGCGCTCCCTGGAACACCTCTTCCATCAAGGGCTGTAAGCGCTTCCTGGAAAAATCCCTGAACCTGTTGGATATTCTGGTAGAGGGTGACGAGATCTCTGCCGATCTGGAAATGGTCTTCCATCAGACCATCAAAAAGGTATCTTTCGATATCGATCATCTGAAGATGAACACCGCTTTGGCCGCTTTGATGTCCTTGATCAACGAGATCCAGGCCAAGGGCTCCGTCAATAAGAAGGAACTGGAAGTATACGTGAAGATGCTGTATCCCTTCGCACCCCACCTTTGCGAAGAAATGTGGCAGTTGGCCGGTTTCGAAGGGGATATGACCCGTGCCCCCTGGCCGGTATACGATGAAGCCAAGACCAAAGCTTCCCAGGTTGAAATTGCCGTTCAGGTACTGGGTAAGCTGAAGAGCCGTGTAATGATCCCTGCGGAAGCCGAGCAGGATGCCGTTATGGAGATCGTCTCTGCCGATGAAAAGATCAAACCTTTACTGGAAGGTAAGAATATCGTTAAGATCATCTATGTCAAAGGCAAGCTGATCAATCTGATCGTTAAATAAATTAAAAGGGAGTGCAACCGCACTCCCTTTTAATTATAATAAAAAAGAGCAAAACTTTCGTTCTGCTCTTTTTTGATTGGCGCGCTTTGAGGGACTCGAACCCCCGACCTACTGCTTAGAAGGCAGTTGCTCTATCCAGCTGAGCTAAAAGCGCATAAATGGAGCGGGTGATGGGAATCGAACCCACCTCCTCGGCTTGGAAGGCCGATGCACTAGCCGATGTGCTACACCCGCATTCAAGTTAGCCATAATATATTAGCATACACAAAGCAAATTGTCAATTGTTTTTTTGAAAAATATATTATTGGGTTTAATAGTCCGTCTTTCTGCGATACATATATTCAACCATTGCTTTGCTGGTGTAATACAAAACCGCAGATAGAATGCAAAACAGGGCGTACAGAATCAAAAATATCAATCCAAACCAAACTTCTGCCGTCCACTTTATGACGGAAAAATACCCGCCGATCAGGTAAAAAAGAGTCAAGCAAAGATTAAAAATCCCCGCCGCTGCATAGACCCAACGGATTCCCTTGTAGCCAAAGAACAAAACCAGAGATAACCCAAATTGACTCAAAGGCATTAAGGGGTTCAGGTCTACCGCCAAAAACAGCCCGGAAAAGATCAGATTCAGTAAGAGGATCAATGCGGCGATCAGCTGTCCTTTTTTCTCGGTTTTATCATAGGGTCTAATGGTTTTCATCGTGTTTTCCTTTCCTGGTCAGTTCCATTTGTGCGGTGTGTTTTTTTCCAACCTCCTGCTTTGTGATCAGGCTGGAGCCTCGCTTGATGGTGGAACGCCCGAATCTATCCCGGATGTGATCCACTGCTTGATCAATTTTTCGTTCTTTTTCCTTTTGCCGATCCGGGATCAGGGATAATTGCACCGCTTCCTCCCGGGTGATGTTGGTGACCGATAATCCCAGTAATCGTAATGGCGTGCGTTGATCCCAAAGCTCTTCGAATAATTGCCTGGCAGAATGATAGATCTCTGCTGTAATATCCGTGGGAGCAGCCAGCTTACATTGGTGGGAATGATCTTTAAAATCCTTTCCGCGGACGGTAACGGAGATGCAATCTCCCCGGGCGTTGTCAGCCCTCATTCGGGATGCAACGCTGTCCGCTAATGCCAAAAAGATCCTATTGGCCTCCTCGGCCGTGCGAACGTCCTGTTCCAGGGTGGTGGAATTGCTGTAGCCCTTGGCATCCTCCGGATGCTCCAGAACGGGGGAGGAGTCGATTCCGTTGGCAAATTGGTGGATGGTAAGTCCTAATTTTTGTCCCACTAAATGCTGAATCAATCGTTGCTCTGCATTAGCCAATTGTCCGATAGTTTTGATGGAAGCCTTTTCTAATCGCTCGGCGGTGGCGTGCCCCACGGTGAATAAATCTCCTACCGGCAATGGCCATAATTTTGTTTCGATTTCTTCCCGGAACAGGGTGTGTACTTTGTCCGGTTTTTCAAAGTCGCTGGCCATTTTCGCTAAAAGCTTGTTGGAACCGATCCCCACATTGACAGTAAAGCCCAGCGTATCCCGGATTTCATTTTTGATTTTGTGGGCTAATGCCACCGGATCAGGGTAAAGATAGCCGGTTCCGCTCATATCCAAAAAACATTCGTCGATGGAAAATTGCTCCACCGCCGGGGCATAGGCTTTGCAGATCTTGATGAACGCCCTTGAATTTGCTTCGTAAAGGCGAAAATCCGGCTTGGCAAGAACAAGGTCGGGGCATTTTTGCAACGCCATTCCAATGGGTTCTCCGGTCTTAACGCCCATCTTTTTAGCGGGGATGGATTTTGCCAAAATAATGCCGGTTCGCTTTTCCCGGTCTCCGCCGATGGCGGCGGGAATGTTCCGCAGATCCGCTTCACCGTTTTTAACACGCCGAACCGATTCCCAGGAAAGATAAGCGCTGTTCACGTCAATATGAAAAATCAGCCGTTCCATCTAGCCCAGCGCTCCTTTCGTTGTTATTTTAACAGATCTATAGGTTGTTTTGCTAAAAATTCTGCGCCGCTTAATTCCTCGGCATCACCGTAGCCGTATAAGACGCCGATCGCCTTCAAGCCGCATCGGTGGGCACCGTCGATATCATAGGATCGGTCGCCAACCATCATACTTTCTTCGGGCTTCAGGCTGTTTTCCTCCAAAACGTATTGGATCACCTCGTCCTTTTTGGTGCGGGTCTCTTCCATGGTAGCACCGCCGATAAAATCAAAATAGGTATTTAATTCAAAATGCTCCAAAATGGTTTTAGCAAAGGGCTCCGGCTTACTGGTGGCCACGTAAAGCCGATAGCCTTTTTTCTGCAAGCCTGCCAGCATTTCCGGTATTCCGGGGTAAACGGTGTTTTCATATAGCCCTTTTTCCCGGAAGTATTCCCGGTATACGTCGGTCAAATGCCGTGCTTCCTCCGGTGTTGCACCGCAGTATTTCATAAAACTGTCAATGAGAGGCGGACCGATGAAAGCGTTCAGTACTTCCTCCGGCAGGGCAGGGAGCCTCTCCTTGTTCAAAGCGTAACGAATGGAATTTTTGATCCCCAAACCGGGATCGGTCAGAGTACCGTCTAAATCGAATAAATAGTGTTTGATCATACTTCCAATCTCCTTTTTTTATATTTTATCGTATCTTTCGCTATAAATCAAGGGGGTTGTATAATTGAAAACGCCCCGGCCGATACTGAAGGTGGGAGGAAGAATATGACTTTTAAACCGAATTTTGACGAAAATTTAGCTCTTTTTCGGCAAGCCCTGGAGCGGGATGATACCCTGCGGATCAAAGTGGTCTGTAATCCACGGTTTTCTGATGTAAAAATGGCGGTGCTGGCCTCGGCTGCCATGGTGAGTAACGACGTAGCGGATCGGGACGTGATTGCACCCTTATCCCGGCAAGAATTTGAACCCACTCCGGAGGGTGCGATGGCGGGCGGTATCAATAATCATAGCGTGGAGCTTTGTTATGACCCTCAAAAGGCGTTAAATCAGCTGTGCTTTGGGGATTGCATCGTATTGATTAGTGATTACGCCTGTTGCCTGATCATCGATGCCAAAGGCATTCCTACCCGTAGTGTACAGGCTCCGGAGTCCGAAGGAAGCTTGATGGGCCCCCAGGATGGCTTTAACGAAAATATAATGGCGAACCTGGGTATTATTAAAAAACGGATCGCAAACCCGGATTTAAAGTGTGAATTTATGACACTGGGTAAGCGTACCAACAGCAAATTGGCGGTTTGCTATCTGGATGGGATCGCCCAGCCCGGGCTGGTCAATACCTTAAAGGAACGGTTGAAAAAAATCGATATTGACGGATTGGTCGATGGAAATATTCTTGCGGAGCTGGTGCAGGATCAGCGGATCGGTATATTTAAAACCGTTGGAACCACTTGCCGCCCGGATGTTTTAGTCTCCCGATTGTTGGAGGGTCGTGTTGGTGTAATCCTGGATGGCTCGCCGGTGGCGATCACTTTACCGTACCTGTTTGCGGAATCCATTCAGAGTCCGGATGATTATTATCAAAACTTCGTCTATGCAAATATCGGCAGGGTCTTGCGTTTTTTTGGATTTCTGATCGCTGTTTTTGTACCCGGGATCTATTTGGCATTGGTGTGTCATCATCCGTCGGCATTGCCGGCTCAATGGCTATATACGGTGATCTCGGCCTCACTTGGGGTTCCCATTCAACCGTTAACGGAGATTCTTTTTCTGTTTTTGGCCTTTGAGATCCTGCGAGAGACCGGCAGCCGTATGCCCTCCGGATTAGGGTTGGCGCTGAACGTGGTGGGTGCAGTGATATTAGGGGATGCGGCCGTCAACAGCAGGATCGTATCAGTTCCTATGGTCATTATCGTGGCATTTTCCGGTGCCACCGGGTTGATGGTCAAGGATCTGAAGGGGCCGGTGTTTTATTATCGGCTTGCGGGTATCATTGCTGCCTTCTTTTGGGGGTTGGCGGGAATCGCCGCCGTGGGCGGATATTTGCTGTTGCACTTGGCCTCCTTGCGGACCCTTGGTATTCCGTATCTATATGCAATGGATCGTGAAAACGGCCGCCAGGACACGTTATTTCGAAGGTCCTTTCGAAAAATGATCAACCGGCAAAGGGTACTGTCGATGGACGAAAGGCGGCAAAAACGATGAAAAAATCACGTGTTATTTTGGTTGTGGCATTGTTGCTTGGTGCTTTGTTCACTACTGCCCGGATTCCCTATTATAACCCCCATAAGCTGGTTCAGGTTTCGGGAATCGCATTAAAAATGCAAGACAATAAAATTCTGGCGGAATTTGAGCTTTTTCAGCCGGATGCTGACCGCCATTTGGGTGGGGTGGCAGAGGTTGTATCTGCCGAGGGTGATTCCCTGGATGAATGTGTTGAAAACCTTTTTAAAACCTACGGAAAAGAACTTTTTCTGCGGGATTCAGCGGTATTATTATTGGCGGATCGTGACTTTGATACGTTAAAAGCGATCGTTGAGACTTTTTACAAAAAGCCACAAAATCATCACTTGAATTTGCGGGTCTTTCGCTGGATAAACCCTGAAACAGAGGTTTTTTCTAAGGATAAAGTAAAATCACTTGACATTGCGGAAAGCGCTCGAATGCTGGACTTGGACTATACAATAGCTGATCTGATCGATCAACGGGGCGATCCGGCCCGTATCAAAGGGGGTGAAGCCTATGAACTCTTGGAAAATCGGTAATCTGATCCTGGCAGAGATGGCGGCTATCGGCTGGTTTTTACTGTCGGAACTTTCCTTTGTTAACCTTTTAATTTTGTTGCCTGTCAGCTTAATTATTTTGCGGTTGCCTGACTTTAAAACTGAAAACTGGTTGTTGAAGGTGATATTGAATCTGGCATCAATGTTGATCGCCGCCTACGGCACTGCTATGGGCTTTGGTGCAAAGGGCGGATGGCTTTCATTTTTTTTGCTGCTTTTGGCGATTGCAGTGGTTGTCCCCAAAATGCCCCTTCGGGAATGGCTTCGGGTTTCCAATTGGTTGGGAATAGGGTTTGGGGCAACGTTTCTGATTCTTACCCTGGGTCTTTTGGTGGATCTCCATAAGGTCGAAGTCATTCCGGCGGTCGGGTCCTGGTGGAAAGTTTTGATTTTTTTTCTGCTGGTACTCGTTGAACCCCTTACAGGGAATAAGCAATTGAAAAAAGCACCCTTGTGCTTATGTGTGATCTTGATGCCGTTCTCGCTTTTTGCTTATAGCTTGCTGGGCGATCGCGGCTTTAATATAATGGAAGCTCCGTATCTTGCAGCGTTATCAGGATCCACCTTGATCTCCTTTGGCCATATGGAAAGCATTTTGTTTGCCCTCTATTTTGGCTTGGCTGTATTTAAGGCCGCGGAACTTGGTTTGATTTTGCGAAAAGTACTTGCAAAGAAGGTATCGGCGTGATATAATTCCTTCGGAATTTGATGATCCGGAGGAATTATTTATGATCAAAGTAACGGTATGGAATGAATATCACCACGAAAATCCCGATTACCCCAAATGTCAAGAAGCAGCTATGGCGATGCATCCCAACGGCTTACATGAAACCGTTGCAGAGATCGTTCGGGAACTGGGCGAGGACCGTGTGCAGGTGCGCACCGCTTGGTTGGATCAGCCGGAACACGGATTGACCGACGAGGTACTGCAGGATACCGACGTTTTGGTCTGGTGGGGGCATATGGCACACCATCTGGTCAGCGACGAAGTGGTGAACAAGGTATATGATTGCGTGATGCGGGGCATGGGCTTTATTGGCCTGCATTCCGCCCATCACTCCAAGGTCTTTAAAAAACTGAACGGTACGACCTGTAACCTGAAATGGCGTGATAAGACCTACGAGCGCATTTTTAATATTAACCCCACCCACCCCATCGCCAAAGGAATTCCCGAGCAATTCGAATTGGGAATTGAAGAATGCTACGGTGAGTTTTTTGATATCGCCCGTCCCGACGACGTGATCTTCCAAGGCTGGTTTGATTGCGGTGAGGTATTCCGCAGCGGCTGTACCTGGACCCGGGGCTATGGTAAGATCTTCTATTTCCAGCCCGGCCACGAAACCAACAGTGCTTTCAAAAATGCCTACGTGCGCAAAGTGATTCAGAATGCTGTGGAATGGTGCTACAACCCGGATAAGCGTCCCTATATGGATGCGCCGAAGATCGCCACCACCTTGGAGGATATCCGTCTGAACGGCGCCGAAGGCGAATATCTGAAACATCTATAAACATTTGACGGGGTTTTCAAAAGCCCCGTCTCTTTTTTTACATACCTTTTACGGTCTGTTTACAAAAAAACTTGATTATTGTATTATAATTTAGTATAATAATTTAAATATATCATTTTTTAGGAGAAACCATGTCAGAAATCAATATCATTGAAAACAATAACAGCATTCGGCAACACCCGTTGATTGCCTCCCGGGGGATCGTGGTGTTGCCCGGCTGTAATATAACCTTCGACGTCGTGAGAAAGATGTCGATGAATGCGGTGGATATGGCCGCAAAGCAGGATGGCCTTGTGATCGTCTGTTCCCAACGGGATATTTCCGTGGATGACCCCGGTACCGATGACCTTTGCGGCGTGGGTACCGTAATGAAGATCAGCCAGGTGATCAAGCTTTCCGAGGGTGCGATCCGCATTGTGGGTAAGGGCGTTTGTCGTTGCGATCTTCTGAAGGTGGAAAAACACCGTGGAATGTTCGTTGGCGTTGCTTTCCCCATCGACGAGATCGAATTGGATGCAGATACTTCCGAGCGTGAGGCTCTGTTGCGCTCCTTGAAAGAGGCCTACGGTATTTACGTGACCATGCTGCCAAAAATGAACGAGGAGGTTTCGCCCGAGGTATTCGGTGAGCGGGACCTGGGTCGTTGTGCTGACCGTATGCTGGCACAAAGCTTTTTGGATCCCAACCTGAAGCAGGATCTTTTGGAACAGCTGGACCCTAAAAAGCGCTGTGAGCAACTGCTGGAGATCCTGATCCGGGAAAACGAAGTCTTGAAGATGGAACAGGAGATCCACGCCCGTGTACGGGAATCCATCGAGGCAAACCAGCGTGATTATTACCTGCATGAGCAGATGCGGGTGATCCAGGATGAACTGGGTGAAAATGAAAACGGCGACGATATCGACGGCTACTATGAAAAGGTGGCTGAACTGAACGCCTCTGACGAAGTGAAAGAAAAACTGAATAAAGAAGTGGATCGTATGGCAAAAATGCCGCCCCTTTCCCACGAAGGTGCTGTGATCCGCAACTATCTGGATATCGTGCTGGAGGTTCCCTTTGGGGTCTATACCGAAGAGAATACGGATATTAAGATCGCCCGCGAGATTTTGGCACGGGATCATTTTGGCCTGGAAGAGGTCAAGACCCGGGTGTTGGAATTTTTGGCGGTTCGCTCCCTAAATGCGGTGGGTGGGCAGATCTTGTGTCTGGTGGGTCCTCCGGGTGTAGGTAAGACCTCTATTGCCCGTAGCATTGCTGAGGCCACCAACCGAAAATTGGCTCGGGTCAGCCTGGGCGGCGTTCACGATGAGGCCGAGATTCGCGGCCATCGTAAAACCTATATCGGCGCTATGCCCGGACGGATCGCAGATGCAGTCATCAAAGCCGGTAGCAGCAACCCCTTGATCCTGTTGGACGAGGTGGATAAAATGTGCTCCGACCTGCGGGGGGATCCTGCTTCCGCATTACTGGAGGTATTGGATTCCGAGCAGAACTGTAACTACGTGGATCATTATATCGAGGTGCCCATGGATCTTTCCCAGGCCTTCTTTATGATGACCGCCAATAGCTTGGATACTATTCCCCGTCCGCTGTTGGACCGTATGGAAGTGATCGAGCTTTCTTCCTATCTGGACGAAGAAAAATACCATATCGCAAAACAGTACCTGGTGCCCAAGCAGCGCAAAAAACACGGTTTGAAGAGCAATCAGGTGAAGTTCAATGATGCCGCTTTGCGGGCGATCATCAACGGCTATACCCGTGAGTCAGGCGTACGTGAACTGGAGCGGTGTATCGGCAAGATTATGCGAAAAGCAGCCTTGAAGATCGTGGACGAGGAGCAAAAGAGTTTAAGTGTGACCCCCGGTCAGCTGGAGACCCTTTTGGGTCCCAAGAAGTATAAGGACGAACCCCTTTATGACGAAGGCTTTTGTGGCATCGTCAACGGTCTGGCCTGGACTTCTGTTGGGGGCGAGATGCTGACGGTTGAGGTTTCTGCCTTGGAAGGGACCGGCAAGCTGGAATTGACCGGTAGCCTGGGCGACGTCATGAAGGAAAGCGCCCGTGCGGCGGTTTCCTATCTGCGGAGCATTGCCGATTGGGTCAATATCAGTAACGATTTTTATAAAACCAAGGATCTGCACATCCATTTCCCGGAGGGCGCCGTTCCTAAGGATGGCCCCAGCGCCGGTATCACCATTGCAACGGCCGTTTGCTCTGCTCTTACGGGTATTCCCGCCAGCAATCGGGTCGCTATGACCGGCGAGATCACCCTGACCGGGCGGGTTCTGCCCATTGGCGGATTGCGTGAAAAAACCATGGCGGCCTATAAGCACGGTATCAAGACTGTGTATATCCCCAAAGCCAATCTCCCGGATCTGGAGAAGATCGATCCCACCGTTCGGGAATCCATTGAGTTTATTGCGGTTTCCCATGCAGACGAGGTGATCAAGGGTGTGTTGGGGATCGCAAATAAGAAGAGAAAGACCTTTATTTGCCCGCCTCAAAAGGCCGGTAAGAAGGATATGAGTAAGGAATTATGGCTTTAAATCTACATCAGGTTCAGTTGCGGATCTCTGCGGTGCGGCCCAATCAATTTCAAACCGGGTTGCCGGAGGTATTGTTTTGCGGCCGCTCCAACGTGGGCAAAAGCTCTATGATCAATTGCCTTCTGCAACGTAAATCCCTGGCAAGAACCTCCGAAAAGCCCGGCAAGACTGCTACCATCAATTATTATGAGATTGACAAAAAGCTCTTTTTGGTAGATCTGCCCGGTTATGGCTATGCTAAGGTCTCCCAGGCGGAAAAAGAAAAGTGGGCACGGTTTATCGAGGCGTATTTCCGTTTCGCCAGCGATAAGCGGTTGGCTTTGTCCTTAATCGACCTGCGCCACGGTCCCACGGAGGCAGACCTGGATATGGCTGAATATCTTGAGGCATCCGGTATCCCGTATTGGGTGGTAGCAACCAAGGCGGATAAACTTTCGAAGACGGCTATGGCCGAAAATCTGAAGGAAATCCGCGAGATCTATTCGAGGTTTTCGCCCCAAAAAATCGTTGCCTTTTCCTCTAAAACAAAAGAGGGAAGAGACGACGTGCTTGCGGCGATGAACGGCGTGATTGAGGAAGAATGATGGAATCGATCTTGTTTTATATAAAAGAATATCTCTATATATTCCCAGTGGTGATCATCTCCCTGACCTTTCACGAATTCAGCCACGCATACGTGGCGACCAGGTTGGGGGATCCTACGCCAAGGGAAACCGGTCGGCTTTCGTTGAACCCGCTGGCCCATTTGGATCCGATCGGTTTGATCGTGATGCTGTTGATTCGGTTTGGCTGGGCAAAGCCGGTGCAGGTGAATCCGCTTTATTTTAACAACCCCAGAAAAGGGATGATGCTGACGGCGATTGCCGGCCCGGTCTCTAATTTGATTTTGGGTACGCTTTCTTCCTTAGGGTTATATTTTGCTTCGTATTTCGGTGCACCGAACCCGGTTTCCATGGTGCTTTTTTATATGACGATATTGAACGTGGGACTGGCGGTATTCAATTTGATACCGATCCACCCGCTGGACGGATCAAGGGTGTTAACCTATTTTGTGCCAGCCTATGCTTCTTTTATGGCACGGTACGGGAACTATGTTCATATTGCGTTTATCGCATTGCTGATTTTGCCGGATTATATTGGGATTCCCGACATATTCGGGTTGATCATCGGCGGTGCCCAAATGGGTGCTTTTACCGGGCTGAATAGCCTGTGGAACTTGCTGTTTGGATTTTTATTTAAGTGAGAGGGATAATATGGAACAACTGAAGTTTTCTTTGGAGGTTTTCGACGGCCCCCTGGAACTGCTTCTTCATTTGATCTCAAAAAACAAGGTTTCGATCTACGATATCCCCATATCGCTGATTTTAGAGCAGTATATGGATTATATCGAGGATCTGAAGAAAATGGATCTTGAGGTGTCCAGCGAGTTTATCGAAATGGCCGCAAGATTGATGTGGATCAAATCTAAAATGCTGTTGCCTAAAACCGATATGGAGGAAGAAGATCCCCGTATGAGTTTGGCGGAGGCATTGGCGGAGTATAAGCGATATAAAAAAGTATTGGATGCCTTCCGTGAGGATCAAAAGGCGGCCGGTATCACCTACGTGCGCAAAACCGAACATCTGGAATTTGATAAACAGCATAAGCTGACCTATGAAACGGACGTGCTGACCGAAGCATACCGTAACGTTCTGCGGCGGGCGGATCGGGCTTTGCCCCCGCCCATGAAGAGCTTTGCGGGTATTGTCGGCAAGCCGATCGCCAGCGTTCCGGCCCGAATCATTGGGATCCTGCGGTCCTTAAAGCGCAAGGTGACCTGCAGCTTCCGCAGCTTGTTCAGCTCTGCCCGGAGCCGTTCGGAGATCGTGGCAACCTTTTTGGCGGTACTGGAACTGTCAAAATCAAAATACGTGGAAATGGATTCTCGGAGCGATGATGTGTATCTGACCTTCAAGAAGGAGAAATAAATGGAATTGAATTATATGAGCGGTGCCGTTGAGTCGATCTTATTCGCCAGCGGGGAACCGATCGAAAAAAGAAAATTGCAAGAGGTTCTGGAGATCGAAGCAGAGCGGCTGGAAATGATCGTTGATGAACTACGTGAAGGCTATCGGGCCGAAAATCGCGGTTTTGATATCCTGGAACTGGATAATTGCTATCAGATGTGCTCCTCCCGTTATTACGGCGAGATCACCAAAAAAGCCCTGGATCATCGGCGGAATACGCCCCTTTCCAATGCCGCATTGGAGATTTTGTCTATCGTTGCCTATAATCAGCCGGTAACCAAGGCCTACGTGGAGCAGATTCGGGGCGTTGATTGCTTTTACGGTATCAATGCCTTGATCGATAAGGGACTTTTGGAAGAGAAGGGAAAACTGGATGCTCCCGGCCGTCCCTGGCTATACGGAACAACCCCCGACTTTTTGCGGTGTTTTGGGCTTCGCTCCCTGGAGGATCTGCCGGAACTGCCCCGTTTGGAGCAACCCGCTAACGAGGTGGAAGGGCAACAATCCTTTGATGATGTGATGAATACGGAAGCCCCTGTCGAGGGATAAGAGATATGAAGGCTTTTTTGATCATATTAGCCTGCATATTGTTTCTTTTGTGGATGCCTTTGGTACTGCGGGTGCGCTACAGTGGTAACCTGACGGTGTCTGCCGGGATCTTTTGCCCTTTTTTGCGTATTTACCCAATGAAAAAGCGAAAAAAGGCAAAGAAAAAGGAAAAAGAAAAGGCGCCATCCCCCGAAAGGGTTGCCCTTCGGGCGCAATGGGAGCTTGTTTATGATCTGATTCAACGGTCGCCTGATTACTTTCGGCGTTTGATCCGTTTTAGTCGGCTCAAGTTTTTGGCGATCATAGGGAATGAGGACCCCGGTGACCTTGCTCTGGAGTTCGGGCGACTGAACGCCTTGATTGGTACCTTGGTGCCGATTATTAACCCGATTTATTCCGTTGAAAAATGGAGCGTAAGCGTTCGTGCGGATTTTGATAAAACGGAATCCGAATACGATGTTGAGGTGGGGTGTTCCACAAATTTATGGCGAATCATTGGGGTGTTGATTTCCGTTCTGGTTCGTGGTATAATATTAAAAAGAGATGATAAGGAGACGTTGAATGATGGAAAATAAAGTAGAATCTGTTTTGGGCGGTGCTTTGGAAGGCTTGAAAAAAATGGTGGACGTTGATACCGTGATCGGCGATCCCATGAAAGTAAACGACGAAGTGACGCTGATCCCCATTTCCAAGATCTCCTGCGGGTTTGTCAGTGGTGGTAGCGGCTTTGGCAAAACCAAAGAAAATGAGCATTTCGGTGGCGGTGCCGGCGGTAGCGTAAAGGTGACCCCCGTTTGCTTTTTGGTGGTTCGTGGTGACTCCGTTCGGATGCTGCCCGTGGCCGAAAGTGAATCAGGCACCGATAAGCTGATCGATATGGTGCCGGACGTTGTGAATAAGATCACCGAGCTGATCAAGAACAAAAAGGCTGAAAAAGAGGCTGAAAACGCATAAGGTAATATCACCCGCCCATATAATAGGGCGGGTGATTTTTTTGTTATTTAAAAGATGGATCTGTTTTTTTATTAGTATTTTTATATTTATCTCTTTCCCATATAAAGCAAACGCTTCGGGCGGAGCGCTTTTGGTGATGGATGGACGGAACGGGCAGGTTCTGGAATCGGAGAATGCGGATATCAGGCTTTCTATGGCCAGCACTACGAAAATTATGACCGCCCTTGTCGTATTAAAGTATTCTGAATTAACTGAAAAGGTGACTGTGACAAATAAAAGCGTTGGAGTTGAAGGCTCATCGCTTTATATAAAATCGGGGGAGGTTTATACTGTTGAAGAACTGCTCTATGCCTTGATGCTCCGATCGGCCAACGATTGTGCCGAAGCGTTGGCGATCTACGTGGGTGGTGGCGATCGCGATACCTTTGTAAAAATGATGAACGAAGAAGCCAAGGGGATGGGGCTAAAGGATACTGCATTCGCAAACCCCAGCGGTTTGCCGCAAGAGGGGCACTATACAACCGCCCGGGAATTGGCGTTGATTATGAAGTCCGCAATGGAGGACGCCGATTTCCGAAAAATCGTTTCTACAAAGCAATATAAGATCAAGGGCAATACGGTGGTTAATCATAATCGCTTGCTTTCAAGCTGTGAAGGATGCGTCGGCGGGAAGACCGGTTACACCATGGAAGCCGGGCGATGCTTGGTTTCGGTGACCCAGCGACAGGGGGTCCCCTTGATTTGTGTGACGCTGGGGATCCGGGATGATTGGAATACCCACATTGCGGCTTATGACCGCTGGTTTGAACGCTTGACTGAATATACGTTAATGGAACCCTATTCCTTTTCAACGCCTTTAAAAACACCTTATGGTTATGATGTGACGGTAGAGAATAGCCATCGGATTTCTGTCTTAATGTTCCGGGAGCCGGAGGGCGTTGAAACAGTATTATCGGTGCCGCCCTTTATTTATGGAAATAAAGAAGAAAACGCCGTAGCAGGTACGGTGATATTATCTTCAAACGACTTGATATTAGGGGAGAGCCCTTTGGTTTTAACGGAGGAAATATCGGTTCCGATCAAAAAGGATTTGTTTATCAGCAGATTATTTCGCTTTTTTCGCCGATTGTTCTTGAAAAATAGATGAAAAAAGGTTAAAATAAAAAAGAATATAAAAGAAAAGAGAAGGATATGCGCGTAGAATTAGTCAGAATACAAAAATATATTGCCGATTGTGGCCTTTGCTCCCGTCGGGCAGCCGAAGCCTTGATGGAAGAAGGGCGTGTTACCAAAAACGGATATCCCGTTCATTTGGGCGAGAAGATGGATCCTTCACGGGATCTGATCAAGGTGGATGGAAAGGCTATCAAGCCTCAAAACAGAGAAAAGGTAACCTTGATGTTATATAAACCCAGAGGCTATATTACCACCATGAGCGACGAGCAGGGGAGAAAGTGTGTTGCTGATCTGATCGCAAAGGAACGGATCCGCCTGTATCCCGTCGGCCGGCTGGATAAGGACAGCGAAGGACTGCTTCTGTTGACCAACGATGGAGATCTTGCCAACAAACTGACCCATCCCGCCAACAATATCCCTAAAACCTATCGGGTTATTGTGAAAGAGACCCTGAACCGTGAGCACATCAAGGCCTTTGAGAACGGGATCTATATCGCCGAAGACGATTATACGACCCGCTCTGCTGAGGTGGACATCCTGGAGGTCAAGCCTGACCGTACCGTATTCTACTTGACGATCTATGAGGGTAAAAACCGGGAGATTCGTAAAATGTGTGAGGCATTGGGATTAGAGGTACTGCGCTTAAAGCGGGATAAAATTGCGGATCTTTCCATTGGTACCCTGCGCGCCGGACAATACCGTGCGCTGACCGCAAAGGAATTGAATTATCTTAATAGTTTATAAAGGAGCATATATGAAAAAGAAGATAGGCGCATTGCTAACGGCTTTTGTAATGCTCTTTGGGATGAGCGGCTGCTCCCTTCCGATCATCGGGGATTTTATTGAGAGCGAAAACAGTTTGGGAAAAACCAATAATACTGCTGTTACCATCGCCGCCGCAATGCCGGAATTTTTAAAGGCTAAAAGAAAATCCGATCTGGTTTTGTATGGGGTCGAAATGGTGCTGAACGAAGACAGTAACGGGATCGTGAAGCTGTACTATACCGGAACAAAGCCTAACGAGGCGGAATATTCCGATATTTTTGTAGCGGAAGTGGATTCTAAAACCGGCCACGTGGAGCGGTTTGAAACGGTTCAGTATGCCGAAGATGGGATCACCCCCTACGAGATGGTTAAGAACGGGAGCCCCATCGACGTACCAGCCTTGCCCATCGATAGCGGAAAGGCGATTTCTGCCGGAGCCAAAGCCTTCAGCGGCGATCTGGAGTATCATTACGACTATATTCACGTTTTATTGCATAAGAGCACCGGATTGGAGCAATATGAGATCCGGTTTATCTCTATGCTGAACGATCAAATTTACTATAGTACAGTAGACGGCGTTTCCGGGGCTTTGATTGCGTCTTCTGTGGGAGCATTGGAGTAATTTATGAAAAAATGGTTTGCTATTTTGACTGTAGCCGCGTTGCTGTTTACTGCGGGTTGTAATTTTAAGGTGAAGAAAAATACCTTTTCCATAGCAACTGAAAACGTGAAAACGGTAACGCTTCAAAAAAGATGTGAAGATGAATCCGGTAATACGTACTACGTCGAAAAAACGGTGGATGATAAAAAAGAGATTAAAAGCATCTGCGAAAAAGTGCGCAATACACCCTTAAGCCGTGCTGATTCCACCGTTCCTCAGCCGATCAACTCGGTGTCTTACGTGATTATCATAAAAAGCGAAATCGAACAGCATTTTATCTTGAACGAAGAAAAAGCTTTTTTTGAACAGGTCGCATATGAATACGCAAGCGAAAAGACGTTGGATGAGTATGCATCACTTTATGATTCGTTAAATTATGCAGAAGTGAAAGCAGAACCGAATCTGTATTAACGTGAAAGCCTTATACATATGTATAAGGCTTTTTGCATAGAATGAAGAAAAGTTGTTTAAGGAGTGAAGAATGAAAAAAACAATCAATACGTTGATCGTCATAGTATTTGCTCTGGTAAACGCCTTTTCTTTTATCGGGTGCAAAGAAGTGGCGGCAGAGAGCGAGACGGTTGCCTGCTGGGTGGCCAGTATCGGGAATTTGGATTTTCCTTCTAAGCAAGGGCTTAGTGCTGATGCCTTGGCGGGTGAAATTGATGATATCGTTTATAATTGCAAGAAAATGGGAATCAATACGATCTTTTTTCAAGTGCGCCCCAATGGCGATGCATTGTATTGTTCCGATATTTTCCCCTGGAGTGTATATTTGAGCGGGACCCAGGGGGGTGCGCCGGACATGCAGTTTGATCCGCTGGAATATTTTGTGGATAAGGCCCATGCGGAGAATATTGCATTACACGCCTGGATCAATCCTTATCGTATTGGGAGTGGCGAAAGTGTCTGGTCCAGTCTTTCGAAAGAGAATCCGGCAGTATTACATAAGGAATACACGGTGACGACTCCTGCCGGTGTTTATTATGATCCCGGACTCCCGGACGTTCGGCGGCTGATCATTCGCGGGGTTTCCGAAATTGTGAAGAACTACGACGTGGACGGGATCCATTTTGACGATTATTTTTATCCCTATGATTTAACGGGCTTTGATGATTCTGCTGCTTATCAAAAATACGGTGAGAACCTTTCCTTGGAGGATTTTCGGCGCCAATCGGTGGATGAATTGGTTAAAAACGTATATAAGACGATCAAAACCATTGATTCGGAAACTGAATTCGGGATCAGCCCCTTTGGAATTTGGGCAAACAAGGACGTGGACCCCACCGGTAGCGAAACCCGGGGGATGAGCTCTTATTCTGAAATTTTTTCTGACAGTAAAAAATGGGTTGAAGAGGGTTGGCTGGACTATATCTGCCCCCAGATCTATTGGAGTTTTGATCATGAGGCGGCACCGTATGGTACCTTAGTTGATTGGTGGACTTCTCTTTGTAGTAAGAACAAGATGAAGCTTTATATCGGGCTGGCTCTTTATAAGATGGGAACCGATGAGATCGGGTGGGATGATCCCGCATTGATAAAGAAACAGATTGATTATGCCAAGGGGAAGAAGGCCTATGCCGGATATTGCTATTTTCGTTATCAAACTCTTTTAGAAAACCCGTTGAACTGTTTGGACAAGGTTTTAAAGTCAACGGTATCCGACGTTCGGGACAAGGAGGCTTTGGAGAAGGTGCAAAAAACAATTATTCTGCCGCCGGCAGTGAATTTAAAGGTGACCTACCCGGAGACCGGCGTGACGGTGCAATCGGCTAATATTTCCGTTGCGGGTAGTACGAAAGCCGGAAGCAAGGTGTACGTGAACGGTATTGAGGCAGTTGTCAGTTCAAAGGGGCTGTTTGCCGCTTACGTACCGCTGAACTTCGGCAAAAATAATATTCAGGTGATCTCCGCCGGTCAGGCAAAAACGCTGACGGTGAATCGCAGTATGCCCGTTGCTCCAAATGAGTCGTTAGTGGCAGACAGCTTCTATCCTTCCGGCGAGGTTTCCCGTAACGTGGGAGATACGATCCGATTTGAGATCAAGGGGCCGGAAAAGGCTACGGTTGTTTTACAAAACGGTATTGTTAAAATACCTATGAATGAGGACAAACCCGGGTTGTATCGGGCAGAGTGGACAATCCCTGATATATCCGGGGACAAGCTGGACTTAAATTCCTTTGAATGTATTGCTACAAGGGGCGGGGTCGAACAAAGCATTGCGGTTGACTTTTCCCTGTCTATCTATGAGGCGGGGTACACGGAAGAATATATTTTACAAAAAGAAGCCTATTTGTTTGATAAAAGCGATGGCGGCTCCCAAATGGATCATGCTCCTTTGCCGAAGGGGTATCGTTTAAGAACCGTTGGCCGTGAGGGTACACGCTCCTTGTTGGAAAACGGGTATTGGATTGAAAACGATACCCTTGGTACCGAAATAGCGGAACCTTTGGAACCTCGCTCCTATGACTATAAAACCGTGACGATACCCATTGAGGCAGGAACTGTTCTTTCACATGAGGTGATAGAGAATAAACTGCGTCTGTCTATTGGAGAAGGCCATATTTGTTTAACGACCGATGAATATGATCCGGAACTGGACGTTAAGGTCGAAAACGGTGCGGTTAATAGCGACGTTTGGGTTCGTTCTGCTGCGGGATATGAGATTGCCGGGTACGAGATCTATCCGCAAAAGTATCAATTGACGGTATGTCTTCATTTTAAAACCGGTTCCTTGAGCGGGAAGAAAATCTTACTGGATCCCGGCCATGGTGGCGAAGACCGTGGCGCATTGAGTGCCGGCGGTACAGATTACCCTTCTGAAAGTATGATGAATCTGGCCCTTGCACTACAACTGAAGGAGTTTTTGGAAAAAGAAGGGGCAGAGGTTCTTTTGCTGCGAAATAATGATATCGCTGTGGCCTTGGATCGCCGTGTTGAAATCGCCATAGAGGATTCTGTAGATCTTTATATTTCCTTGCATCATAATTCTGCTGCGCTGACGGGCAATTATGCCGCAGCCAGTGGAGGATCGGTTCATTATTCTTCGCCGGTTGCAAAACCCTTTGCGGATGCGATAGCAAAAAACTTATGGAAGGGTCTTCGGGATCAGGCGGAGGTTCGTGTGGTGCGCCAAAGCCTGCGGGTTTGCAGACAAACACGGTATCCTGCGATTCTGATTGAAGCCGGTTACGTGTGCAATCCATTAGAGTATGAACACCTTTGCCAAACGGATACCCGTAAAACTTTATGTATGAATATTATAGAGGGTTTAAAAACTTATTTTGAATCCTAATGTTTACGAAAAGTTCTTTAAATTTTGGGAAAACTATGTTATAATATAGTGTATTTTTAGCGCAATAAAGGAGTCGACAATGAAATTCATTCAAGAAAAACCAAAAAATGGGATTATCTGCAATTATGCGATTGCCGATCATTTTAAAACCAACTATTTTTCGGCGGATTTCATTTTACCTTTGAATGAGGAAAATGCAACGGGGATGTCCCTTTTGGCCGGGGTTTTAAGTCGCGGTTGTAGCGTCTTCCCCGAAATGAATATGATTAGTCGGTATCTTGCTAAGAATTACGGGATGTCCTTTTCCATTAATGCGGATAAGGCGGGCGAACTGGAAAGTTTGAATTTTTCTTTTTCTTTTTTGGATAACGCTTTTGCGATCGACGGGGAGGATATCCGGGCGGCGTGCTTTTATCTGTTCCGGGAATTGATTCTTCATCCTTTGGTGATTGACGGCGGATTTAAGCCGGAGTACGTGAACCAGGAAAAAAGCAATTTGTGTGACCGTATTGATTCGATCTTTAACGATAAACGGCAATACGCATTAGAACGGTGTCGCACGATTATGTGCGAAGGGGAACAGTACGGTGTTTCCGCTATGGGAAGCAAGGAATGCGTTGCATCTTTTGACGAATGCAGTTTGTATGCCTTTTTTAAAAAGATGGTCAATGAAAGTCTGCTGATCTTTTCCTATGCCGGAAAGGAAAAAGGCACTTTTTTGACCGAGCTTGCCGATCTGTTTTTTGAAAGAGATGCTTCTGTACCCGAAACGGAGGTTGTTCTTTCTCAAAGAGAGCTCCGGGAGATTATCGAACCCATGGATCTGAACCAAAGTAAGATGAATCTTGGCTTCCGGATGGGCGAGTATGCGTTGCACAACGGTGCTGCCTTTCGTCTGTTTAACGTGTTATACGGTGGGAGTGCTTCTTCAAAGCTGTTTATGAACGTGCGGGAAAAGCTTTCTCTTTGTTATTATTGCTCTTCGGCGATCGATCGTTTGAAAAACGTTATGTTTGTGATCAGCGGTGTAGAGGCGGATCGGTTTGAGGAAGCGCGTGAAGAAGTAAAGGTTCAATTGAAAGCGGTAGCCGATGGCGATTTTTCCGAGGAAGAATTCATTAATGCCAAAAACTACTTGATCGATAGCATTCGCGGCGCATACGACAGCCAAAGTCTTATGGCCTCTATGATGCTTTTCGGAACGCTACGTGATGATCTGAAAACACCGGAAGAGGATATGAAAGAAATTAATGCTGTTCGTCGTGAGGATCTGATTAAGATCGCTAAAGAGATTCAGTTGGATACGGTATATTTACTGAAGGGAGAGCAGGCAACGGAATGATCAATGCAAAGACCTTTCAAAGTGACGTATGTAAAGCGGAGTATGAAAAGATCCTTCATCCCAGCGGGTTGACGGTTTACTTTATGAAAATGCAGGAAAAAGCCAAAAAAGCGGCGATGATTTCTGCAAAGTTCGGCTCTATTAATTATACCTTTAAAACGCCGGAGGGACGGGAGGTTACCGTCCCCAACGGTACGGCTCATTTTTTAGAGCATAAGCTGTTTGAAGGAAAAAACGGCGGAGCGTTTGAGTATTATGCCAAAACCGGTGCCAAGGCAAACGCTTATACCTCAAATGATAAAACGGCATATTATTTTGTGTGCAGTCAGCAATTTGAAGACAATTTGGATGTGTTGCTGTCTTTTGTGACGAATCCCTACCTGACGGAAGAGAACGTTGAAAAGGAAAAAGGGATCATTGCGCAGGAAATCAAAATGTATGAGGATGAGCCCGGTTGGCAGGGCTATTTTACGATGGTGCAGGGGTTGTATCAGAATCACCCGATCCGGCGTGATATTGCCGGTACGGTGGAGGATATCTATTCTTTGACACCGGAACTACTGATGGATTGCTACCATACCTTCTATAACCCCTCGAATATGGTTTTGGCAGTGGCGGGGGACGTGGACCGTGAAGCGGTGTTGTCTGCAGTTGACCGCTATTTTAAAGTGGGTGACAAGAGGGTGGATCTTTCTCAGGAAATCACTGAACCCGACGAAGCAGGGGAACTGTATGTGGAAAAGGAAATGCTGGTTTCTAAGCCTATTTTCCATCTTGGCTTTAAGGATAACGAAGAAAACGTTACCGGCTTTGATCTTTCTAAAAAAGAGATGGAGGTCGAAATCCTGCTGGAATATTTGTTCGGGCATTCATCCGTTTTCTATAACGATCTGTATGAAAAGGGGTTGCTTAATAACAGTTGTGACTGTTGGTATGATCTTTCCGATTATTTCTCTTTCTGTGCCGTGAGCGGCGAAAGCGATGATCCCAAGGCGGTTGAAGCCTATGCGCTGGAACAATTGAAGGAGCTACAGAAACAAGGGATCGATGAGGACCGTTTTAAGGAGATCCGTAACGGCCTGTACGGTTCGATCATTATTGAAACGGACCAGGCTTATCCGATGGTGAACCGAATTGTCGGTAGCTACCTGAATCGGCAGGAAAGTCTGGATGCCTTGGAAGCGCTATTGCAAATTACACCGGATGATTTACTGCGGCGCGCGGACAAAATGTTTAAAGAAAATGCAAGATGTCTTTCGGTCATAAAACCGATGAAGGAGGCTGAATAATGGATTATAATACCGTATCATTCCCGGGATTGGGAATCGGTGAATTCACCATAAATCCTACTGCGTTTAAGATTACAGAGAATATTTCGATTGAATGGTATGCGATTATCATTTGTATTGGGATTTTGGCCGCTTATTTTGTGTGTGATCGATTGTGCCCCAAGTTTGGGATCAAAAGCGATGATTTGCTGGATGCCTTGCTGATCGGCCTGCCCTTGGGCTTTGTTGGTGCCCGGGTATGGTACATACTGGGTGATCTTGACAGCTTTGACAGCTTTATGGATATGATCAGTGTTTGGAACGGCGGTCTTGCGATTTACGGCGGTGTTTTTGGCGCATTTATTGCGGCGATTTTTGTCTGCCGCCATAAAAAGATCTCTCTGTTCAGCATCCTGGACCTTGTAGCGATCGGGTTTATGATCGGTCAGATCATCGGTCGATGGGGGAACTTTGCAAACGTTGAAGTATTCGGGGTCCAAACGGATCTTCCCTGGCGTATGGGTGTAGGAGTCGACTGTATTGCAGAGTACGTACATCCCTTGTTTTTGTATGAATCTTTGTGGAATCTGGTTGGCCTTTTGGGGATCTTTGCTTATCTGGATTTCCGCAAATATAAAGGCGAATTATTCCTGATTTATACCGCTTGGTACGGCTTGGGCCGAGCCTGGATGGAAACGTTACGGGATGCTGAATATAATCTGCATATTTTTGGTTTAAAAATCAACTTTGTTCTTGCCATCACCGTTATGGTGTTGGCGATTGCGGCTTTGGCATTTCTTTATATTAAGAAGCCTCTTCGTTTAGCGATTGTACGGGAGGCGAAGGATACGGATGGATCGAAATATGAAGCTCAATTTTCATATGCGGTTGAATCTGACGATCAAGAAGAGGCCGATGAATCCCTTGAGAAAAACGTTGAAGAAGCAGATCCCGCAGAAATGGAGGAAGAATTCAATGGAAACGAAGATCATTGACGGAAAGCAATGTGCACAGAATGAGCGTGCCCGCATTAAAGCAGAAACCGAAAACTTGATTGCCCGTGGAGTACAACCCGGTCTTGCGGTTATTATCGTTGGTGAAGACAGCGCCTCCAAAGTGTACGTGCGCAATAAGATCAAAGGATGCGCAGAGGTGGGGTTTTATTCTGAGAACTATGAACTTCCCGCTGACACCTCCGAGCAGAAACTATTGGAGCTGATCCGGCGTTTAAATGAGGATTCCAAAATTCATGGGATCCTGGTGCAGCTGCCGTTGCCGAAACATTTGGATAAGAATAAGGTTTTGATGGCGATTGACCCCCGCAAGGACGTGGATGCTTTTCATATTCAAAACGTGGGGAAGATTATGCTGGGTCAATATGACTTTTTGCCTTGTACACCTGCCGGTGTAATGCTGATGCTGAAGGAAAGCGGCATTGAAGTGGCGGGAAAGGACTGTGTGGTCGTTGGGCGAAGCGATATTGTGGGGAAGCCCCAGGCAATGTTGCTTTTACATGAAAACGGTACTGTTCAGATCTGTCATTCCAAAACCAAGAATCTGGCGGAAAAAACTGCTAATGCCGATATCCTGGTCGTTGCGATCGGTAAGGCAAAATTTGTGACCGGTGATATGATCAAAGAGGGTGCCGTTGTCATTGACGTTGGAATGAACCGCGATGAAAACGGCAAGCTTTGCGGGGATGTGGACTTTGATTCCTGTATTGGGAAGGCCGGATATATTACGCCGGTGCCCGGTGGCGTCGGTCCTATGACCATAACGATGTTGCTTCGTAATACGTTGACTTCGGCTACCCTGACATTGGAGGAGCAATAAACGATGATTGATGCGATTGCCTATATTTTTGAGAATATAATGGTGGCTTGGCCCTCCATTTTATTGGGAGCGGCGATCCCCGTGCTGGCATTGGTGGTCTTGCTGGTAGGTAAAAACAGAAAGCTTGTTCCGTTTCAAACTATTTTTTACGGAGCCGGTACCTTTTTGTTGGTACTGATCGGCGTCGCTGTTTTGACTTTGGTGCTGGGGAATGCTTTTATGCCCTCTATTTCCGTATCCAATGTGGATGCAGCTGATAAATATATCTATATCGGCGGTGGATTGATTCTGCTGGCGTTTTATGCCGGGGCCGAGCTGATCCGGATGTATACCTTTAGATCTTTTGTTGCGTCAGAAAAGAATTACGGTGTTGGGATCACCTATGCAAGCGGCTTTGTGTTGGTACAAAATCTTTTGATTTTGGGTTTGATTTATACCGCAAAGATCGATTATGCGCAGTCGGTTGCCTTTGGGATCTTAATGTTGATCAGCGGTGTGGTATATCTTTTGAATGCTTCCATCGGATACCAGCTGTGTCTTACCGGCCAGCATTGGATCGGCTTTGCAACTGCTGTTTCTTATTACCTGATGTTTGCGGTCATGCTGATGTTGTCCAACGTCTTCGTGACCTACGGATTCCTTGCGGCGGTATTGGCGTTTAACGTGATCATCGGTTATAAATTGCTCCCGCTTCCTTTTAAGAAGAAGGAGGCTGAAGTATGAGCGAAATTCTGATTTATTACGCACTTGGAATTCTTCTGTGTGTTTTTAGCTTTTTCGGAATCAAGTTTTGCCTTTCCAAATGGATGAAGACAAAGATCCGTTGGCAGAACTTTGTAGTTGGCCTGTTGCTGTCGGTTTTGTATTTTGCCATTGCATTAGTCTTGATTTTTGTGACCTTCAACAACAATTATTACTACAATACCGCTTTTTTCCGCACAATGGTCGGCGGCTTGTACTTTGTATTGTTGGCTCTGGTTCGCTTTATTGTTACCAAAAAGTTTTTCTATGATCAAAAAAAGATCTCCTCCGGGATCTCTTTTAGCTTTGGATTTGGGTTTGGGCCGGTGCTGTTTTTGGGCATCTATTTGTTGATGATGTTCCTGATCGTTGGAATAAACGGTTTGTTCAATAGCCCGCATACGTTGGATGCAGAAGGTTTTTTGACTTTTGCCGATAATACGATCATCAGCGTTTTTCAGCCTGCGGCAGGTCATCTTTCCTTTGCGTTTGTATTTGTAGGTTTCAATGCTTTTGCGGTAACCTTCAGTGCATTTATTAAGCGGATTACGTCCCGGCATTATCATTTTGGCGCCGTTTTGGGATGGTTAGTTCTTTTTTTAATGCTTGAGGCGGTGGCGCTGATGCCAATCCCCTTTGTGATGCAGTTTAATTTTAAGCATTGGCAATTGGCGGTGATCGAGTGGCTCTGTGTTGCTTTGGCTATTATTCTTGCGCGCTTCATTCCGGGTGGAGAGCACGAGCCGGATCCTGATTATCAAAAACAGTTTGAATAAAAGCGGGTACCTGCGAAAGAAAGGAAATGCCGTCCGGAGTGATGGTGATCTCCTCATAAGGAGCATCCACCAAATCATTGAGAGAAGTGTATTTTTCAATATACGGAGTGATCGCAGTTGCCGGGATCTTTTGGCCGGAATAGGTGATGGTATCGATGGTAAAGGTTCCGTTGCCTTGATCGTTTTTGCTCAGATGCCCGTTGATCGAAACGTTACGGCCCTCAAAGGTGTTTAATATCGCTTTATATGGCTTTGTTTCGTTGGCGATGGCATACAAGTTTGAGAGATCTGCCACGGTGGCATGGATTGAAAAATGGCCGTTATTTTCTCCTTCGAACGAAATGTTTTCGAGTAGTTCAAGCTCTTTCATGCTGGCATCGATCAGCTGCGAAAAGGATTGGCTGCTTATAAATTGATCATTGGCACCCGGTGTGGGATTTTTCGCTTCCGGTAACGGCTCTTCGGCAGATGGATTCCTGGTGGACAGGTATCCGGCAACTGTGAAGCCGATAATCAGGATAACAAGAAAAAAAGCAAGCCATTTGAATTGATAGTAACGGGGTTCATTTTTCATAATTGCGCTAACCTTTCTATTTTTTTATAACGGATTTTTCATAACGGAGGGATATAAATGAAAACAAAACATATTTTAGCTTTGGTTGTCGGGATCGTATGCATTGCGGTTTTAAGCGTTGTGATTGTACTTTCAATGAACAAAAAACCAACTGCTGATCCCACAGATAAGAAGGATGATTCAACGGTTGTTGATCAGTCTGATACAACACCGGAGTCGAACGAGCAGGCGCCGGACAATAACGCAATTGATGCAACGGATGGTTCCGGCGATGAAAAAGAACCTGAACCGATCCCTGAACCGATCCCTGAACCTGAGCCGGATCCTGAACCGGATACTCCAACCGTCGATAATAACACGAACAGCGAAGACGACGGTTCTGAGGTCGATGTGCCGGATACACCGACCAATACCGATCCTACGGTCAATGCGCCCTCTGCTTCGCCGGTTGATACTACGACTAAAGAGGGGATTCAACGGATTTTGAATGATCCGTTTATGCTCTTGGTGAATCGTGAGCGGAAGGTAAATTCCGACTATACGGCATCGGATTTGGTTTATTTCAATGATTATCAGTTGAATGCGACCTGTTCTTCAGCATTGCGGCAGTTAGTCAATGCCGGGAAATCTGTTGGTTACAGCTATATTTTGTATTCAGGATATCGGACTTATTCCAGCCAATATAATAAATACTATAATAAAATTGCAGGGTATAAGAATCAAGGATATTCTGAGGCGGAAGCGATCCGCTTGACGGATCAGTATTATGCACCTCCGGGCGGTAGCGAGCATCACACCGGACTTGCGGCAGACGTTTGTATTCCGTCTGTTGTTAATAAATATGGTATGCTCCACGAGAATTATGAATATACCGAGGAATTTAAGTGGTTTTCTCAGAATGCCCATAAATATGGGTTTATCCTGCGGTATCCCAAGGGAAAGGAAAGCATTACCGGCTATAATTATGAACCTTGGCATTACCGTTACGTTGGTGTAGATGTTGCAACGGATATCTATAACAAGGGTGTGACGTTGGAAGAATACGTGTACGACTTGGAAGCAAAATTAAATACCATGAATTAAAAAGGTGCGCCCGATCGGGCGCACCTTTTTGGTATATTTCAACCGGTTGGGGCACAATAGAGGTGAGGTGAGACGGATGGTAGTCAGTGTTATAAGGTGTATTACGCTATACGTTGCCGTTGTTGTTGCGGTGCGGATAATGGGAAAGCGTCAAATCGGGGAATTGCAGCCCTCGGAATTGGTGATCACCATTATGCTTTCGGAGCTTGCGGCATTGCCCCTGCAGGACGTGAATATGCCATTGATTTGGGGGATTATGCCAATGTTTTTAATGGTTGCGTTGGAACTGATTATGTCGTATCTCACCTTAAAATCAATGGTATTCAGACGAATTTGTTACGGCAACCCTATTATGCTCGTTTACGGCGGGGTGATCAATAAACAAAATCTGATGAAAACCAGGGTCTCGGTTGAAGATATTATGGAATCGATGCGCGGCCAAGGAATTTCAACACTTGAGGATGTACAGACCGCTGTCTTGGAAACCAACGGCACCATATCCATTATTCCTAAGCAGGAGGCAGCCCCGCCGACTGCACGAGATCTGAAGATCAAGCCGAAAAAGGATGGTGGAGTGCCTGTAATCATCGTGATGGATGGCCATATAGTTGAGCATAATATGAAAGCGAAGGGGACCACCGAGAAGGATTTAGAGGTCATCATTCAGAATTACGGTGTAGCTATGGAGGATATTTTTATGCTGACGATTGATGACAGTGAAAATACCTATTTGATCAAACGGGATGAAAAATGAAACGAACTTTTATTTGCTTTTTCGGAATACTTGTATTTGTTTTATCGGTCAGCGTTTTTGACGGCGTGTTTATGAGTTCTTTTGCAGAAAATATGGAGAGCGTTTTGGAGGAAATACAGAACGTTAAATCTTTTGATGAGATGAAGGATAGCGCTGATAAGATGGTTGATTATTATAAAAGTCAGGAGTTTTTGCTTCACCGCTTGGTCCCAACGAATAGGCTGGAAGAGATCGAGGTATCCTTTGTTAAGCTGAAGGCATTTTTAGAGGTTGAAAACTACGACGAATGCCTTGCGATTGCGGCGGAGATTGAATCAAGAGTCAACCAATTATATTCAACCGGATTTCGCAATTGGTACCAAAAAATCAAAAAATGCATAGGATAACTCAGGATGAGGGAAGGGGGATCATTATGAGAGGAAACTGCGTTTTAAAAACAGTTGGATGCCTTGCGGCAGCTGTGGCGGCAGGGATCCTGATCCAGATCTTTCTTCCCGATATTCTGATTATTGCGATTTGTTGTGTGCTGATCGCAATAATGGGGATCGTTATTGCTAAATTGATTTAAGGAGGAAATGTGTATGCAGGTTGTAGTAGTGCGGGCACCCCGCTTTATGCGAGGGATATTAAAACGATTATTCAGAATACATAACGAGAATTGAACGGAATATAAAAAAGGTTGGGCGCATATAAATTAGTAAAAAACAAAGGAGTCATGCCTATGGAAAGTAATCAGAGCCCTACGACGGTATCGGCGACCAAAACGCTGTATGAAAATTTTTTAGAGGAAAAATGTGAAACCGATTTTTTGATTCCGGACTATTTTCCGGCGGCTGAAAAAATTATACATTGTGCCGCATCGCCGGTTATTGTTACAAAACAAATTGTCGGCGAGCGCTTGATTTTGGAGGGGAACTGTAAATTTACGGTCATTTATCTCGGCGAGGAAGAGGGCGGCGTTAAATCCTTGAGTGAAACCGTGCAATTTGAGGAAAGTCTTCCGGTAAAAGAAGCGGGGGAAGATGCATGGGTTCAAGCAATTGTCAGAATGGGAACAACCTCCTGTCGGTTACTTAATCCGCGGAAAATTAATTGCAGGGCCAATGCCTCTGTTGCGATCAAAGTAAAGGAGCAACGGAAGGTGGATATTATTAACAAGGATGATTGTGACGGGATGGAATCCTTGTTTGACGAGGTTTCCGTCTATACGGTGGTGGAGCATCCCGGTGACAATATTAAGGTTCAAGGCGAGATTGAAGCGCATACTGCCATTCAGGATATTCTTAAAATAGATGGGTACGTTGTTGTCAAAGATGCCAAAGTATTGCCCGGGAAGGCGGTTATGAAGGGTGTATTGAACCTGTTCCTGCTGTTTACGCCGGAATCGGATCCACAACAGATCGAATCAACCTCCACGGCAATTCCCTTTACTCAAGTGCTTGAGACTGAGAACCGGGAAGAAGATTGTTCGGTGGATCTGCAGTCATATATACGGAATATTCGTGCCGACGTGGAATCGGATCACGATGGAAAGAACCGTTTGATAACGATCACGGCAAATCTCCAGACAGAAGGGGAGTTATACCGAAACGTACGGCAGGAATTATTAGTGGATGCCTATTCAAATGCGTTTCCCGTCGAATTGAAACGTGGCGAACTTGCTTTGGAGGAACTTTTTGAACAATGCGAGTTCAACGAAATGCTGCATCATAGTGTGAAAATTGACGTGGGAACTGCTGACGTGACACAAATTACTGCAGATCCGATGATACAAAAGATATCCGGTCAAGGAACGCAGTTGGCAATAGATGGCGTTTTGGATATTACAGTCTTCTTTTGTGAAGGCGGTCAGTATTTTGCCATTGACAAGTCTTTGCCCTTTACACTAAAAAAGGAACTGCGACATTTGAATGGGCGGATGCGGTGCGAGATTCACCCGGTCGTTGTATCCATGAATTGGTCCAAGAACGGTGATACCGTTGAATTAAAGACGGAGCTGAGCTGTTCTATGATGATTTTGGCTCGTAATCAATACGAGGTCGTTTCCGGTATCAAAACGGACGAGGAACATCCTTATTCTACGGGCGATAAATCTCCGTTGGTGATTTATTTTGGGGATAAAGGGGAGCGACTTTGGGATATTGCACGCCGTTATTCCACGTCTGTTATGGCTATTAAAGAGGTAAACGGTCTTGAGGCAGACTGTTTAGATGCAAAGAAACTGTTGCTTATTTCACGTTCATAAAAATAACCGTGCTTTTTGACAGAAAAAGCACGGTTTTTTATTGCTTTATATTAAATTAGATGTTATAATATATTATTATTTAAGATGGAAGGAGTGTTTGCTGATGCGAAAATGGAATATCAAAAAGCAAGATGAAGCGCTGGTATCGCATCTGAGCAACGCCTTCCGTTGTGAGGCGTTTTTGGCACGGATTTTAATTAATCGCGGATTATCTGATCCAAAAGAGATCAGCGCTTTTTTGAATACCGATTCATCTGCTTTGTTGGATCCGTTTCTTTTTAAAGATATGAGGCGCGTCGTTCGTGTGATCGGTGAGGCGATCCGCAATGGTGAAAAAATCATTGTATACGGCGACTATGATGTGGACGGGATTACTTCGACCGGTTTGCTTGTGAAGTGCCTGCGTTCTTTGGGCGGGGCTGTTGATTATTATATCCCCAGCCGATTTACCGAAGGGTACGGATTGAATTTGGAGGCCGTTAAAAAATTCGCAGAACAAGGTGCAAAGCTTTTGATTACCGTGGATACGGGTATTACCGCCGTATCTGAGGTAGAGATCGCTAAAGAGTTAGGTATGAAGGTGATCATAACAGATCACCACGAATGCCAACCCATGGTGCCGGACACCTTAATACTGAATCCAAAATATCCAGGTTGTGAATATCCCTATAAGGAACTTGCCGGTGTTGGCGTTGCCTATAAATTAGTTACCGCTTTGGAGCAAACCTATGGCGATGGGGCGTTGTCTGACCAATATCTTTCGTTTGCTGCGATCGGTACTATTGCGGACATTATGCCTTTACACGGTGAGAATCGCTATATTGTACGGCGCGGTCTGGAATTACTGAAAGATACGGATTCTGTCGGCTTAAGGGTTTTGATTGAGCGGTGTGTGGGGAATAAACCCTTGGATGCTTCTGCCATTGGCTTTAACATTGCTCCGCGCATTAATGCGGCGGGTCGCCTTGGTAATGCCTGTGTGGGCGTTGATTTGCTGATAACGCCCGAAAAAGAAAATGCCGAGAGGGTTGTGGACGAGCTTTGCCACGAAAACAACCGTCGGCAGGAAATTGAAAATAGGATTTTGGAAGAAGCCGTTGAAATGATTGAAACCGATCCTTCTAACGCCAAACGGAATGCAATTGTGCTTTGGAAAGAGGATTGGCATAACGGAGTTGTTGGGATCGTTGCATCCCGCCTGAAAGACCGCTATCAAAAGCCATGTATTTTGTTTTCGATCAATGAAGGCTTTGCAAAGGGATCCGGCAGAAGCCTACGTCCGTTCAATTTATTTGATACTCTGCAAAGTCTTTCAGATATACCGGAGAAATTCGGTGGACATGCTTATGCGGCCGGTGTATTGGTGGCGGTAGAAAAACTGGAATTGTTCCGTGATGCCTTTTGCGAAAGGGTAGATCGTTTTCTGGAGCATGATCGTTTTGATACCAGTATTGACGTAGACTGTGTGTTGCATCCCAAGGATATTTCTTTGGATAAGGTTCAAACTCTTGATCAGCTTGCACCTTACGGGCGCGGGAATGAGGTTCCGGTTTTTTGCATGAATAATGCTCGCTTACTGGATGTGAATCCTACGGCGAATAAAAATCATATGCGGTTGGTTCTTCAGGTTGGGAATCAACGGATAACTGCATTTTATTTTAATATGCCGCCCGAGGAGTTCTGCTATAAAACAGGCGATTTGATCGATCTTGTTTTTGAACTGGACATCAATAATTATAACAATCGGCGCTCGGTTCAGTTTTTGGTGAAGGACGTTCGCTACAACAAACGGCAGGCGGATCAGATGAGAGCAATTATGCATCGGATTCGGAAGGGTAAGATCTTGAAAGAGGATATCCCAAGTCGTGATCAATCAGGTGCGGTTTATCGTTTCTTGCGCCGTCAGTTATGCAAGGGCATACATTCCTTTGATTTGTTTGCATTGCCCGCACATATTGAGGAAGATCAACGCCATATTATTTCTGCGGGAACCATCTACCACTCCTTGGAGATTCTAAAAGAACTTGGTATTTTGGAATATACCAATGAAAAGGGGAGCAGCTATTATTCCAATTTGACGGTTCATTCTGAACGTCGGGTGAATTTTGCTGACTCCGCAATTCTAAAAAATATTCAACGAAAGGCAGGTGAATCGGTATGACCCTTGAGGATAATTTGTTTGAGTCGTTGGTGAAACAATTGAGTGAAGACGACCGTCATTTTGACGTCGAGAAGATCACGCGTGCCTACGAGCGTTCCAAGTGCTGTCACGAAGGACAAAAACGTTCCTCAGGTGAGGCGTACGTGTGCCACCCCCTTCACGTTGCAAAATTAGTTTATGAATTTGGGCTTGATACCGATTCTATCGTGGCGGCGTTGCTGCACGATACCATCGAAGATACCGACCTGACCTTTGATGCGGTCAAAAAAGAATTTGGTACCGAATGCGCAAATTTGGTGGATGGCGTCACCAAACTGGGTCAGATTCCCTATACGACAAAAGAAGAAGCTCAAATCGAGTATTTGCGTAAGATGTTCCTGGCAATGGCAAAGGATATTCGCGTCATTTTGATCAAGCTCGCAGACCGCTTGCATAACGTACGTACGTTGGATGCAAGACCGCGAGAAAAACAGTTGAAGACTGCCCGTGAAACGCTGGAGATCTATGCACCCTTGGCTCACCGCCTTGGAATGCAGAGGGTAAAGCAGGAACTGGAAGATATCTCCGTTACCTATCTTGACCCGGATGGCTGCCAGATGATCAAGGAGCGGTTGAAAGAACTTGAAAACAGCGGTCATGAATTCGTAGAAAAAACAAAGGCGAATATCTGCGAAAAACTGAACGAATACGACATCGAGTTTTCCATCTCCTATCGTGTGAAGCATATTTTCAGTATTTACCGCAAGCTCTTTACGCAAAACAAAAACTTTGAAGAACTTTATGATATTTATGCCTTTCGCCTGATTGTGAATACGGTCAATGATTGCTATTATTTGCTTGGTGTTATTCACGATCTTTATCATCCTATTCCCGGTCGTTTTAAGGATTATATTTCTACTCCTAAACCCAATATGTACCAATCCTTGCATACGACTGTAATTGGGAAAGAGGGTATTCCTTTTGAGGTGCAGATCCGTACCTGGGATATGCACAACACCGCTGAGTACGGCATCGCTGCCCATTGGAAGTATAAAAGTGGTGTAAACGAAAGCAAAGCGACGCTGGACGATAAGCTGAAGTGGGTCAGAACCTTGTTAGAGACTCAGGAGGACGTATCAGATACGGAAGACTTTATCAAGGCGTTGAAGATCGATCTTTTTGATGATGAGGTTTTCGTTTTCACCCCGAAGGGCGACGTGATCAATCTTCCTGCGGGTTCAACGGTTATTGATTTTGCCTATGCGATCCACAGCGCTGTGGGTAATCGGATGGTGGGTGCCAAGGTGAACGGTAAGATCGTCGGCCTGGAATATACCCCCAAGAACGGTGAGATCATCGAGGTTCTGACTACCTCTTCAGCTAATCACGGCCCTTCCCGAGATTGGCTTAAAATTGTACGGACCAGTGAGGCGAAGAACAAGATTCGCCATTGGATCAAAAACGAACGACGTGAGGAAAATATTGAGCAAGGTGCAGATGATCTTGAAAAGGCACTTCGTCGTGATGGTATCCGGCTGACCAAGGAAAATCGCGATGAGGTGTTAGGTGCCGTTGCAACACAATTGCATTTTAACAGCATCGACGATATGCTTGCGGCTATCGGTTACGGCGGTTTGACCACGTTAAAGGCCATTCATCGAATCAAAACCTATTGCGATATGATGGCTAAGGAGAATCAGCCGCCCAAGATCGTTCCCATCGCAAAGCCCAAGGCCAGCGCCGGCGGTGTTGTAGTGGAAGGAATTGATAACTGCCTGATTAAGTTTGCTAAATGCTGTAATCCCTTGCCCGGTGATTACATTTGTGGCTTTATTACAAAGGGTTACGGCGTTTCGATTCATAAACTCGATTGTCCCAATGCCCAAAGCGGTATGGAAAAGGATGCTGATCGGTGGCTGAAAGCCAGCTGGAATGCCAGTGAGAGCAATAGCTTTGGCGCCACCTTGGATATCCGTGTTAACGATACGATTGGCGTTATGGCTAATCTGACCCGGATCCTGGCTGATATGAAGGTGAATATCCGAAGCCTTACCAGTAGGGAAGAGGACGTGGGTGTTTCTGTTATTTCCATTAATATTGAGGTTAAGAGTTTGGATCATTTGCAGTATATCGCCAATAAAATCCGGAAAGATCCAGACGTTCTGGATCTCCGCCGTGCAAATCATTAAGAGGATGTATAAATGAGAGCAATATGTACAGTGGTTAAAAATGCCATGCTGAGGGTGGACGGAGAAGTGATATCTTCGATCGGAAAAGGAATGCTGGTGTTTTGTGGTTTTTCGGAGCGGGATACAGAAGAATCTATCGAAAAAGCCCTTAAAAAAGTGGCGGGACTGCGTGTGATGGACGATCCTGACGGGAAGCTGAATTGCTCCCTGGCAGACGTTGGCGGTGAGATGCTGTTTGTGTCCAATTTTACCCTTTACGGGGACGTGAAAAAAGGGTTCCGTCCCTCTTTTGTGGAAAGCATGCGCTACGATGATGCAGAAAAGCTATACGGTTATGCTTTGAAGCGTTTGGCTGAATATGGTGTCTCTGTTCAGGGCGGTGTATTTGGCGGTGATATGAAGATTGAAGCACTTCACGACGGTCCCATCAATATTATAATCGATAGTGAGGCATTATAATGGACGTTATACGCCTTGAAACGGGTATGATGGGAAATAATAACTATGTCGTTGTTGGTGATGACGGTCAAAAAGCTCTTCTGATTGATTGTGCAGGAGAGGCCGGTGACTTGATCGCAGAGATTAGGCAAAGGGGTTTATCCATTGAAGCTGTGTTGTTGACTCACGGCCATATTGACCATATTCAAGCAGCTGATACTGTGGTGAAATATTTTTCCTGCCCTCTGTATATTCATGCCCACGACCGTAGATTTCTTACAAATCCGGGGTATAATTTGTCCACCCGGATCTTTGGGCGTTCTGTTATTGTTGAAACAGAACCCGAAGTGTTGGATGAAAGTCTGGAACTCGCCGGTTTTACTGTCAAGGTTTTGCATACTCCCGGTCATACCCCGGGAAGCGTTTGTTATCACATTGGTGACGTGATTTTTACCGGTGATACGTTGTTTGCGGATTCTATCGGAGCCGAACTGCCGCCTTTTGGTTACAGTATGACGGAGATCGAATCAATTCGCCGGGAACTGTTTTCGATTGATGAAGACTGTTTGTGCTATCCCGGTCATGGAGCGCATACGTCGTTGCATTACGAGCGTAAAAATAATTTGTATTGTAGGATATAAGATGGAAATCAAAGTTGTCGGTCATGAATTTCAATACGACGTAACCGGAATGTCCCTTTTGTTTTTTCCGGGAGAGTCGGTCGTTTTTGTGAAAAAAGCAAAAGAAAGCACTTGGTTGTCCACCCGACTTGTTGGGGATATGAAAAAGGTTGCACGTGCCACGTTCTATTGCGACCAAAAGGTTTATAAGTGCGAAAAGACGGCTACCGGCTTGACGAAGGAAGAACTGCTTGCTGCGGTAAAATATACCATTTATCAGGTGTTCCACCGAGCAACCGGGATCACACCTCCTTGGGGAATTCTGACCGGGATAAAGCCTACCGGTATTTATCAGCGTCTCTTGGCTGAAAAAGGCTTTTTGAACGTTCGCCGGTTTCTGATGAACGAATACTGCTTACAACCTGAAAAGATCCCTTTGCTCCATCAGATCTGTAAGGTGATGGAAACCGTTAAAACCGATCCTCAAAAAGACGCCAGTTTATACGTTTCAATTCCGTTTTGTCCTTCTCGGTGCAGTTATTGCTCGTTTATCAGTGTGGCCGCCGAAAGAACCCATAGATTGATCGAGCCGTATCTGGACCGCTTGGTTGAGGAGATTCACGAAAAAAGTCTTGTATTAAAAAATAACGGACTTTCCATTCGCTCGGTTTACGTAGGGGGTGGTACGCCCGGTATTTTGAACGTTGATCAAATGGAACGGCTGTTGCAGGCGATTCATTCGGAATTGGACTCGCCTTTGGAGGAATTCACCTATGAACTGGGGCGACCCGATACGGTTACTGCAGAAAAACTGGAACTTTTGAAAAAATATCAGGTGACCAGAATTTGCATTAACACTCAAACCACGAATGATGCGGTGTTGGAAGCGATTGGCCGCAGGCATACCGGTAAACAATATAAAGACGCTGTGGCATTGACGAAACAGTATGGCTTTGCGAGCATCAATACCGATTTGATTGCCGGTCTGCCCGGTGAAAGCGAAGAATCTTTTGCCACCTCTTTGCAGGACGTTATCGATGCCGGGGCGGATAATATTACCATTCATACGCTATCCATCAAAAAGTCGGCGAAATTCCACGAAACCGATCGCTATTTTGATCCCAAAAACGATCGCGTTCAAAAAATGTTGGATTTGGCATATGAAAAATTGTTGGGATTAGGGTACGTTCCATATTATATGTATCGGCAGAAAAATACGGTTTCCAATGGGGAAAACGTGGGTTTTTCAAAGCCGGATACGATCGGAAAGTATAATTTATATATGATGGAGGATCTCCATTCCATAGCCGCTTGCGGCGCTGGGGCCTCGTCTAAAATAATTGGAGATAAGACCAACCGTATTGAACGGGTTATTAATATGAAGTACCCCTTTGAATATATTAATGAAAATGAAAAAATCGGTCGTAATACAGAACTATTTGATCTAAAGCTGAAGGAGAACTTATGACGTTTGAAGCGGCAAAAAAAGAAATAGAGCAACTGACCTTGGAATTAGACGGACATATCTATCGCTATTACGTAGAGGATGCTCCGATTATTTCCGATTATGAATACGATATGCTGATGCGCAAATTGGCTGCATTGGAGGATCAGTTCCCGGAGCTCAGATCACCTGTGTCTCCCACACAAAGGGTTGGGGGAGAGGTGGCGGAGGGCTTTGAATCCTTTGTTCACGAGGTTCCTTTGAAGAGCTTGCAGGATGCCTTTTCTTACGAAGAACTCCTGGAGTTTGATCAGCGGGTTCGAAAAGAGGATGAAAACGCGCGGTATGCTGTGGAGTTGAAAATTGACGGCTTGTCCGTTGCGCTGACGTATAAAGACGGCTTTTTTATATGTGGCGCCACCCGCGGTGACGGAATCGTCGGCGAGGACGTGACTGCTAACTTGAAAACTATCGGCAGTATCCCAATGCGCTTAAATGAACCGGTGGATATCGTAGTTCGGGGCGAGGTGTTTATGCCCTGGAAAAGCTTTGAAAAGTTAAATGAGCAATGCGAAGCGGAGGGAAAGAAAACCTTTGCTAATCCCCGTAATGCCGCTGCCGGCTCTCTGCGGCAGCTGGATAGTCGTATTGCGGCCAGTCGAAATTTGGATATTTTTATTTTTAATATTCAAAAAATGGAAGGTGATATGCCCGGTAGTCATGCAGAGAGCTTGGATTATTTAAAAAAACTGGGATTTAAGGTGAGCCCGTATTATCAATTATTTGGTGATATTACAGAAGCGTTTGGTGAAATTGAGCGTTTTAATGCCATTCGTGATGATTTGGGGTTTGATATTGACGGTGCGGTCATTAAGGTTGATTCCTTTGCGTTGCGGGATCGCTTGGGAGAAACCACTAAGGTTCCTCGTTGGGCGGTTGCATATAAATATCCCCCTGAACAAAAGGCGACTATTTTAAAAGATATCACGATTCAGGTCGGGCGTACCGGCGTATTGACTCCGAACGCGGAATTGGAGCCGGTGCGACTTGCCGGCACAACGGTGTCCCGTGCGACGTTGCATAATCAAAATTTCATTAAAGAATTAGATGTCCGTGTCGGCGATACGGTCTTCGTTCAGAAAGCCGGGGAAATTATACCGGAGGTCGTTCGTGTTGATTTGGATAAAAGGCCGGAAGGCGTGGTTCCTTATCAAATGCCAACGGCTTGCCCGGTGTGCGGCGGAGATATCGAGGCGGATGAAAGCGGTATCGCCTTGCGCTGCGTGAATGAAGAGTGCCCTGCAAAGGTGCGCCGGCAATTTGAACATTTTGCCTCTAAAGGTGCAATGGATATCGATGGGCTTGGTCCTGCGATTATTGATCAGTTGGTGGATCGCGGTATGATCAAGGCGGTGGACGATCTATATCGGCTTGATCGGGATGAATTGTCCCAATTAGAAGGCTTTGGCGAAAAATCCGCAGATAATTTGTTGGCGGCATTGGAACGTTCCAAAGAGGCGCCGTTGGATCGGGTGATCACGGCGCTCGGAATTCGTAACATCGGTGCAAAAGCAGCTCGCTCTTTGGCGGATTGTTTTGGAACGATTGAGGCAATAATGAATGCTTCTGCTGAAGAAATAGTTGCAATTCCGGAATTTGGTGATATAATGGGTGAAAATGTCTCTGCTTTTTTTGCTAAGGATGAGAATCGCGATCTGATCGGGCGTCTTCAGGCGTGCGGATTGAAAATGTCTTATGAAAAAGCAGAGACCAACGACCAATTGGCCGGTTTGACCTTCGTGCTGAGCGGCGGTCTCGATTCCATGTCCCGCGATGAAGCAGGTGAGAGGATCCAACGTCTTGGCGGAAAGGTATCCGGATCTGTTTCTAAAAAAACTTCTTATTTAATATTAGGGGATAAGCCTGGTAGTAAATTGAAGAAGGCTCAGGAACTTGGGATCCCGGTGATCGATGAAACGGTATTTTTAAAGATGATAGGTTTGGAGGAAGAGAAATGAAAGAATACGAAGTGGTAATCGGCTTGGAGGTTCATGCCGAGCTGAATACAAAAACAAAAATATATTGTTCCTGCAAAAACAGCTTTGGCGGTGAAGTGAATACACAATGCTGTCCGGTTTGTACCGGTATGCCCGGTGCATTACCTGTGCTGAACCGCAAGGTGGTTGAATATGCCATCAGAATGGGTCATGCAACCGGTTGTAAAATTGATACGATGCTGAAGCAGGATCGTAAAAACTATTTTTATCCCGATCTTCCTAAGGCTTATCAGATTTCTCAGTTCGATATTCCCTTGTGCCGTGACGGCGCCGTTGAGTTTATGTTGAACGGGGAAACCAAGCGGGTGGGGATCACCCGGATTCATATTGAGGAAGACGCCGGTAAGCTGTTGCATCAGGATGGGATTCCTTATACCTTGGTGGATCTTAACCGTTGCGGCGTTCCTTTGATCGAAATCGTATCGGAGCCCGATATGCGTTCTTCTCAGGAAGCACACGAGTATCTGGAAACGATTCGTACTATTTTAATGTACATCGGGATCTCTGACTGTAAGATGCAGGAAGGCTCTATCCGTTGCGATGTTAACGTATCGGTTCGTCCTAAGGGCGCTACTGAGTTCGGTACCCGGTGCGAGATGAAAAACATCAACACTTTCAGCGGCGCCCAGCGTGCGATTGATTATGAAGCTGCCCGACAGATCGAGATCCTTGAAAACGGTGGCGTGATCAATCAGGAGACCCGCCGTTGGGATGATGAAAAAGGTGTGAACGTTCTGCTCCGTTCCAAGGAAGATGCACAGGACTACCGTTATTTCCCCGAGCCGGATATTCCGCCGGTTTCTTTGGAACAGTCCTGGATCGATCAGTTAAAAGAAGAGATTCCTGAGATGCCCAATGAAAAAACAAAGCGTTATGTTCTTTCCTATAAGCTCTCCGAAACGGATGCGGCAATTATTGCACGTAATTATGAGCGTGCGATCTATTATGACGCTTGTACTGAAATTGACGAAAAATTGGCGAAGAATGCTGCTAATTGGATCCTGGGCGATATCGCTAAGTATTTAAATGAAAAGGGAATTGAGATCAATGAGTTCCCGGTTCAGCCTGCTCGCTTGATGTCGCTGCTGAAACTGGTGGATGAGGGAACGATCTCCGGCTCTGCCGCTAAAAAGGTTTTGGCAATTATGATGGAGGATGAATCCGATCCCGTTGCCATCGTTGAACGCGAAGGACTGAAACAGAACAGCAACGAGGATGAGATGCTTGCTATCGTTGAGGCAGTATTGGCGGCTAATCCCAAAACAATTGAAGAATTCAAAAACGGCCGCACCAACGTGGTTGGATTTTTGGTCGGTCAGTGTATGAAGCAATCTAAGGGCAAGGGTAATCCCCAGATTATTAATAAATTGCTGATGGAACACTTGAAATAAGAAATTTTCAGGGGCCTTTATTGGTTTAAAGGCCCCTGAAAAGTTTTTTAAAAAAATGCTTGACTTCCCAAAAGGGGTATGCTATAATGCTTATACCTGCCGTAGGGCTTATTTTTTTGTGCAAAAAAATAAGTGCTTCAATTTATTGCAGGGAGGCCAAAAACAGGAGGTGCCGAAAAGATGAGAGTCAAGATTACGCTGGCTTGCACAGAGTGCAAACAAAGAAATTACGACACAATGAAGAACAAGAAGAACGATCCCGACAGACTTGAAATGAATAAGTATTGCAAGTTCTGCAAGAAACATACCTTGCACAGAGAAACAAAGTAAGTTTCAAACAAAAAAGGAGGACACTATCATGGCAGAAAACGCTAAAAAGAAGTCCGTCTTTTCCAGAATCGGGAACTGGTTCCGCGAGGTTCGCATCGAAATGACCAAGAGAATTATTTGGCCCAGCTTTAAGCAGGTCGTTAATAATACGGTCATTGTTATCGTATGCGTCGTTGTGGTTGGTTTATTTATCTGGTTGTTTGACTGGGCATTCTTTAACGGAATCAGTGCCCTGACAAACTGGCTGGGCGGCTTATTAGGCTAATTTTAAGAAAGGAACAGGATTCATCATGGCTGATAAGGCAAAATGGTACGCCATTCATACTTATTCTGCATACGAAAATAAGGTCGCAACCAATTTGCGGACGATTATCGAAAACCGCAAACTGGAAGAAATGATTCAAGATATCTCTGTTCCGACCGAAACCGTTGTTGAAACAACCGAAAAGGGTCAAAAAGAGTATGAGCGGAAGGTTTTCCCGGGTTACGTATTGGTTAAAATGGTTTTGACTGACGAAACTTGGTATATCGTTCGTAATATTCAGGGTGTTACCGGATTTGTTGGTTCTACCAGCGAGCCCTTACCCCTTACCCAGGCTGAGATCGATAAGCTCGGCATTGAAAAACGGGTGGTTCATACCGATTATAAGAAGGGTGATTCTATCCGATTTGTTGCTTCTAATATGAGCGGTTTTGTAGGTGTGGTTGATGAGGTTTATCCCGAATCTTCCAAGCTGAAGGTGGCTGTATCCATGTTCGGACGTGAAACTTCCGTTGAAGTTGGGTTCGATCAGGTTGCACCCGTAGAGTAAGGCTGAATCGCGCATATGCGCGTTTTACGCAAGTGGGAGGAGAGTACATTTTTATCTTTCCGCTATATTACCACATGAAACACGAGGGAGGTGTTTGACATGGCTCAAAAAGTTACAGGTTTTATTAAACTTCAGATTCCGGCAGGTAAGGCAACTCCGGCGCCCCCGGTTGGTCCTGCATTGGGTCAGCACGGCGTTAACATCATGGCGTTTGCTAAGGAATTTAACGAGAGAACTAAGAATGATATCGGTTATATTATTCCGGTTGTAATTACTGTTTACGCAGATCATTCTTTCACTTTTGTTACCAAGACTCCGCCTGCTGCAGTCCTGATCAAGAAAGCTGCCGGTATTGAAAGTGGTTCCGGCGTGCCCAACAAGACCAAAGTTGCTACTCTTACCAAAGAGCAGGTAAAGAAGATCGCCGAGCAGAAGATGCCCGATCTGAATGCGGTTGACATTGAGGCTGCTATGAGTATGATCGCAGGTACTGCAAGAAGCATGGGTGTTACCGTAGAGGAATAACGCCCCAAATACTGTGGGAGGAATTATCCGTAATACCACAAAGGAGGATTTATTAGGTGAAAAGAGGAAAGTCTTATATCGAAAGCTCCAAGCTGATCGATTCTGCTAAACTGTACGACGTAGAAGAAGCTATGGACGCTGTTACCAAGGCTGCACGTGCTAAATTCGATGAAACTGTTGAAGTGCATGTTAAGTTGGGTGTTGACTCCCGTCATGCTGATCAGCAGGTTCGCGGTGCTGTAGTGCTGCCCCACGGAACCGGTAAAAACGTTCGGGTTTTGGTTTTTGCTAAGAATGCTAAGGCTGACGAAGCAAAGGAAGCCGGCGCTGATTTTGTTGGCGGCGAGGAACTGATCCCCAAGATTCAAAACGAAAACTGGTTCGAATATGATGTTGTTGTTGCTACCCCTGATATGATGGGTGTGGTTGGCCGTCTGGGTCGTGTGCTCGGTCCCAAGGGATTGATGCCCAACCCCAAGGCTGGTACCGTTACCATGAACGTCGAGCAGGCCATCAAGGACTCCAAGGC
>JAZQAR010000126.1:0-37527 GCA_045545315.1 Eubacteriales bacterium | reverse complement strand
GTTTCGATCATGGAATATTCATCCAGGCTCTTGCCTGCCACCGCATAGCCGGTGGCGGTGGGAGGATGGGCGTGGACCACAGCGCCCACGTCCGGCCGTTCCCGATAGCAGCGCAGGTGCATTTTGATCTCGCTGGAGGGCTTATAGCCGGGCTCCCCCTCCAGGACCTCCCCCTTATCGTTGATGATCACCAGCTTTTCGGGGGTGATAAAGCTCTTGCTGATGCCGGTGGGGGTAGCCATAAAACGGCCGTCCGGCAGCTTGACCGATACGTTGCCGTCGTTGGCGGCTACCCAGCCCAATTGCCACATCTTATGGCAAACGTCACAGATCTGTTCGCGGATTTCTTGATAGGTCATATGGATCTCCTTATTTCTTAAAGCAGGGGCCATAGTTGGCGCAAGCCCGATAATCAGCGCCCTCGGGATCCATACCAAAGGCATTCCAGGCGGCGGGACGGAAGATCTTTTCTTCCGGCACGTTATGCATACAAACGGGGATGCGGAGCATGGAGCAAAGGGTGATGAGATCGGCACCGATATGGCCGTAGGAAATAGCGCCGTGGTTGGCACCCCAGCTGTTCATTACGCTGTAGGCATCCTTAAACATCCCTTCCCCGGTGGTGCGGGGAGCAAACCAGGTGCAGGGCCAGGTATAGTCGGTGCGCTTCCAAAGGGTATCGGAGACCTGCTCGGGCAGGTGCACGGTCCAGCCCTCGGCGATCTGCAATACGGGGCCCAATCCCTTCACCAAATTCAAGCGGATCATGGTTACCGGCATTTCTGCTTTGGTTTCAAACCGAGAAGAATAGCCGCCCCCACGGAAGTAGCCCAGGTCGGCATAGTTCCAGGTGGTATTTTCCATAATGGCCTTTTGATCGGCCTCGGTCAGGTCGTACCAAGCCTTGATCTCGGCCTCGCCCTTTTCATTGACGGCGGCGCCGTTGGCGTCCAGACAGCAGGCGCCGGGGTTGATCAGGTGGATGATCCCGCCCGATTCGGCGGCGTGGCCTTCCAATTTATAATCGGTCACCCGCTCCACGGATTCGGTGTTCCAGCAGGTGCGCACGTCGGCAAACATCTGTGCCCGGTTGGTCAAGAGCTTCATAAAGAGCATACCCAGCCCGTTCAGCACGTCGTTTTCGGTGGCCAGCACGTAGGGCTCCCGGGCGCCGTTCCAGTCAAAGCCGGTGTTGAGCATCGCCTCGGGGAAGTCGCAGTTGGGGTAAAAATCCGTCCATTGGCGCTGGCCCTGGAAGCCGGCGGCAATGGCGTTATGGCCCACCATTTCTTCCTCACAGCCCTTGGGCAGGTTGGGGTTGCCGTTCATCAGATCCTTGATGATCACCATCATCTTCACCACGAACTCCCAATCCGCATCCTTGCGGGCCCGATCCTTTTGCAGATTTTCGGGGTTCTTGTCAAAGCCCTCGATACAGTTTTCCTTCACCCACTTCAAGGCCTTTTGATACTCGGCCTCGTCATAGATATTCTCGGTCATTCTGCGGATGATCTCTACCTCGTCCACAGATTCCACCCGCATCCCCAGGTAATCCTCGATAAAGGCGGGGTCGATGATGGAACCGCCGATGCCCATACAAATGGAGCCGATCTGCAGATAGGATTTGCCCCGCATGGTAGCGGCGGCTACCGCCGCCCGACCGAACCGCAGCAGCTTTTCAGCCACGTCGGCGGGGATGGAAGTATCGTCTGCATCCTGCACGTCCTTGCCGTAGATCCCGAAAGCGGGCAGACCCTTTTGGGCGTGGGTAGCCAATACGGAGGCCAGATAAACCGCTCCGGGACGTTCGGTGCCGTTAAAGCCCCAAACGGCCTTGATGGTGTTGGGATCCATATCCATAGTTTCTGCTCCGTAGCACCAGCAGGGGGTCACGGTAATGGTGATATCCACCCCGGCCTTGCGGAACTGATCCGCACAGGCGGCAGCCTCTGCCACCCGTCCGATGGTGGTATCGGAAATGATGACCTTTACCGGGTCACCGTTGGAATAGCGCAGGTTCTCTTCCAAAAGCTTGGCGGCACTTTTGGCCATATTCATGGTTTGGTCCTCCAGAGATTCCCGCACACCCAAAACACCCCGCCGTCCGTCAATGGTGGGGCGGATGCCAATGACGGGATAATCGCCGATCAATCTGTTCTTTGCCATAGGATAAAACCTCCTGATTTTTTATTCTAATTGTATTATATTGTTGCAAATCATATATTTCTTGTATTATAATAAGAAAAAATAGAACTATCTTATGATGGAGAAGAAAAAATGACGATCAACGAAGGATATCAGGAAAAAAGGACCCGTACCCCCGGTCAAATGCCCTTGGAATTCCATTGGCTGGATGCCCGCCATCCCCGCCATCAGATGCCGCCCCATTGGCATATGGAGGAGGAGCTGATCCGGGTAGAGGAGGGGCGGCTGGAGCTCCACCGTGACGGTACCCCCATGCCCCTGGAGGCAGGGGATTGCGCCCTTTTGCGGGGCGGCGCTTTGCACACCGCCAAGGCCTCGGCTCAATGCCGATACAGTTGCCTGGTACTGGACGGTCACGCCCTTTTCCGGGAATCCGCCCTGCCCGGGGCGGCGGCGCTGTTGCAGGAGGAAAGCAGAAGGCTACCCGCCGGGAGCCCGGAGGCCCAAACGGTGGAGCGGCTCTTTGCCCTCCAAAGAGAGAAGGCGCCGGCCTGGGAATTCAGCGTGGTGGCCGCCCTTTGGGAGTTGTTGGGGCAGTTGAAGCGAAGCCCTCAACCGGCACCGGAGCCCCGGGATGCGGTGCTTCATAAGCGGATCAAGACCGTCAAGACCGCCCTGAGCCGCATCCGGCAAAATTATGCGGAACCGTTAACGCTGGCAGAACTGGCTCGGGAGGCACATCTGAGCCCCAATTACTTCTGCCGGATCTTTCGGGAGATCGTCGGGCGCTCCCCGGTGGATTATCTTTGCAACTATCGTTTAGAGCAGGCGGCAAAGCAATTGAAAGACCGGGAAGTTTCCATCACGGAGGTAGCGTTGGCCTGCGGTTTTAATGACGTGGCCTACTTTGCCCGATGCTTCAAAAAACGATTTCACACTACTCCCAGAGATTATCGAAAAAATTGATGAATTTTTTCGCCGTATGGCATTGAAAAAGCCGAAAAAAAGCCGTATAATAAGGGCAACTGAACGAAATCGCAAGGAAACCGAAAGGAGCGACCGATGAAAGCAGGATTTGCAAGAATCGACATCACCCCGCCTTTAGGCAGTAAGTTGCAGGGCTATTATAACGTGCGCTATGCCGATGGAATCTTAGATCCCCTGATGGCCACCGCCATCGTCTTTGACGACGGCAAAAAGAAGGGTGCCTTCGTCAGCCTGGATCTGATCGGCGTGAAGCAGATGTGGATGGATCCCTATCGCAAGGCCGCCGCAGAACGGCTGGGCACCGAGCCCGGGGCCATCTTTATCGCCTGCACCCATACCCACCTGGGGCCCAAGACCGGCACCGGGGAGGACGTTGAATACCTTCAATGGTTGGAAAAGAAGATTTGCGATGCGGTAATTTTGGCGGATCGGGATCTGGCTCCGGCAACCAAGATGCTCTATACCCGGGGGATCGTAAAAGAAGTTTCCTTCATCCGCCGCTACCGGATGAAGGACGGCTCCATCAAAACCAACCCCGGCTGGCAGAACCCGGAAATTATGGAACCCGCCGCCCCCAACGACGAGGGTTCCGCTCTGTTGGTACTGCGCCGTGAAAATGCGCCGGAGATCGCCTTTGTGCATTTTCAGACACACCCGGATTGCATCGGCGGTTGCACCATTTCAGCAGACTTTCCTTATTTTGTGCGGGATACCTACGAAAAACTGATCGAAAACGCCCGGTGCGTCTATGTGAACGGCGCCCAGGGCGATAGCGGAAACAACGATTACCGGCTGACCAGAGCGGAAGGCAAAGGCTATCGTTGCGCCCGGAGCGTGGGCCGACGGATCGCCCTTTCAGTATTGTATAACTATGAGTGGTTACAGGAACTCCCCATTGGCGAGCTGAAGTTCGGCCAAAAGAACATCACCGTTTCCCACCGTACCGCCACCCCGGAGGAGATCACCGTAGCCAAGGAGGTCTGGGCATACTACCAGGCCACCGACGCCGCCGCCACCAAAGAAATGATCCAAGAAAAGGGGCTGGATATGAACGTACCCAAGGCGGGGCGGATCGCAAGACTTTTGGAGGAGCCCGTGGAAAAGGAGCTTTACCTGACTGCCCTTTCCATCGGGGAATTTGCCCTGGCGGGCATCCCCGGCGAGCCCTTTACCGCCCTGGGCAGAGCCATTAAGGAGCAGAGCCCCTTTACCCTGACCTTCCCCTGCTGCCTGGCCAACGGTGCCGAGGGCTATTACCCCGATGCCACCGTTTACGAAGAAGGCGGCTATGAACTGGATGTGGCTCGGTTTGAAAAAGGAACCGGCGAAGCGCTGGTAAAAGCCTCTTTGGAGGTCTTAAATTCGTTGAAAGATAAGGAGTAAGAAAATGTTAAACGCTGGATTTGGAAGATTAGACGTTACCCCGGTTTTGGGCACCACCCTGGCCGGTTATTTCCACCGCCGGGAGGCGGACGGCATTCTGGATCCCCTACTGGCCACCGCTGTGTTATTCGATAACGGCGAAAAGAAGGCGGTCTACGTCAGCGTGGATAATCTTGGAATGGCCCAGCCTTTGATGAACCGCCTGCGCCAAGAGGTGGCAGACCGGGTGGGCTGTGACTTCGAAGGGGTGTTTATCTCCTGTACCCATACCCATCTGGCGCCGGTGACCCTGGATAACCTGGGGCACCAGGAAAACGACGACTATATCGAATGGCTCATCAAAAAGGTGGGGGATGCCGCCCAGTTGGCGCTGAACGATCTGGCCCCCGTCACCAAAAAGCTTTATACCTTCGGGCAGGTGGAGGATGTAGCCTTTATCCGCCGTTACTATATGAAAGATGGCTCCATCAAAACCAACCCCGGCGCCCAAAATCCCGATATCGTGGGCCCCGTTGGGGAAAACGACGAGCGCTCCTCCCTTTTGGTTCTGAAGCGGGAAAAGGCCCCGGAGATTGCCATCGTGAACTTCCAGGTGCACCCGGACGTCATCGGCGGCCAAACCATTTCTGCGGATTATCCCCATTTCGTGCGGGACACCTATGAGGCCATCGTACCCAACTCCCGCTGCGTTTATATCAACGGCGCCCAGGGTGATACCAACCACATCGATACCCGCCTGACCAAGGAAAAGCGGAGCGGCTACGCCCGCAGTGAATATATGGGCCAAAAGATCGCCATGAGCGTCATCAGCAACCTGCATCTGGCCAAGGAGCTCCCCGGGGACGACACCATCACCTACGGACAAAAGAATATCTTCGTTACCTTGAATAAGGGCCGCCCGGAACAGATGGAGGAAGCCGCCGCCATCTACGATTACTTCCTGAAATACGGCTCTGTGGCTTGCAAAGATTGGATGAAGGGGCAGAACTTTACAAAGGTGGCTGATTACGTGGAAGCCAAGCGGATCATGGGGCTGGAGCCTATGCCCCCCGAAAAGGAGCTGTATCTGACCGCCCTTTCCGTGGGCGAATGGGCCTTGGCCGGCTTCCCCGGCGAACCCTTTACCGAGATCGGCCGCCAGGTGAAAAATAACTCTAAATTCACCCTGCAGATGACCTCCTGCTGTGCCAACGGCTATGAGGGCTACTTCCCCACCAGCGATTGCTTTGAGCAAGGCGGCTACGAGGTTCGCACCGCCCGGTTCGTCAAAGGCACCGCTGAAAAGATCATCGAAAATTCCATTGATCTGGTCAACAGCCTTTAAGGCAATATTCTATTGAATCAAGGCAACATCAAGGGATTTTCATTTTATAGATCTTACCCTATAATAAAAGAAAATAGAGGAGAAAAAAACGATGTTACAAGCAGGTTTTGGAAGATTGGATATCACCCCGCCTTTGGGCACAACGCTGGCGGGCTATTATGAAGAGCGCCACGCCGATGGGATCCTGGATCCCCTGCTGGCCACCGCCGTTTTATTTGATAACGGCGAGAAAAAAGCGTTAGCGATGAGCATCGACCTGATCGGCTTTAACCAATTTTTGATGGATCGGATCCGCACCACCATCGCAGAGCGGATGGGGATGGATAAAGAAGGGGTCTTTTTGGCCTGCACCCATACCCATCTGGGTCCCTGTACCGCTAGTACCCGAGGCAGGGTGCAAAATGAAGATTACATCGACTGGCTGGAGAAAAAACTGGGGGATGCCGCCCAGCTGGCCATGAACGACCTGGCGCCCGTGACCCAAAAGCTTTATACCTACGGTCGGGTGCAGGACGTGGCTTTCGTGCGCCGTTATTGGATGAAGGACGGCACGGTGAGAACCAACCCGGGCCAGGATAACCCGGATATCGTGAAACCCGCCGGGGAACCGGACGAGCGCAGTTCTCTCTTCCTTTTGAAGCGGGAAAATGCCCCGGAAATTGCCATTATTAATTTCCAGGTGCACCCGGACGTGATCGGCGGTAAAACTATTTCTGCAGATTTTCCCCATTTTGTGCGGGATACCTATGAAAGCATCATCCCCAACTCCCGTTGCGTTTACTTCAACGGTTGCCAGGGCGACACCAACCATTGCGACTTTATGGGAATTCCCAAGCCCCAAAAGCTGGGTGGCTATGACCGTTCGGAATATATGGGCAAGAAGATCGCCATGAGCGTGATCAGCAATCTACATTTAGCCAAGGAACTTCCGGGCGAGGCCATTGCCTACGGTCAAAAGACCATAACCCTTTCCATCAATAAAGCCCGCCCCGAAGAAATCGAGGATGCACTGGCCATCAATGCAGTTTTTAAAAAGCAGGGCAGAGCAGCTGCCAGCGCCTTTGCCAAAACCTGTAAAACGGTAACCTCCTCTACCCGGGGCATCTCTATCGTGGGATTGATGAATCTGCCCGATGAGCAACCCGCCCCTCTCACCGCCCTTTCCGTTGGGGATGCTGTGTTTGCCGGATTCCCCGGCGAGCCCTTCACCGATATCGGCCGGGAGGTTAAAAACAAATCCAAATTCACCCTAACCATCCCCTGCTGTTGCGCCAATGGTTACGAGGGCTATTATCCGATGGACCATTGTTTCGACGAAGGTGGTTATGAATCGTCGAATGCTAAATTCCGCCGGGGTACCGCCGAAAAACTCATCGAAAATTCCATTGAGCTGGTGAACAGCCTTTAAGACAATATTCTATTAAATCAAGGCAACATCAAGGGATTTTCATTTTATAGATCTTACCCTATAATAAAAGAAAATAAAGGAGAAAAAAACGTTGTTACAAGCAGGTTTTGGAAGATTGGATATCACCCCGCCTTTGGGCACCACCCTGGCGGGCTATTATGAAGAGCGCCACGCAGACGGGATCCTGGATCCCCTGCTGGCCACCGCCGTTTTGTTTGATAACGGCGAAAAAAAGGCGCTGGTGATGAGCATTGATATCATCGGCTTTAACCAATTTTTAATGGATCGGATCCGCACCACCATTGCAGAGCGGATGGGGATGGAAAAGGAGGGCGTATTCCTGGCCTGCACCCATACGCACCTGGGTCCCTGCACCGCCGATAGCCGAGGCAATGTAGAAAACGAGGATTACATCGACTGGATGGAGAAAAAACTGGGGGATGCGGCCCAATTGGCTATGAACGACCTGGCACCCGTCACCCAAAAGCTTTATACCTACGGTCGGGTACAGGACGTGGCCTTTGTGCGCCGCTACTGGATGAAAAACGGCACCGTGAAGACCAACCCCGGCCAGGATAACCCGGATATCGTGAAGCCAGCCGGGGAACCGGACGAGCGCAGTTCTCTCTTCCTTTTGAAGCGGGAAAACGCCCCGGAAATTGCCATTATTAATTTCCAGGTGCACCCGGACGTGATCGGCGGTAAAACTATTTCTGCGGATTTTCCCCATTTTGTGCGGGATACCTATGAAAGCATCATTCCCAACTCCCGTTGCGTTTACTTCAACGGTTGCCAGGGTGACGCCAACCATTGCGACTTTATGGGCATTCCCAAGCCTCAAAAGCTGGGGGGCTACGGCCGCAGCGAATATATGGGCAAAAAGATCGCTATGAGTGTGATCAGCAATCTGCATTTAGCCAAGGAACTTCCGGGTGAGGAGATTTCTTACGGCCAGAAGATGATGGTCTTCCCCATCAATAAGGGCCGCCCCGACCAGATCGAAGAAGCGTTGGCAGTGAATGAGGTTTATAAAAAAGAGGGCAAAGAAGCCGCCCGGGCCTTTGCCAAAACCTGCAAGACCCTGGAAAGCTTTATGCAGGGTGTCTCCATCGTCGGGTTGATGGATTTCCCCGAAGAGCAGACCGCTCCCCTGACAGCCCTTGCCGTGGGTGAGGCGGTGTTTGCCGGCTTTCCCGGTGAGCCCTTTACCGATATCGGCCGGGCGGTGAAGGAAGAGTCCAGGTTCACCCTGACCATTCCCTGCTGCTGCGCCAACGGCTACGAGGGTTATATTCCCATGGACCGTTGCTTTGATGAGGGCGGCTACGAAGCGGTGACTGCAAAATTCCGCCGGGGTACCGCCGAAAAAATCATCGAAAATTCTCTGAATCTAATTAACAATTTGTAATTTTTTATCATTGCAATACAAGGAGTATATGAATGTATAAGAATTTCAAGTTTGCCGGTCAACTGACCGAAACCGCCTTTGATGGAGTTTTGGTACAATACGACGGCAAGAACGCCACCATCGGCTATTCTACCAAGCCCCAGCGGGCAAGATGTCTGTTCCTGCTCTCTATGGAGCTGGAGAAGGGCGACCGCCCTTTTGAGATCAAAGAGACCCCCCGGTTTGAGACCATCGGCCCCATGCTGGACGTTTCCCGGGGGAAGGTACTGACCGTTGCCGGCGTAAAGCGTTATATCGATGCCATCACCGCTTTGGGAATGAATATGCTGATGCTTTATACCGAGGACGTCTATGAGGTAGAGGGCTACCCTCAGTTCGGCTATCTGCGGGGCCGCTATGCGCTGGCGGAACTCCGGGAACTGGATGCCTATGCCGCCGAGCAAGGCGTGGAAATGATCCCCTGTATTCAGACCTTCGGGCATATGGAACAATACATAAAAAATCCCGAGGGCAAGAAGATCGCCAATGACCGCAAAAACCTGATGGCCGGTAATGAAGATACTTATCGCTTTATCGAAGCGGAGATCGCCACCATGCGGAAGGCCTTCAAGACCCAGCGGATCCATCTGGGGATGGACGAGACCTTCAACGCCCATCTGGGCAACTATTTAAAAGCCTATGGGCTGGAGGAGGAAACCAAGGTCTATCGGGAGCACCTGAAGCGGGTGCTGGAAATTTCCGGCAAGTATTTCAAGGAGCCCATGATCTGGTCGGATATGATCCACGATACCCCGGACGGGAAGCCCTATTCCGATGAACAGACCCCCTCCCCGGAACAGATCGCCCAAACCCCCAAGAACGTGGAACTGGTCTTTTGGGATTATTATAAAAAGACCAAGGAATGGTACAGCACCATCCTGAGCCACCACGAGTTGTTCCAGAATAAATTGGCCTTCGGCGGCGGGATCTGGACCTGGGACGGCCTGATGCCCAATCTGGACTATACGGTAAAAACGATGCAACCGGCTATGGAAGCCTGTTTAGAGCATCAAGTGAAAACCGTCATCATCACCCTTTGGGTCAGCGGGCAGAACGGCGCAGACTATGGCCAGGCCATGGCGGGGCTCCCCATTTTCTCGGAATATTGCTATAAGGGCGAAGCCTGCACTATGGCAGATATCTACGCCGCCAGCAAGCACCTGACCGGGGTGGATGAGGCCTTATTCCATGCTATTTCCGATATTTATCTAAATCAGCCCAGATCGGCTGTCAGTTTAGCAAAGGGCTTTATCTATGGCCATCCCCTGCAAAATCTGATGCTTTATGATATCGATTACCCCGCCGCCATCGAGATTTTCCAAAAAGCATTAAAAACCATCGAAGCCCACACCGATTATGAGCATCGGGAATTTTTCAGCATCCTTTATCGGATCGCCATTGCAAAGGCCACGCTATATAACGGTCTGCAGGCCGCCTATAAAAAAGGCGACCGGGCCTTTTTGGAAAAGGCCGCCCGGGAGATCCTGCCCCAGATCGAAGCGGATTTCGATGCCTTCTATCCCCTCTTTAAGGAACTGTGGCTACGGGATTATAAGGCCTTTGGGCTGGATTATTATCTGGCCGACTTGGGCGGTGCCCGCCTGCAGGCCCAATACGCCCGGGAGACCCTTGAAGATTATCTGGCGGGTAAAATCGACCAAATTGAAGAACTGGAACCGGAGATCCTCAGCGGGCTGAACGTCCGCAACCGCGGCGTTGCCGGTTATATGAGCAAATTTAGATAGGTAGAGCGAACAATCCGCCTTTTTAAAACGGTGTTCGGATGATTCACTCTACCCTGAAGGAGAAAACAAATGGAACTGAACAAAACCTCTTTAGATACCCTTTGCGGCGCCCTGGCCTATGCCATCGGGGTGGATGCTCCCAAGGAAGCCGCCCCCAAGAACGAGGCCTTAACCGCCTACCTGGATGAAAAACTCGGCGACCAAAAGGCCGACCGCATCTTTATGTATAACCCGGACGCCATCGGCCAATGGGTCTTTGAAAAATATCCCCACCTGATGAAGGAAGTAACGGAGCGCACCGAACTGCAGGTGCCCTATTGCACGGTGATGCCCTCGGTGACCCCGGTCTGCTTTGCCACCATGTATACCGGCGTTCAGCCTGAGGTTCACGGCATCCGTAAATACGAAAAGCCGGTGTTGAGCCAGGAAACGCTCTTTGATGCTCTGATCAAAGCAGGCAAAAAGGTGGCCATTCTGGCCGGGCCCACCTGCAGTATCGGGATGATCTTTTTAGAGCGAAAACTGGATTACTTCCTCTTTAAAACCTATGAAGAGATCAACGCCAAGGCGGCGGAACTGATTCTGAAGGACGAACACGACGTGATCGTGGTGTATAACGGCAACTACGATTCCGTGATGCACAAAAAGGGTCCCGAAAGCATCGAGGCGTTGGGCGAACTGCGGTGTAATTCCCGCACCTTCGGCACCTTTGAACGGCTGATCGCCGAGCATTGGCAAAACCACCGTACCCTGCTGGCCTTTGCTATGGACCACGGTTGCCACGAGATCGACGACGATTGCGGCTCCCACGGCCTGGATATGCCAGAAGACCTGAATATCACCCATTTCTACAAAGTCCTCTAAAAAACGGAAAAACCGCCCAATGGGCGGTTTTTTGTTGACTTAAATTTTAGCATAGAGTATAATTAAATTGATTATTTACATAGGGGAATTATTATGAGAAAAAAACTTTTAGATTTAGTTTTCAAAACCTATAACCTTTTTGTCCCTAAAATCAAAAACTCTATTTTTGTTTATTCTGATCCTTCAGAAGTCAAAAACTGTGTAGATATTTTGAATTATACAACTTCAAATGTCCTTTGCCTTATTCAAGAACTATTGAACAGAAAGTTCGAAAACCGACTCATTATATATATTCTTTGCCTGATGCCTTGGCGGCTTTCTGAATATGAAGAAATTATAGAAAAAGCACTTAAAAACAACATTGAATTGCATTTTATTTCTGTACACAATATTAAATCCAACCTGTTTAAAAAAATCAAAACATATTTTTATGCTTACAAAACAAAGCTTTGGCTCATTACCACAGGGGATTGCTATATATACGGCAAGTTAAAAAAACAAACGATTTTTAATATGAACTATTTTATTTCATGTAAAAACGACTTTGTAGCCGGGCATAATCACAGATGGGAATTTTTAGATGTTATGTTAACGTCAAGCCTTTTACATACTACGGCTTCTGTTGCGCAAACGGGAGTAATGTATGACCATTGTGTTGAACTCGGTTTCCCGAGAAATGACCAGCTTTTCAAAAAGAAAAATAAAGAGAGCATTTACAATTGGTTAGAAGAGGAACTAGGCTATACTCCAAAAAAGATCATCGTATATGCACCTACCTATCGGGATTACGAAAAAAATGCTTCAAATCCCGAAAGCCGAGAGCTCTTCGGCTATAAAGTTGATTGGTTGGAAAAATATCTAAAGGATAACCAGTATGCCTTGGTTTGCAAGCTCCATAATATTTCAACTAAAGAAATCTTAACATATCCTGCCGGCGCAATAGAATTCAAATACTGCTTTGATTTTTCTTTTTACGATTTGATGGCAATTTCAGATTGTGTAATTACAGACTATTCCTCCTTAGGATATGATTTTATGTTGCTTGATAAACCTCTCATTTACAACCTGTATGACTGCGAAAAATATGAAGAAGACAGAGGGATGTCTTACGAACCCTATGAATATTTTTGCCCCGGAGCAGTTGTTAAAACCTCTTTAGAATTAAAAAACACATTGGAGGAATTTGCGCAAGGTATTGATTTGGTCGCCGAAAAAAGGCGTCGCTTACTACACTTTTTTCATAAAAATATCGACGATAACTCCTCCGCAAGAGTTGCCGATTACCTTTGCGATCGATTTGGATTTAAATGAGTAGATTAACAACTTTTATTAAAAAATATAAAAATGCCGATGTTATTTTTAAGGCAACAATTTGGTTTGTGCTTGTTACAGTTGTTGATAACTGTATTTCAATTATAACCCAACCGTTTGTAAACCGGATCTTGACGGTTGAAGATGTGGGCGTGTATCACGTTTTTACCACCTGGACTGGTTTCTTAAGGATCGTCGCTTCCTTCAGTTTATACTGCGGCGTTTACGAAGTCCTTTTGGGGGAAAACAAAAAAGAACAAAAGCAGCTGCAAGGATCACTTTGTATTCTGAGCGTTCTGTTTATGGCGGTTTGCTTTGGTATAGTGGCAGTTTTCATCAATCCAGTTTCTTCTCAACTTCAATTAAAGCCCGCCTATATCCTCTTGATGTTTTTTATGATTTTTTCTGATGTGGTTATTCAATTTTTCTTGATTCCATTCAGATACGACTATAAATATATCACGTTCTCTGTTTTCACCGTTGGGTTGTTTTTGGTAAAAAGCATAACCACCATCGCTTGTGCTTATCTTTTTGTTTCGGATCGCGTATTTGGCCGCATTTTCGGTCTCGTTGCCCCTTCCTTCATTTTGGCAACAATTTTCTTTATCATAATTATTAAAAACACCAAATTCAAATCTTTAACAAAATATTGGAAAGAGGGCGTGAAATTTAATATCCCCCTCATTCCTCACTATTTGTCATCTATCCTACTTGATTCATCTGATAAAGTTATGATTCAAAAATTTGCGGGGGAATTTTACGTAGGACTTTACTCTTTGGCTTATTCTTTTGCAAATCTTTCCAAAATTATTTTTACAGCAATCAATAATTCCTACACGCCATGGGCTTATGACGCAATCCGACAAAAAAACTATTCCGACTTAAAAAAGAAAACGAACACTATCATTTTTATTTCGATAATGTTCTGTATTGCCCTTATGCTTATGGCCCCCGAGGGAATCCTTATTCTCGGCGGTCAAAAATATATGCAGGCATTAAATCTTGTGCCTGTTTTGGTTGCGGGGACTTTTCTTTCTTCCTTTTACTTTGTTTTTTCTAACGTTGCTTTTGTATACAAAAAAACAAAGATGGTCTTTCCGATAACTATAACGGGCGCTCTTCTAAATATCAGCCTAAACTTCATATTTATTCCTTTGTTCGGTTATGAAGCGGCAGCTTATACAACCTTTATAGGATATTTGTATATTTCAGGGTGTCATTATTTATATAGCCGAAAGGTGGCAGGCCAAAGCGCCTTTGATATTAAAGCCATCATTGGCATGATAATAATGTTGACCGGCGCAATGTTCGCTTGTATGCTCATTTACAAAATTCACTTTATTTTAAGATATTTATTGGTTGCCGCACTCGCTTTCATAACCGTTATGCTCTTTTATAAAAACGGCAAAAAATTTAAAGAGTAAAAAAATCTTTATATCAACCTATCAAAAGGTAACCGCCTCCAACTGATGTTGGAGGCGGGTTTTTATTTCTTCAGATCTTCGTAATATTCCTCAATCACCTTCACCCATACGGGATCGGTGAAGTCCGAAAACTCCTTCAAAGCGGCGGCAACGCCTTGGGTTTTGGCGGTTTCGGCAATCTTCTGGCTGCCTTCGTCTCCTTCGGGTCCAAAATGCAGGGCGGCGGCCACGCCAAGACAAATGTATCGGGGCTCAATGCCGTGCTTCAGGCAAAGGTTCAAGGCCCCGATCAGCCGGTCGTTGGCCGAAAGCTTGCGGGGGGTATCCCGGCCCACCCGGAAGCAGGTGTCCCCTAACAGTTTATTTTTATACCGTTGTAAAAGATCCTCAGCGTGGGCCTGTAACTCTTCCAAAGGAACTCCGTGCTCCTTGGAGAGCGCCAAACTTGCCTCTGCCAACGCCTTTTCAGCCAGTTCCATCACTTGAGGCTTTTCGGCGGTCTGCCAGATGAATTCATCCCCTTGGAGCATCCCTAAATATGCGGTCAGGGCGTGGCTCATATTGTGCATAAACAGTTTCCGTTGAATAAAAAACTCAAAGGGGCTGAAGGGCTGGAGATTCACGATCTCCGGAATCTCCCCCTTAAAGGCCGCCCGATCCACCGGCAGTTGGCAAAATTCTTCCACACAAACGGCCAAGGGATGCTCTGCCTTCAGTTCGGCGGGGGTTGCAGGCACCATCCGGCCGATGGAGGCCTCTACCAGCCCGAAATACGCATTGAAATAGGTCGTTTCTTCCCCGTTGAGGTGTTCGCTGACCAGCTTCCGCAGGTAGGCATCCGCCCCCAGCAGATTTTCACAAATAATAATGTTCAGCGGCGTTTTATTCCCGGCCGCAAAGCGGCGCTTGACCCCCTCTGCCAGGGGCTTGGCGATATAGGGAAGCACGTTGACCCCCACCGCCGTGGCCATAATATCCGCCGTAGCCATCAGATCCCCCACAGCGGCGGGATCCTTGCCCAGCAGGGCGGTGACGTTCAGGATCTCCTGCTTTTCGTAAGAGTCTTCTTTGGTGATATAAAGGGGATATTGTTCCTCCGCCCGGAGGCGGTTCACCACCTCCTCGTTGATATCAATAAAGGTGGTGCGATATCCGGAAAGGCTGAATAACTGCCCGATAAAGCCCCGACCGATATTGCCGGCGCCGTACATCACTGCATTTTTCATTTTAATCCTCCAAATAGACGGGGTTGGTTAAAAAGATACACCGTCCGTCCTCCTCTGCATAAACCTCCAGCCGCACCGGGCAACAACGCAGGCTGCCCCGCCGGACCGGTAGTTCTAAAACCGTTCCATCCTCGACGGGGGCGGTATAAAGCTCCTTGCCCCCGCTCATCACCCGCAGGCGAGCAGGCTCTGTTAAGCCTTTCAAGCAGATCCGGGCGGTGGCGGTATCGGCTTCGCCCATCCGCAGGGTCTGGCCGACCTCTCTGCCGTTGACGGAAAATTCCCATTTTGCCTTCCAGCGATAGGGATTCCCCATACAGACCCGACCGGCAAGCATCGCAGCCGTAGCGTGAGAAGCGAGGGGCAATTTCATACGAAGCCAGTTCCCAAAGTTATTCCCTTTGCGCCAGCCGCCTGCGGAATCGTGGCTGTCACTATCGCCCACACCGGTGAGTTTCAGCCCCTTCATGGCCAGCTGATCCCAAAGATAAAGATGTTCTTCCAGCGAAAAGCCGTATCGCCCCCGTGGGAAGCCCACTTCCAACAGTTGAGCACCGTTCAAACGGGTCTTAAGCAGTTTTTCCACCAACTCGCTCATCACCTGCCCGTGATCACAGTCGGGGATCTTGCCCCATTCCTGGAAAGGATGATTATACGAAAAAACAGCGCCCTGCTCTGCCAGATGGGCGGTGCCCCGCTCCTTGGAGGTTGCGTAGCCATCTTCTTCGTAATTGACCACCGATACCTTTTCACTGTAACAATTCATATGGTGCCCGGGTGTTTTTTCGTAACCGGAGAAGATGCTCAGCCCATAGGCCTCGCCGATTTTGCGGCCCAGCTCTCTTTGGCGTACCCGTACCTCCTCCGCCACAAATTTTCGCCGGGTGGAAAGCCCCTTCAAATATCCTTCTGCATCTGTTGTAACGGTCACGCTCAAAAAGGCGTTATCCTGCCCGAATTCGGGATCAAAATCCAACACATCCCGGGAAAGATCAAAAACATAGCGTCCCGATGGGTTCCAATCTATTGTTTTTTGCCAATCATAGCCCTTCGCTCCGCCCATCAAATAGCAAAGATGCTGTTGCTCAAAGCCTTCCGGCTTTTGGGAAAGGGTGAAATCGATGCAAGCGGCGGCATTTTCCGGCAGATCCAGTTCCAACGTTACCGTCAGTTCCGCCAGCAATGAGGCCTGATGCTTTTTGCCGGCACTTTGGAAGGAATAGCCCTTGCCGGGCTCAAGTTTCAGCGCAAAGCCACCTTGATAAGGCACACTTTCGCCCGGGGTTCCCGTGCCATCGACCCAGCCGGCTCCCTCTTCCCGGGCGGCGCCTGCCGCCTGCAGGCGGAAGTCCTCAACGCAGCCCTTCATCCGATTCATCCGCACGTCGTGCTCGGTAATAAATAGGGCATCATACCCCGCCCGCTTTGCCTCCACGGCGTGGGAGCGGATAGAAGAAAAATTCTCAAAGCCGGCGTGGAGATGGGTCTGCACCAGATAATCCTTCATCTTTAAAGGGGGTCTGGCAGGAATGGCAAAAAAGCCCTTTGTAGCACTGTCGATCAGCGCCCAGTTGAACATCCCATTGATGTATGCGGGCAGTTTTTGATCCGGCTGAAAGGGATAATGCATGTCCGTATTACCGGAATGACCGTAAAGAATGAAATCTGCATCCTGAACCTTCCGCTTCGGCGGCTGATGGGTCAGGTAGCACCGCAGCCCCAAAACCTCCACTGTCGTGCTATTGGGAACGATCTGAAATTCCGGAGGCAGAGTAGCAAAATCATCGTTGTTCCCGGGGGTAAAATAAACAGGGCACCGGGCGCTTTGCAGAATTTCACTCAAGGCCTTCAACCCGGCCTCATATCCTTCCCGATGCTCCGGCTTGCGCCCCACCTTCCATTCATCGGCGGAATCCCCGGTGTGGATAATCGCGCCGGGTTGTACCCAGCCCAGCAATTGGGCCAATTTGGGATATTGGCGGGTATCGGTATCGGAAATATATAAAATCAGCGGTCCCTTGGCCCTTTGGGCAAAGGCCTTGATCTCGTGTTCAACAGAAATTAAATCAGGCAACATTTCGCTTCTCCTTCCACAACATAAACCAATAAATAAGCATCAGCACGATCCCTGCGGTCATCAGCACTCCACTGAGGAGAGTGTATGCCCCGGCAAGCCCCTTCCAATGCTGAAAGATCAGGGCACAGCCCCCCGCTAAAAGGCAATCCAGCCCCATGATCAGCAAAAAGCTTTTGCCGGCCTTCAGCCGTGCAAGGGATCTTTCGTCCTGGGCAGGCAGGAGCCCCAGTTTGGAAAAGGCGGGTAACAGCAGGCCGAAAAAGAGGGCCATGATAAACACTTCCAAGGGCAAAAGCAGGCTATTCTTTAAAAGGCCGCTCCAAAAGTAATACAAATAGCCCTTGCCCATCAGGATGGATGCCCAAAGGGAATTAAGCAACACGTGGGCAAAATAATTGGTGCAGAATTTGGCGGCAAACAGTTTCGTGACCGTGATCTTTTGCCGATATAAAAACAGCGCATAGATCACCGAAACCAGCACCTCGGTAACCATATAGCCGGGAAAATAGGCAAACCCCGGCGAGAAGATGAAAAAGCTTAGGGTGTCCACCGCCACCGCCACCAAGGCCCCCATAATGGGGCCGTAAACGGCGCACCCCAAAGCGATGATGAAAAAGGTGAACTTGATCTCCAGGGCACCGGGCAGAACCGGGATCTTGAAGAGACCGTCCAGCGCCACGGTAATAGCACAGATCAGGGCGGCAAATAAGATCCGCCGCAAGCTTTTCAGTTCGCCCAAGGCGGCCAGCCAGTACTCTTTTTTGAAAATATTCATCAGAAAAACTCCTTTCTGTAAAAACGGCAAGTTGCCGCATTGCGGAAAGGAGTTCCGTTCTGCGGCAGCGGGATGCGAAATCGACACGGCAAGCAAATTTGCTATTCGTCCCGGAGACAACTCCCCGTTCCCCGGGCACTAAAACCCGCCGATTTCTACTCTGCCATATTTGATTTTTATTCCTCGTTCTGTAACAACGCCACCTGGAAGGGCTTCAAGTCGATCTGACCCTTGTAGATCCTTCCGGTGAGCAGGTCTTTGCGCTTTCCTTCAAAGCGTAATCCGCATTCCGCCCCCTTCAGGGAGGCGGCGATCCAGAATTCCCGATTGGTAACGGGGCAAGTTCTGCCCTTGCGGTGGGTAATGAACGCCCCTTCGCCATAAATATCGTAGGGAATCACGTTCGCAAGACCTGCGGCCTTTTGGTAGATCCGTTTCAGTTCTTCTTCCTCCGGGAAGGTGCCCAAAAGGATCACCCAGCCCTTGCCCACCTTAGCGGCGGCCACCACAGCCTTATCCATAAAGACCCGATGGCCTTTGGAAACGGTGATCCAGGGCTCCAGTCCTTCCGGTTCAAAGAACTCAAAGCTGCGGCTACATTCCACCGTCTCGCCCTTTTCGTTGACAAAGGAGAGCCAGCCGTCGTGGTCGGGGGTATAATAGGCCCGCCGTGCGCCGGTCAGGGTTTCTAAAAAGCCGTAGGGTGCCTTTTGATAGGCGGCACCGTTTTTGTTGCGGATATCCGATAAGGGACCCACTACCCAAACGCCGCCGTTTTCCACCCAACGGGTCACCCGTTCAGCAAAGTTCCCTTCCTCCATCGTGAAGCACAAGGGACTCACCAGCATTTTATAGCCGGAAAGGCTCTTGCTGCTATCGATCACGTGGGGATGCAGACCGCTCTTGAGCATCGTATCATAAAATTTAATGATCTCGGGAGCATTATTTTCCATATCCCGCAGGATCTGTTGCCCTTCCCGCATCCGCTGGTTCAGAGCAGACATCTGCAACGCCACTTCGCTCCGTACGGTGGAGGAGCAAAGATACTTTTCAGCGGTACGAAGTTCCTTGCCGGCCCGCTGGATCTCCTCGGCGGCGTAGGTGAATCGCCCGCTGCTTTCCAGAACCGCTCCGTGCCCCAGCTCGTGACCCGCCCAATGGGTGCGCCACAGCCAATAAAGGTTGACCTCGCCCCCCTGGATAAAGGGGAGCCAGGTATTCATAAAAATAAAGTTTTCCGGCTGAAGCTTCTGATAGGGACTGGTGCTTCCGCTCCAGGTGGCCTGGGTCTCGGTGTTCCAGAAAGGCAGTTTAGAAAACTCCCGCATATAATCCATCCACAGGGCGGGGCGCTCCATATAATCATAATGGTCGTAATGATTGAACTGGGCCACGTCCAGGGAAGCGTTCAGTTTGCGGTAATCGTGGAACAGATCCGGCATGGTATCGGTGCCGATGGGGGCATCGGTATAGCGATGCAGGATCTCCGCTTGCATATGAACGAATTTGATATGATTTTCGCTTTGAGAAAGATTCCAATCCTGCAGAATATGGGGGTTATGCCAACCGTTAACAGGCAGGGGCACCTCCTCAAAGGCCTCATAAGCCTGGCTGAACAGATTCAGGTTCCATTGCTGATTCAGTTCCTGCACCGTGCCGTATTTTTCCTTCAAAAATTGATGGAAGGCGGCCTTACAACGGTCGCAATGGCAAATGGGCTTGCGAATCTCGTTATCGATCTGCCAGCCGATAATATTGGGGTCCTTGCCGAATTCTTGGGCCAGTTTTTCCACAATGATCTTGCTATAATGTTGATAATGGGGATTGCAGGAACAGCAATGGCGGCGGCCGCCGTGGCTCTGCCGAATCCCTTTATCGTCTATTGCCGCCATCTCCGGATATTTCAAAATCAGCCAACGGGGCGGTGTGGCAGTGGGGGTGCCCATAATGGTCTTGATGCCGGCGGCACCCAGAGCATCCACCACCCGGTGGAGCCATTCAAAATGGAATTCCCCTTCTTGGGGTTCGTCCTTTTTCCAGGCGAATTCCCCCATCCGTACCACGTTGAAACCCATTTCCTTCATCTTGGCAATATCGGTTTCTAATTCTTCCTCATCCCAATCCTCGGGGTAATAGTTGGCGCCCAGCCATAAGGTCTCCCGGGGGTGGATCAGATATTCCCGCTTGCGGGTATAGAGCTTCGGGATCTCCCGCCCTTCAAAAATGGCCTTGGCGTTGTCTACGTAATCGCTCCACTTCAAGGTGGGGCGCACGATCTCTTCGGGGGCCTCCCGCCCCAGCTCATAGTTCCAGACACCCTTGTAGCCCACTTCCTTCAGTTTGGCGTAAAGGGCGTGCCAATCGGTGGTGCCTTCCCCGGGGAGCCAATGGCGCTCGTCCACCCGGTCATAATCGGAGATATGCAAGGTCACCACCCGATCTCCCAGGACATCCAACAGTTCCAGGTTATCATCAAAGAGGTTATGATTGACGTCAAAGCACATCCGGGCGTGTTCCCCGGCATCCAAAAGCCGCTTCATCTCGGCAATCCCGTTGCCCAGACAGGTGCGTGGAATATTTTCCACACAAAGCGTTCCGCCCACCGAATGGGCATAATCGGAAAGCACCTTCACACTCTCCTCCGAAGCCTGCAGGCGGGCTTCCCGCTCCTCGGGCGGGATGGGCTCACCGCTGGGGTGGATCACGTATTTATCAATGCCCCCCTCTACGGCACGGCGGATGATATCCTTAAAATAGTCCTGGGCGGCCTTGCGCTTTTGGGGATCGATCACGGAGGGATCGATCTTGGCAAAGGGCTGGAAGGGCAGATGCAGAGACCAGACCTTCATCCCGGCGGCCTCCACCCGCTCCACCTGCTTTTTAAAGTCCACGGTAGCAAATAAGGGAGGCTCGCAATTCATTTCAACAGTTTGGATGCCTGCGGCGGCCATGGCCCGCAGCTCCTCGTCGGAAAGATTCAAAAGATGGGCAGAAACAGAGATGGGAAACATACTTAAAACTCCTTCAACCGGCTCAAAATTTCAAAGGCGGCCTGCTCCTTGGTCATTTTCTCCAGGGGCTCGGCGCCCTTTTGCGTGATCAGGGTCAACACGTTGGTATCCACCCCAAAGCCCGCACCCTCGGTGCAAAGGGAATTGGCGCAGATCATATCGCAATTCTTTTTGGTCAGCTTGGCAGCGGCGTTTTCCAGGAGGTTTTCGGTCTCCATAGCAAAACCGCAAAGCACCTGGCCGGGGGCCTTTTGCTCGCCCAGAGCGGCCAGAATATCTTGGGTGCGCTTTAAGGGGATGGCAAACTCCCCTTCCTTCTTTTTGATCTTATGGTCGGCGGTGGTGGCGGGGGTATAATCTGCCACGGCGGCGGCTTTGATGATGATATCCTGCTCCTTGGCACGGCTTGTGACCGCCCGGAACATCTCGGCGGCGGTGGTCACGGGTACCGCCTCCACAAAGGGGGGCGCCTGCACCTCCATGGCACCGTGTACCAGGGTCACGGTCGCACCCCGGAGCATGGCCACCTTGGCAATGGCGCATCCCATCTTCCCGCTGGAATGGTTGGTGATGAACCGCACCGGGTCGATGGGCTCCCGGGTGGCGCCGGCGGTAACTAAAATCCTTTTGCCCAAAAGATCCTTTTCAAAGGCCAGCTCCTTCAAAACGTATTCAAAGAGCAGGGCTTCTTCGGGCATCCGGCCGTCGCCGATATCCCCGTTGGCCAACATCCCTCGGGCGGGCGGGATGATCTCGTAGCCGAAGCGGGCCAGTTTTTCCAGATTATCCTGCACGATGGGGTTATGGTACATATTATGGTTCATGGCCGGCGCAACGATCTTTTTGCAGGGGCAGGCCATAACGGTGGTGGTGAGCATATCGTCGGCAATGCCGTTTGCGATCTTGCCGATGACGTTGGCGCTGGCGGGGGCGATCAGAACGCAATCCGCCTGCTTGGCCAGCGCCACGTGCTCCACGCTGAACTGAAAGTTCCGGTCAAAGGTATCGATCAGGCACTTGGTGCCCAACAGGGATTCAAAGGTTATGGGATTGATGAAATTGGTGGCGTTTTGGGTCATCAGCACGTGAACGGTGGCGCCCTGCTTTTTCAACATCCGTGCCAGGTTCGGAATTTTATAGGCGGCGATCCCGCCGGTGACCCCCAATAAAACGGTTTTTCCCTTTAACATTTCGGTTTTTCCCCTTTCCTTCCGGGATTTTTTTAATATTATAGCATATAAATATGGAAATTTAAAGATAAAAGTGATATAATGCGGTTGAAACCACCTAATTTGGCAGGTATCCCCATCCGGGAACCTGACCGGGTGGCAGGAACCACCGTTGCGTTTTTGTATTGTAGCCCTAGGGTAGGGCGAAAAATCCGAACACCGTTTCAAAAAGGCGGATTTTTCGCTCTACCCTACGGGGCATAATAACAAGGAGGAATTCATAATGAACCACGCAAAAACCTTAAAAATGGTACAGTTGGCGCTGTTGTTGGCGCTGTTACTGATGTTGGCCTTCGTGCCCAACATCGGCTATATCCGCATCCCGGTGCTGGCCATCCAGGCCACCACGGTACATATCCCGGTGATCATCGGTTCCATCGTGCTGGGGCCCAAGGCCGGGGCTTTTCTGGGCGGGGTGTTCGGGCTGACCAGCCTTTTGAATAATACCCTGCAGCCGGGCGCCACCTCCTTTTGCTTTTCGCCCTTCGTGAGTATGGGCGATGGACTGGGGGGCTCCCCCTTGGCGCTGATCATCTGCTTTGTGCCCCGGATCCTTTGCGGAATTTTGCCCTATTTCATCTATCGAGGGGTCAGCCGGATGCTGGCCAACCGCAAGCATTGGGGCAAGCTGGGCTTTATCGCCGCCGGGGTGGGTGGCTCCATGACCAATACCATCCTGGTGATGAGCTTTATCTACATCTTTTTCGGCCGGCAATGGGCGGCCGCCAGCAATATCGCTTTTGAGGCGCTGTTCGGGGTGATCCTTTCGGTGGTGTTCATCAACGGCACGGTGGAGGCCATCATCGCCGCTCTGCTTTCCGGCGCAGTCTCCATTCCCCTGTTAAAAATGAATGAGAGGAACCAAAAATGATCTTAGCAGTTGATATCGGCAATACCAACATCGTCATCGGGTGCTTTAACGGGGATGACATTCTGTTCCGGGAGCGGGTCAGCACCAATCGGGTGGCCACCGACCTGGAATATGCCGTCACCGTTAAAACCGCCATGAATATGCACGACCTGACCCGGGACCAAATCAACGGCGCCATCCTGTCCTCGGTGGTGCCCACGGTGACCAATACCTTCAAAAAAGCCATTGAAAAATACTGCGGGGTCACCCCCTTGGTGGTGGGCCCCGGCATCAAAACGGGGCTGAGCATCAAGATCGATAACCCTGCCCAATTGGGCAGCGACCTGGTGGTGGATGCGGTGGCGGGCATCAAGGAATACCCCGCCCCCATGATCATCATCGATATGGGCACCGCCACCACCTTCTCGGTGATCGATCGGGACAAAAACTACCTGGGCGGTGTCATCACCACCGGGATGGCAGTCTCCACCGACGCCCTCATCAGCCGCACCAGCCAATTGCCCCGTTTCTCCTTCGAGACCCCCAAAAAGGTGATCGGCACCAACACGGTGGATTGCCTGAAAAGCGGCATTATGCACGGCAATGCGGCCATGATCGACGGTATGGTGCAACGGATCCGGGAGGAGCTGGGTCAGCCCTGCACCGTCATCGCCACCGGCGGCCTGGCCACTCTGGTGGCACCCCTTTGTCAGGAGCCTATCATTCTGGACGACGATCTTCTGCTCAAAGGCCTGATGGAGATCTATCGGAGAAATCAATGAGTATCTTAGAAAAAATCGAACCATATTGCGAAGCAAGAAAACAAGAGATCCTTCAATCGAAGGATCTCTGCGTCGTTTCCGGCCAATGCTATTACGTAAGCGAGGGCGGGAACGATCAAAACAGCGGCACCTCCCCCGATGCCCCCTGGAAGACCCTTCAAAAGGTTTCCTCCGCCGACCTGCAGCCCGGGGACGGGGTGTTCTTCCGTCGGGGAGAGCTGTTCCGGGGCTTTGTGGAAACCAGGCCCGGGGTCACCTACGCCGCCTACGGCAGCGGCGAAAAGCCCCGATTCTACGGCTGGGATCATTCTTTGGCAGATCCCGCCTTATGGGAACCGGCGGCAGAACGACCCAAAATCTGGAAGCTGAAAAAACCTATTTTGGATTGCGGCACCCTGGTCTTTAACGGGGGCGAGCGCCATAGCCGTAAGCTGATCCCCTCTTATATCCGGGGTCGTTTCGTCTGTCGGGGGGCGGAGGACAAGCCCTTCTGCCCGGAGACAGAGATGACCCAAAACCTGGATATCGTCTGTTTTTACGAGGGCGAGATGGATACCCGCCCCAGCCACGGGGAGTTTTTTCCCGTGCCCAAGATCAACGAAAAAAGCTTCGGCACCCTTTATCTGCGGTGCGACGAGGGCAACCCGGGTGATGTGTTCCGGGAGATCGAGGCCCTGCCCCGCCGCCATATGTTTTATATCCGCAAAAACCAAAATGTCACCCTGGATAATCTTTGCATCAAATACGTGGGCGCCCACGGCATCCAGGGCTCCGGAGATTCCATCCGAGGGCTCACCGTCACCAACTGCGAGCTGGGCTGGATCGGCGGCGGGATCCAGAATTATATCGGCAACGACCCCAACTATCCCCAAGGCGGGCGGGGCACCGTCACCCGCTTTGGCAACGCCATCGAAATTTACGGCGGCTGCGCCGATTATCGGGTGGAAAATTGTTATATTTACCAGGTCTACGACGCGGCTATGACCCATCAGGCAGAGACCAAGGGTAAATTTCTAAAAATGGAACATATCCGTTATTTAAATAATTTGGTGGAATACACCGTTTATCCCATCGAATACTTTTTGATCCGCTCCCGGGGCGACACCCAAAGCTATATGGCGGATATTGAGATCAGCGGGAATATTCTGCGGCACACGGGCTACGGCTGGGGTCAGCAGCGGCATAATGCCCATACCCCCGCCCACCTGAAGGGCTGGAGCTTTGAAAACCCCGCCCGGGATTTCCGTATCCACCATAACCTTTTGGATCGCTCCGCCTATCGGATGCTCCACCTGGTGGCCAAGGAGCCCGAAAGCTGCCCCACCCTTTGGGAGAATACCTACGTTCAGCATCAAAACGGCCTTTTGGGCCAATACGGCGCCAACCAACAAGCCGAGCCCCCCGTTCTGCCCTTTGACGAAAGGGCAAAAGAAACGCTGCAAACCACCTACGGCGAACAAAACCCCACCGTTTATCTCATAAAATAGTTAACGTGCCCGGAACATCAGTTCCGGGCACGTTATTATTGATTCACCGTTTTTCCTACTCAATCATAGAAATCATTGTCCGTAGTTCACCACAAAATCGCAAGCCCTCTCAACCAAGTTTGCAACCTTTGTCATTTCGGTGATATAGTTTTTGCCAGGATCCTTCTCTGCATGCATAGCAGTCCAGATCTGTTTTCCATCCGCTCCCAATCCATCAAAAGCCGCATTCATCTGCAGTCCGAAATAGGTGCTTTGGGTCACGAATTCAAAATATTCTTTCCGGGCGGCATAATTAAAGCTTAAGTAACTGGTGTTCACCTGATAATCAAAGATGGCTTCCGTAAAACGTGTGGCCCAAAGCTCCATGAATTTTAAAACGTAAGGAGCATTGGACTGATTTTTCATCTTTTTGGGCAACATCAGCGTGTAACCATACGAGAAACAGGCATCCCGCCCGGTTTCGCCGGTTCCCTTAGGATAAGGCACCCAATTATACTTATGGGTATGACAATATAATTCATCTTCAATTTTATCGTAGGAGTTCATCAGTTGAAGCGTATCGCACATCATAACGTCACCGTTACGGTGCATAGAATCCCAAGAACCGCCCCATTGAATGGATTTCAACACTTCACTATAAGCAGTATAAGCATCAAGCACTCGTTGATCTGTCCAGTTATTAATCAGTTTAGGCTCACTGGCTGTGGTATCGATCTCTAAAGGAGCACAACCGTTAGTCAAGGCATAGGCATAGTAAGAATCCCCGGTGCAAGGAGCATAGGCATAGAGTTTTTTGCCACTAGAGGTAGTTTTAGGAACAGAACGCAGGAAATCTCCATAAGTATCCCAATCCCAGTTCCCTTCCTGCCAGGTCTTATGCGGATCTTTCAGACCGAACTCTTCCACCATAGATTGATTATACCACAGAACGTTTACAGCGCCAATGGGACTTATGCAACGATAACCGCCGGCCCACTTGGTCATTTCCATTACCTGAACGTCAACGCCGGGGGAGTTCCCCAGATTCTGCATATTGATGAAGGGATCCAGAGGTTGAGTCAATTGCAGTGCTACCGGAAATGAACCAACGTGAGTGGGGATAATATCTAATGCCTTGCCGGCGTTCATATAGGCGAGTGCCTGGCTTACAGATTTATCAAAACGGGATTTGATATACTTAATCTGAAGACCGTATTGTTTTTTTAAGGCCTCCCACCAGTCCCATTCACTATACACTTTTCCTTTTTCATCCTCATATGAAAACGTTCCATACCCGATAGCAGTAATCAACGTAAAGGATTTACCCTTCAAATCAGCTAATTTGATATTGTTCTTAACAAAGCCGGTGGTGTCAATATCGAAGGAAGGAACAACACCGGTATTGATAGGTTTAGCTTCTGCCACCAGAGGATTATGTTCCGGATCATATTTATACTTTTCTTCGTATTGTTCGATCAACTGCTCCTGAGAAACAGGAGATTCTTCCTTCTTATCGTTTTCCTTATCGTCTTTATCTTCGTCCTTATTGTTGTCTTCACCTTTGTCGTCTTTGTCGTCTTCCTTATTAGACTCCTTTACGGCGTCTTTGTCGGAATCTTCGTCGTCTTTGTTGTCTATGTCCTCGTTGCCTTCATCCTCATCGCCGAAATCATCAACATCTTCAACATCTTCAATATCTCCGAAATCAAAATCTTCTTCGACTTTCTTACATGCCGTCGCCATCGTGGCGAGCATCAAAATAGCCATCAACAATGACAAAATTTTGGAAAATTTCTTCATGCGGTGCTCCTTTCATCAATTGACTTTTGCTTCTTTTATATTATGATTATATCATCATTTTTATCAGATTTCTTGCATTATTTCCCGATATAACAGGATTATATTATTATTTTTGCATAATTTCAATGACAGAGGGACGGTTCTCTTGACACACTTTTTCTTACACCGTTTTATCCCATAAAAGTAACCCCCGAGGATCCTTCATCCTCGGGGGTTCGCTGTTTCACTTTATTTTTCCGTTTGTTGTCCCCTTGGAAGGGGACACGACGTGCCCGCCGGTACGTCGGAGGGGTCGCCGCTCACACACCGGAGGGGGCATCGAAGCCGGCTTTGGTCAGAGCCTTTTGGGGCTGGGCCTGGATATTTTCCACCTGGAATTCCACCCCCGCCTCCCGGCAGGCCTTTTGGATCTTAAAGAAGCAGCGGGCGGCGGTCTCGTCCAGGGCCTGCACCGCAAAGAGATCCAGGATCAGGGTCTTGACCCCTTCTTCGGGGCGGATCTCCTCGAACTTATCGGCGGAGGCAAAGAACATGGGGCCCTTGATCTTGACGATCTGGGTCTCGCCCAGGATCTTGGATTTCACTTGAGTTACGTCGCCCATCCGCTTCATAAACATCACCACGGCGATGATCATACCCACGGCGATGGCCACCACCAGGTCGAAGACCACGGTCAACACGAAGGTCACCACCAGCACCAGGATATCGCTTTTGGGTGCGGTCTTGCAGATTTTGACGAACTGCCGCCATTCGCACATATTATAAGCCACCATAAAGAGGATAGCGCCGATGATGGGCATGGGGATCCAGGCGGCATAGGGCATCAGCACCACCAGGATCAACAGGAGCACCAGGGCGTGCACGATACCGGCGATGGGGGAACGGCCGCCATTTTTCACGTTGGCGGCGGTACGGGCGATGGCGCCGGTGGCAGGGATGCCGCCAAAGAGGCTGGAGGCAATGTTGCCCACGCCCTGGGCGATCAGCTCGGTATTGGAATGGTGGCGATCCTTGATCATACCGTCGGACACCACGCAGGAAAGCAAAGATTCGATCCCCGCCAGAATGGCGATGGTAAAGGCGCTGGGCAGCAGCTCCCGCACCATCCCGAAATCAAAGGTAGGCAGGGTGAAGGGGGGCAGACTGCGCTGGATGGTATAAAGATCCCCGATGGTGTTGACCTGCAGGCCGGTCAGCTTGACCAGGGCGGTGCCCACCAAAACGGCGATGAGAGAGCCGGGGATCTTTTTGCTGATATAGGGCCAGACGATCAGAATGGCCAGGCCGATCCCGCCCACCAGCAGCGCCCAGGGGTTCAGCGTGGCGATGGACTTGACCACCGCCGCCACCTTTTCGGTGGTCTCCACGGCGTGGGTGCCCTCCGGGAAGGTCAGGCCAAGAAAATCCTTCAGCTGCCCCACCACGATGGTCACGGCAATACCGGAGGTAAAGCCGGTGGTGATGGTGTGGGGGATATATTTGATCAGGCTTCCCAGCCGGAACAGACCCATCAGGATCAGGATGATTCCGGCCATCAGGGTAGCCAGCACCAGCCCGCTGATATCGTAATCCGCAACGATCCCCGCCACGATGGTGGCAAAGGCGGCGGTGGGGCCGGAGATGTTCACCCGGCTCCCGCCCAAAAGGGCGATAAAGAAGCCCGCTACGATGGCGGTATAAAGACCCTTTTCCGGGGAAACGCCGGAGGCGATAGCCAGGGCGATGGAAAGGGGCAGAGCGATGATGGCCACGATCAGGCCGGCCACCAGGTCCGAAACCAACTGTTTTTTGTGATAGCTCTTGAGGGCTTCCAAGATCTTGGGTTGAAAAATCTTCACTGTTTTTTCTCCTATTTTAAATTACCCTGCCATTTTACTCCTTTTCTCTGTGCAAAACAAGAAAAAATGCCGATTTTCTGTAAAATCGGCATTTTGGATAAAATTCACTCAAATTTCAAGGGTATCTTTATCATTCAACACCCGGCAATGGGGCAGGATCGCCCTGCAGCGCTCCTCCACCCCGGCGGGATCCGCCAAAATGGTGCGGCCGTGGTGCATAAAGCAAAGCTGCTTCAGGGGGAATGCTTCCTCCTTCAGCCATTGGCACACCCCTTCGGGGTCGTGATGGCCGGTCTCCATCAGCAGAAGATCACATTCCTGCCGGAGCCAGGGCTCCAGCTCCTTGGGGGAACGCACGTCCCCGGAATAAATGATCCGCTTGCCCTCTACCTCGATCAAAAAGGAAAAGGAATGGAAATCCTCCGTCTCCCGCAGGTGGGCGTTGCCCCGGGCAGAGATCCGCAGATCCCCCCGTTCCAGCACCACCCCTTCCCGGATGCCCCGGCAAAGGGTCTCGTAATCATTTTCATAGCCACCCTCGGTAAACTTTAAAAAGCCCAGAATACAGGGCCAGGCCTCCTCTTGGGGAAGATGGACGGTAATATCCCCGTAAAGGGGCATTTTTTTATAGCGTTTATGAAGCTTGCGAATGGTCCAGAGCAGATTGGCCAATCCGCCGGTATGATCCAGGTGCATATGGGAGATAAAAATATCCGAGACCTTCATCAGATCCAACCCCATCAAGTAGGCGGTATGAGAACAGTTCTCCCCCGCATCGAACCAATAGAGCCGTTCCCCCTGCTCCAGCACCAGGGAGGTATGGTGTCTGCCCGGCATCGGCTCCGTGCCGGAGCAGCTGCCTAATAAGTAAATTTTCATTCCGGCATTTCTCCTGATTTTATTTTGGCCAAATGGCCGCTTTCTGCCATAGAGCTACCCTCATCCTTACAGATGATCACGTGATCCACCAGCTCCACCCCGGCCTTCTCCAGCCGTTTATACAGAGAATAGGTGGCCTTGAAATCGTGGAAGGAGGGCACAGAGGTGTAAAAATGGTTATGGGCCACCATCACTCCGGTACAGCTCCGGTTCTTCTTGACCAGCTCCAGGATCTTATCCGCCCGCACCTCCACCGCCTCGGCGGAGCCCACGTAGACCAGGTCGGTGCGGATCACCTCTTTGTCTTTATTCAAAAGGGCTACGTAGACACACTCGGTCAGCCGCCCCATAAAGCGGGGCCAAAAGAACCGGATGCGATCCTTGGCTTTTTCCATGGTAGTGGGGCCTTCGAAGGCCTCCACCGCATAGCGGCGGTAAAGCTCCGAAAGCAGGCGGATAAACCAGGCGGTGCTCTCCCCCATCCGTTCCACCTTCATCAGTTCTTCGGGCGGTTTGCGGAAAAGCTCCCGATAATTGCCGAACTCATTCAACAGAGAATGGGCCAGCTCGTTGGTATCCTTTCGGGGGATGGCATAGCCCAACACCAGCTCCAAAAGCTCGTGATCCAAAAGGGTATCGATGCCGTGCTCCGTGATCTTTTCCCGCATCCGCTTGCGGTGATCCTTATGCAAGCCCTCGCCGGTCAATGGTCCATCACCTCGTAAACCCCGTTCAGCACGTGGGTGGGCTGGTAGGGGAATAATTCCAGTTCCTCCCGGGTGGTCACGCCGCTGAGCACCAGCACCGTATCGATCTCCGATTCCACCCCGGCCACGATATCCGTATCCATCCGGTCGCCGATGATGGCGATATCCTCTTCCTTACAGCCCAAAAGGCTCAGGCCGTTGCGCATCATCAGGGGGTTGGGCTTGCCCAGGTAATAGGCCTGCTTGCCGGTGGTCAGCTCGATGGGTGCCACCAGGGCACGGCAGGCGGGGATGATGGCGCCGCCCTTGCCCGGGCCGGTCAGGTCGGTGTTGGTACCGATCAGTTTAGCGCCGCCCTGCACCAGCTTGACCGCCTTTAAAATGGCGGCGTGGTTATAGTTGGCGGTCTCCCCCACCACCACGTAATCGGGGTTCACGTCGTTCATGGAGATCCCCGCATCGTAAAGGGCGTTCATCAGCCCCGGCTCGCCGATCACGTAGGCAGTACAGCCGGGCTTTTGCTTGGCCAGATAGGCGGCGGTGGAGAGGGCGGAGGTATAAAAATGGGATTCATCGATCTCCAGCCCCAGCCGTGCCAGCTTCATAGCTAACTCCTTGGGGGAGCGCTCAGAACTGTTGGTCAGGAACAAAAACTTTTTATTTTCTTTATAAAGCCAATCCACAAACTCCTTGACCCCGGGCAGCAGCTGATTCTGATGATAGATCACGCCGTCCATATCGCAGATAAAGCCTTTTTTATCAGCCAATTTCATTTTATCGTACCTCAATCCAAATAATCCATAGGATCAATGCCCATCATAGGCAACAGCCGGGTGATCAGAAGACGGTACCGCATATAGGGATGATACCGCATGGCATCGGCCATAAATTCCGGAGAAACGTGTACCTCAGCGGGATCGACGGGTGCGCCGGCGATCTTCATCATCTCCAAAAGAGCCTCGTTGGTGGGCAGCTCCTCCCGGATGATCTCCCGGATCTTGGGCCAGCATTCCTCTAACTTTTTGGGATCCACCTTATCGGTAATGGTGGGGTTGTTCAGTTTTTCCACGTCCGGCATCAGCTCCGGCGCATAATGGGCACGCACGTCTGCCCAATCGGTGGGATCGGCGGTGCAGGAAATGGTTTCAAAGCGGTCTGCCAAATTGCGATAGATCTTATTGCAGTAAACGGTCCCTACGCCCACCTTACGGCCGTGGAAGTCGGGCCAGATGCCCTGGATCACCTTGTGGCATTCCAGGTAGTGAGAGACCACGTGCTCCGCACCGCTGGCGGGACGGCTGGTGCCGGCCAGCTTCATGGCCAGGCCGGTCATGACCAAGGCCTCCATCACGGCACCGGCGGCCTCCTCGCTCTCCTCGGTGATACGGGGCGCCAAAGCGGCGATACGGTCGGCAGCCTCCCGGGTCAGGGCGGCGATGTTATCACAGTAATATTCATCGATCAACAGCTGGGCGACCCGCCAATCCACCAGGCCGATATACTTGGCGATCATATCGCCGAAGCCGGAGGATTTCAAGATCACCGGCGCCTTGGTCAGGATGGCGGTATCGGCGATGATGATCCGGGGCTGGGCGGCCTGCCAGGAGCTCTTGAAGTTGTTTTCGATAATGGGTGCGGTATCGGAGGCGAACCCATCCATGGAGGGGGCGGTGGCGAAGATGCAGTAATCCTTCTTCAGCCGGAAGGAAGCCACCCGGCAGATATCGTTCAAAGAGCCGGTACCCACCGAAATGATCCCGTCCACGTCAGCGGCCAGAGCCTCGACCTCCAGCACCTGCTCCACCTTGGCGGAGAGCATATTCTTATAGATCAGTTGTTTCAATTCAAAGCCGGCCTCATTCAAGCTCTCCAAAAGGCCGGCAGAGGCAGCCAGCGTGTTCTCATCGGCCACCAGCAGTACTTTTTGCGGATATCCGGCCTTCTTCAGAATCTCGCCGGTCTTGGCGGTGAGGCCACTGCCGATCTCCACGATCTCGGTATCGAAAGTATGCACCCTACCGCAGGGGCAGTTTTCCATCTTCGCTAAAATCTTCTTCAGATCCATTTATTTTCCTCCTAAATAATGATCAATGCCTTCGGCCGCCGCCATGGCGCTGCTCCAGGCCCATTGTAAATTAAATCCGCCGCAATCGCCGTCCACATCCAGCAATTCTCCGGCCAAAAAGACCCCCTTGAACCGTCTGCATTGCAGATCGGCGGTGTGCACCTCCTCCAGAGAGACGCCGCCGGCGGTAACCTGGGAATTGGCAAAGCCCGTGGTGCCCGTTACCGGGAAGCAAAGGCTCTTCAGCGCCTTGGCCAGGCGCTTCAGCTGTTCGTCGCCGATTTCCCCGATGGGGGCGGCCAGGGGGATCCCCTGCTCCTTGATCAGCACCAGGCCGATCCGCTTGTGGATCAGACCGGATAAAAAGTGCTCTGCCGCCCGCCCTGCCAATAACCGGCGGCGGTCAAATAGGGCTTCGGTCAACTCCTTCAGAGAACGGCCCGGGAACAGATCCAGCCGCACCTCCCACCGCCCCGGCTCCGAGGCATAGCGGGAAATTTGCAGGATCGGCGGGCCCGAAAGACCGTATTCGGTGAACAGCACCTCCCCGAACTCGGTGCGGAAGGGCTTGCCCTCCCGACAAATGGCGCAATCGGCGTTCCACTTGATGCCCTTTAACTGGCGGGTCAGGGCGGTATCGGTCTTCAGCTGAACGATGGCGGGCACTGTTCGTACCGTGCGGAGCCCCTTCTCCTTCAAAAGTTTCAGCAAAGAGCCGTCGCTCCCCACCTTGGGGCCGCCGCTCATTAATCCCCCCGCCAACAGCAGGCATTTAGTCAAAACAGGGCCCTGCTCGGTGCGAAGCTTCAGCTCCTGCCCGGGGCCGAAATCGGTAAGGCGGCAATTACACCGCACCTCGATCCCCGCCTCCTGGGCGGCAAAGCGCAAAGCATCCACCACACCCCCCGCCTGGTAAGAGGCGGGATACGCCCGACCGTCGGCCTCAAAGACGATCTCCACTCCCAGAGAGGCGAAGAATTCCACCGTGTCCTTCACAAAGTACCGATCGAAAATCGCCTTCACCCCGTCGGGGGAACAGCCGTGGTAATGGGAAAGGTTCGCCTTTCCGTTGGTGATATTGCAACGGCCGTTGCCGGTGGTGATCAGTTTTTTGCCCACTCGATCCAAGGCCTCCAGCACCAAAACGTTGCTTTGAGGACGCCGTCGCTTCAGGCAGATCGCCGCTGTCAGGCCTGCGGCACCGCCGCCTGCCACCACCAGATCATAGGTCATTGCATTTCACCTCACTTTTGCCTCATTTTAACACAAAAATCCTATTAAAACAAGGGAGAGTGCTTAAAAACTTGCCTTTTGGGTAAAATTCTGTTATGATTACCTTTGAAGACACTCAAAGGAGATAAAAATGAAGCGAATTGCACTATTTTCTTTCTTATTTATATTCTTAACGGCGCTTGCCGGCTGCAAGCCTGCGCCAAAGCCCATCCCGGAGCCCCAGCCGGTCTATGACACCGCACCGGCCCCCTCCGCCCAAAAGGTGGTCCTCAACGGCACCCCTATGGCGGATCTGCGGGAGGCGGAGGGCATCCTTTACTTCAGTTTGAAGGAGTTGAAGGCGGCACTGGACGGTTATATGGTCAACGGCGCCGGGGTGGAGAGCCACGTGGCCTCCCTGACCCTGAAGGACCGCACCCTCCATTTTGCCGCCGGGCAGGAGCTGCCCGCAGGCCATACCAAGGCTCTTTATACCGGCGATGAATGGTACGTTCCCGTCGGGGATCTGTTCACCGAGCTGGGCTACCGTGCCTTTACCGACGAGGAGGCCGCCACCACCTATTATACCCGCTATCCCCTGGCGGCGGAGATCCCCGCAAACGTAGAGGTGCCCACCCTGATGTACCATGCGGTCGGCGATAACCTTTGGGGGATCCCCTCTTTGTTCGTTTCCCCCGCCGAGTTGGAAAAACAGCTCCAATACCTGACCGAAAAGGGCTATACCCCCATCTGGTTTGAAGATCTGGATCGGGCGGATCAGTTCCGGCGCCCCATTCTTCTGACCTTTGACGATGGCTATGCCGATAATTACAGCGAGCTTTTCCCTCTTTTAAAAAAATATAACGTTAAAGCTACAATTTTTATGATTACCGGCAGCATCGGCGAGAAAAACTATCTGACAGAGGGTCAGATCAAGGAGATGGCCGCCAGCGGGCTGATCTCCTTCCAAAGCCACACCGTCACCCACCCCTATCTGAGCGACCTGGGCGAGGCGCGGCTGGAGGAGGAACTGTTAGGCTCTAAAAAGGCCTTGGCCAAGATCACCGGCAAGGAATCCTTTGTGCTTTGTTACCCCACCGGCAAATATTCCTCCCTATCCCTGGAAAAGACTGCTGAGCATTACCAGTTCGGGCTTTTGATGAGCGGAAAGACCTACGTGACCGGAGATAACCCGCTGAAGATCACCCGCAAATATATTTCCCGCAGTACCGATATAGATACTTTTATTAATATGATCGATTAAGGAGATCGCTATGAAACTGAACACCAAACGAACCCTGTTAGTGGGCTTTGCCTTTCTCTCTATCTGCGCCTTTTGGCAGATGTACGACGGGCTGGTGCCCTTGATCCTAAAAGAGACCTTCGATATGCCGGAGACTGCCTCCGGCGCCATTATGGCCTCCGATAACATTTTGGCGCTGTTCCTCCTTCCCCTGTTCGGCGGGCTTTCGGATCGGTGCCGCAGCCGGCTGGGACGCCGGCGTCCCTTTATTCTAGTGGGCACCCTGGCCGCCGCAGGTCTGATGCTCCTTCTACCTCTGTTGGATAACAGCTATTTCGCCCAGCCCGCCTTTTATAAGCTGGTGCTGTTCGTGGTGATTTTGGGGCTGTTGCTCGTCGCTATGGGCACCTACCGCAGTCCCGCCGTGGCCCTGATGCCGGACGTGACCCCCAAGCCCCTGCGGAGCAAGGGCAACGCCATCATCAATCTGATGGGTGCCGTGGGCGGCGTGATCTACCTGATCTTGACCAGTATCCTCTATTCCGCCAAGCGGACGGAAGGGCTGGAGCATATCAACTACTTCCCCATCTTTGCCATCGTAGCCGGTATTATGCTGGCGGCGCTGGTGGTCCTGCTGCTCTTCGTGGATGAGCCCAAGCTGGCCGCCGAGCAGGCCGCCTACGAAAAGGCCCACCCGGAGGAGACCCTCACCGTGGCAGAGGAGCCCGGTAAGGCCGCCAAAATGCCCAAGGAGGTCAAACGGAGCCTGATCTTCCTGCTTTGCTCCATCGCCCTTTGGTTCATCGGCTATAACGGGGTCAGCACCTGGTTCACCACCTACGCCAAAGAAGTTTGGAATATGGAGGTGGGTGCCGCCTCTGCCTGCCTGACCGTAGCCACCGTGGGTGCCATCATCAGCTATATTCCCGTGGGCGCCGTGGCCAGTAAACTGGGGCGCCGCAAGACCATTATGTTCGGCGTGATCCTTTTGGCCGCCTGCTTTGCCGCCGGCTTTGTGTTCACCCTGTTCTTCCATTCCTTTAATCCCATTCTGTTTGTGATCTTTGCGCTGGTGGGTGTGGCCTGGGCTTCCATCAACGTGAACAGCCTGCCTATGGTGGTGGAAATGTGCGCCGGCAGCGACGTGGGTAAGTTCACCGGCCTCTATTATACCTTCAGTATGGCTGCCCAGATCGTAACACCCATCCTGGCGGGCTTCCTGCTCCAGAACGTGGGCTATAAGATTTTGTTTATCTATTCCGCCCTCTTCGTCACCCTTTCCTTTGTGACCATGTGCTTTGTGCGCCACGGCGATAATAAGGTGGAAGCCAAGACCGGGCTGGATGCCTTTGACGTTGAGGATTAAGCGATGGGTTGGATCATTTTAATCGCCGTTTTGCTGGCGCTGGTGCTGATCGGCATCCTTTGCCTGATGGGCAGAAGCCAACCCGACCGCTTTGAACCCTTCCGTGGGGTGCCCATCGCCCACCGGGGCTTTCACCAAAAGCCCACCGTGCCCGAAAACAGTATGGCCGCCTTCCGGGCCGCCATTGACCGGGGCTATGGCATTGAGCTGGACGTGCACCTTTTGAAGGACGGCGGATTGGCTGTGTTCCACGATCATACCCTGAACCGCACCACCGGGCAGGATGGGATCATCGAGGAGCTGACCACCGAAGAACTGAAAAACTATCGCCTGGAGGCCTCCCAAGAGCCCATCCCCACCTTTCAGGACTTTTTGAAACTGGTGAACGGGCAGGTGCCCCTGGTGATCGAACTGAAATGTAAAGGTAACGCCCCCGCCCTTTGCCGGGCGGTGCTGAAGGCCCTGGAAGGCTATAACGGGCCCTATTGCATCGAATCTTTCGATCCCCGCCCGCTGATCTGGCTCCGCAAAAACCGGCCGGAAATTACCCGGGGTCAGCTGACCCAAAACTTTATAAAAGATCCCTCCGGGCTCAAGCTTCCCACCCGGATCCTTTTGACCAATCTGAGTTTCAACCTTTTTACAAAGCCGGATTTCGTGGCTATCAAGTTCCGGGACCGGAATTCGGTGCAGAATAAAATCTGCCGTAAACTCTGGAAGATCCAGGGCGTTACCTGGACCATCAAGACCCAAGAGAACTACCAGACCGCCACCAAGGAAGGCTACCTCTGCATTTTTGAACAATTTGAAATATAGAAGCCTTTGGGGAGCGCCCCCCTCCGCGGAACTGGCGAGTTCCGCGTGTCCCCCAAGGGACAATCATGGTAGGGTAGAGCAAATAACCCGAACCCGCCCCAAAGGGGCATATTTCGGCACTTTTTCCCCAATTCGTTCTCACCAGGC
>JAZQAR010000125.1:0-10818 GCA_045545315.1 Eubacteriales bacterium | reverse complement strand
GCAAAAAAAGACAGCCGCACGTGAGCGGCTGCCTGTAATGGTAATGCGGTGTCAAACTTTCAGTGCCTCTTACAGAGGCTAAGCCTGTATTAGCCCCTTCTAGGGGCTGTGCAAACCACCAGTTTACTGGTGGTTATGATTTAAACCTCCAATAAGCGGTCGATGATCGCATCGTGCAGGTTTTCAAGGAACTCCTTATTTCGGGGATATTCTTTAAAGTTGATGGTCATACCGGCTTGTTCTTCCACCCATTTTTTAGTCTCTTTCAGGCCGATTTTATCTGCCAGCATCTGCAGGAGAGAACGATCCTGGATCGCCTGGTAGAATACCACGGTGCGGATCGATTCGATGGCACCGTCTTTATGGGGATAAACGCTGAAGGGATCACCGGAGGGCCAGGCCTGTCTGCCGTCCGTAACCGCATAGGGATCAATGGGGAACATGGCGCGGGCGGTATAGTAGAAGTTGTAGCCCCATTGCAAAAAGCCGTACATATCGGCAAGGAACATCTGAACCCCCAGAATCCGGTTCCTATAGGAGGGCATAGCAAAGAAGCGGTTGCCCACCAGATTGCCTTGGCTGCAGCAATAATAGCACCAGCGCTCGGGGATATCTGCTTCCATAAAAGGCTCGATGTGATCGGTGGCGCAAACGGGATATTCGATCAGGCCGTTGGTGTAAAACTCGATCCTGGAAAGGGCATCCATGATCTTAAAGCCCTTCAGGTAGGGTTGAACGAAGGTCTTGGCCGCCAGATAGTTTTCATAATGGGTCTCGTTGGGCTCGTCGGAAATATGGAAATAGGTCTTATCGGCAACACCCAGTTTTTTTAGTTCCGCAGTCAGAGCGGGCAGGAACTGGGAGAGGAAGTTTTTGTAAGCGTCGCTCATGGCTTCTACGTGCCATCCGAATTCCTTTACCTGTTTGCCGTCGATCTCCACAACGATCTTGGGGCAAAAAGCTACACCCCATTGGGTGAACAGATGGGCCATTTCAAAGTATTCAATGCCGTATTTATGGCAAATGTCGATCCAACGCTTCAAAAGGGTGAAATCGAAGGAATAGGTGTCGCCCTCCTTTTTGATTTTGACCAGCTGCATGGTGGGGCGCCCGCCACCGATGGAGGTATCCAGGGCGGGGGTAAAGATGGGAGTCAACAGCATGGTGATCCCGGTGCGGGCGGCGGTCTTGGTGTAGTTTTCGATCAACTTCCAATGGCGCTCGCTCATCATCTTCACCTGGTGATAAGTTGCGATGGAATCGCAATGGAACCATTGGGTAAAGACCAGATCGTTCTTTTTGATGATCAGATCTTCCACCTGTACCGTAACCTTCAGCCGGTTGGTCTTGGCCAGCTCCACACCGCTGTGGCTTATATAATGGAAGGTGAAGCAAAGGGGATATTCTCCTGCGGGCAGATCCTCCGGAATATCCACCGTTACCATCAGTACGGTGGGGGTTGTGTGATGCGCATAAAAAACTTCCTTTGCCTTCAAAGGGATCAACGGATCCGGGAAGAGGCCGGGCTTTGTGGTGATGTAATCGGTATCTTCGTCGTTATATGCAGGCAGTGTGCTGGGAACCTGCTCCACCAGGCTGATCTGCGTGTTCTTTTTAAGAGAGGAACGGAAGGTATAGTGTGCCAGGGCTCTTCTGGTCTTAACACCCTCCGTGGGAAAGTAGCCCATCTGGATCTGGAAGGAGACCCGTTCTCCCCTTAAGCCACGCACTTTTTTGATCGGTGCATAGGTATCAAAGGTGTCCCGGAGCATTACTTTTTCCATAGCGGAAATGGCTTTTACTTTATATTGCATCAAAAAGACCTGCCTTTCTTTATTTGAATAAAGTATAGCATAGCCCCATAGGTAATTAAAGATAAAATCCGTCCGTAAATTTATAAAATTCGGCAAAAAACAACCGCCGGAGGTAACCTCCGGCGGCGGAAGACGGCAAAAAAAGAAATACGCATTGTTGCGGTCGTTTCCGATTAAAAAGAAACTGGCAAACACCCGGATCTCTTTTTAAGTGTCTTCCTCAAAAACGGTGTTACGGGAGTGATTCTCCCAACCTTCCAAGCTGCCGCGGCCATACTCCACCGTTCAAAAAAAGCAGAGCCGTTTGATGCAGCACTCATAGTATGAGCCGACGGCAAAAAAATATGCGCTGTAAAATTTTTACAGCGCATAGGTTCAATTTTCATTCAGTTCCAGGGGGCTTTTGCCGGGCACAAAGGGGCGGGGCGGTGTCCGGCGCAGGGGCGTATAAAGGAACTTACGACAGCAATAATCGGCACGAACCAACCCCTTTTTGGCACAGATAATATCCTCCGTACCTAAAATCGGCTTCCCGTGCTCGCAGTATGCGCAAATTTTTTCAACGTCTTTTGAAAAGATCATAATGAACCCCTTTTAATTTATTTTCAATTCATTATAACCTCTTTTGCGGAATTTGTCAAAGCATATTATTAAAATGGCGGGTAACGTCAATAAAAACAAATAAAACAACAGGTTTTTGCTTAATAAAAGAACGAAAAGCGGCAATAGAACCGCATAACCAAGCTTTGCGACCAGCATAGGCCAAAGGGGTAACTGCTCCTGTATCAAATAGGTGCCGTTCTGCATCATGACTGCCCAGCCGGAAAATCCCACCAAGGCGGCGATCAGCAGTTTGTTCTGTCCCACGGCTCCGATCCCGCCCACCAGTTCAAGGCTCCCGTAGAGAACGGGAACTTTTTTACAGAGGGAAGCAACGGCAGAAAAGAACGTGATATAGACCGTCAGGTTCAAAGCTCCCTTGGCGGCACCGCTGAAGCTGTTGGTAACGGTTTGTAAAAATGGGGACGGTTGGTATTTTTGCGCCGGGCTTCCCCGGAACACCTCCATCAGAACCCCTGCGTGAAAGGAGATCAGCAACTGTCCTAAATATAATATCCATCCTTCCCGGACGCTTCCCAATATCCCGCCTCCTACGTAAGTAACCAAAAAGGCCGGTGATGCATTAGAACAGCAGACGGAAAGACGGATGGCCTGCTCTCGGCTGATCAACCCCCGCCGATAGCATTGGGCTACGGTGCGGATCCCCAGAGGAAAACCGCATAATTGGGAGGTGACCCAAAGGCTGATCGTGGGCGGTAATGGGAGCACCTCCAGCCAATCCCCCAGGATCCCGCAAAGGACCATTGAAGGTAATAGGGCGGGCAGCACCGCCCGATAGCATAAGGCCAGCCCCTGCAGGATGCCGTCGGTTAACGGCTCTGAAACAAAAAGACTGCCGCCTAAAAGCATTATAAAAAACAGGATCAAGATGATTTTTGTTGTTCTTTTCATACTGAAAGCCTATGCGCCCCGCATAAGAATAATACGAAAAGAGGGGATATCCATGAAGCGTAGAAAAAAACGACCCTGCGGTGGCAATGCCATCCGCCGTTTTGTAAAGATGATGGATCTGCCGGAGTTTGTCTCCGGCCGGGACGAGTGTATTGAGATCTGGGGCGGCAACACTGTGCTGGTGGAGGGCGCTCAAGGTATTCATACGTATGAGGCGCAAACGGTGAAGATCCATATGAAGCAATACCTGCTGGTTTTAGTGGGCGAAAACTTTCAGTTGGCCCAATTTGGGGAAGGGTGCCTGCGGGTTACCGGTAGCCTGACTCGCCTGGAATGGGAGGAGACCGATGGTTGATTATCTGGCATTCTTTGGCGGTAGGGTGCGTGCGGAGGTTAAGGGTAGCCAATTAGAGCGGTTTATCAATGATTGCCACCGCCATAGGATCCGTATGACCAAACTGAAGCGGATCGACGAAAACCGCCTGCAATTTACCGTTCCTGCCCGTGCTTTCCGCAAACTGCGGCAACCGGCCTTCCGCTCGGGTTCCAAAGTGCATATCTTGAAGAAATCCGGCTTATTTATGGCGATTCGTCCTTATCGAAAGAGATGGGGAATTGTGATAGGGTTGATGCTCTTTCTGTTTCTCGTTTATTATTGCTCTGGCTATATTTGGAGCATCAAGGTGCTGGGGTGCGAGACCGTTTCTGCCACCCAAATTGCCCAGGATCTTCAAAAGATGGGATTGGTGGTGGGTGCCCCGCGCAAGCTCGACGTGAATAAGATCGAAAATCAATACCTGATCGGGAACGATAAGCTTAAATGGATGTCTATTAATATCCGAGGCACTACCGCCTACGTGGAGGTGCGGGAGCAGGGCATCCCGCCGAAAATGGTGGAGCAGGGGACACCTACCAATATTTATGCCCAACGTGATGGGGTCATCCTGTCGGTGGATGCCTATGCAGGAAGCCCCTGTGTAACCGCCGGTCAACCGGTAATGGCAGGCGATCTGTTGGTCACCGGCGATTGGACCGATTCTTATGGGATCCGTCGGCTGATCCATTGCCTGGCTTCGGTCAAAGCCAAAACCTGCCGTACCCATACCGTTCAGGTACCGTTTGCTGAGATACAGCGGCAAAAAAACGGCAAAAACCGAAAATTTTTTGCAATTTCTTTGGGGAAGTTGCGAATTCCTCTTTATTTTAAAAAGAAAATAGACTATAATAAATATGATACCGTATTTTGGGAACGTATGCTCACCCTGGGGGATCTTGCCTTGCCCATCGGCCTTTCCTGCCAAACTGCATATGAAATTCAGGAAGTGCCGATCACCCGAACCGAAGTTTCGGTCAAAGAGATGGCCTATACACAGCTCGGATTTTACGAGGAGGATTTCCTTGCAGATGTCCGGATCCTGAACCGAACCCTGACCGAAAGTACAACGGCCCAAGCCTTCGTTTTAAATGCGGTATATGAATGTGAAGAAGAGATCGGCATTCCCTTGCCGATCGAAGGAGTAACGGATGCAGAAAATTCTGAAGAATCTGGATAATACCCTCACTCCGGCGGTGTTCGGCACCTTTGATGAAAATGCCGGTGTGCTGGAATCAGAACTGGACGTTAAGCTGATCAATCGGGATGAATACCTGGCAGTCAGCGGCGAGGAGCCCAACGTGGAGCAAGCCTCCGTGGTGCTGGAAAACCTCTTTGCCCTGGCGTCGAAAAACGAGCAGATCGACGTTCAAAAGGTGCGCTACCTGATCAACCTTGCCCGGGAAGACAGCGGGCAGAACGTGGTGCAGGCACTGGACGAGTGTATTTGTATCACCACCCGGGGCAAGCCTATTAAGCCCAAGACCATCGCCCAAAAGAACTACGTAGAATGCATCCATAAAAACGTGGTTACCTTTGGGGTAGGACCTGCCGGTACCGGCAAAACCTATCTGGCGGTGGCTTTAGCAGTCTCTGCATTAAAGAGTAAACAGGTGGCCAAGATCGTGCTGACCCGCCCGGCGGTGGAGGCAGGGGAGAAACTAGGCTTTTTACCCGGCGACCTGCAGAATAAGGTGGATCCCTACCTGCGTCCTCTGTACGATGCTCTTTTTGAAATGCTGGGCCCCGAGACCGTGTCCGGCTATATGGAAAAGAATATTATCGAGATCGCACCCTTGGCCTATATGCGTGGAAGAACCCTTGATAACAGCTATATCATTTTGGATGAAGCCCAAAACACCAGCATCGAACAGATGAAAATGTTTCTGACCCGCTTTGGCTTTAATTCCAAGATCGTGGTCACCGGGGATCCCACCCAGATCGACCTGGACGGCAAGGCCTCCGGCCTGATGCACGCCCTGAAGATCTTAAAGGATATCGAGGATATCGGGATCCACCGTTTTGATAAAAAGGATATTGTGCGCCACGCTTTGGTTCAGAAGATCGTGGATGCCTATGAAAGGAAAAGCCGTGAAAGTAATCATCACACAGGAAAATGAACAATTCGCCGAACTGATCCACCGTGCGGTGGAGGCCGCCCTGACCTACGAGGGCTTTGAGCGGGATACCGAGATCGAGGTCCTGTTTGCCTCTTTGGTAGAGATCCACGCGATCAACCTGGATCAGCGAGGAGTGGATCGCCCCACCGACGTGCTGTCCTTCCCCATGGAAGAGGATCCGGACGAAGCCATGCCCGACCCCTCTACCGGCGCTATCTTTTTGGGCAGTATGGTGCTATGCTTGGATAAGGCTAAAATGCAGGCGGAGGAATACGGTCATTCCCTTGAGCGGGAGATCGCCTTTTTGACGGTACATAGTGTTCTCCATCTGTTGGGTTACGACCACGAGCTGGGCGAAGCCGAAGAAAAAGAGATGTTCCAAAAACAGGACGAAATTTTGAATGAAATGGGGATCACCCGATGAGAAAGTTGTGGAAAAGCTTTGGCTACGCCTTCCGTGGCATCGGCTATAACGTGGCCTACGAGCGCAATTTTCGGATCCATTGTTGTGCTGCAATGACCATGCTGATTTTAAGCAATTTTTATGCCTTCACCGGTACGGAATGGGCTCTTTTAATCCTGCAGATCGCTATGATCTTTTCGGCAGAGAGCCTGAATACGGCGGTGGAGCAAACGGATAACGCCGTGACAGAGAAGCATTCCCGTAAGATCCGTAATGCCAAGGATAGCGCCGCCGCCGCGGTGCTATTTGCCGCTATCGGGTCGGTGGCTGTAGCCTATTTTCTCTATTGGGATCCGGCGGTCTTCCAAAGGATCTTTGTCTGGTTCTCCGTCTGGTACCGCCTTTTGGGGCTGGTGGCGTATATCGCCCTCTGGTCGGTTGTGATCTTTTGTAAAAAAACCTATAAAAAAGGATAAACTATGAACACAAAAACAGTATTTGCAACCCTGATGGGTCGCCCCAACGTGGGCAAATCCACCTTATTAAACCAATTGATCGGCGAGAAGGTCTCTATCGTTTCTCCAAAGCCCCAGACCACCCGTACCCGTATCACCGGAATCCTGACCAAGGAGAATACCCAATACGTCTTTTTGGATATGCCGGGCTTTATCACCGGTAAAAACGGCCTGGGCAAGCGGATGGAGCAAACGGTCAGCGAGACCGTGGACGAAACCGAGATCGCCGTTTTCGTGGCCGAGGCCAAGGCCCCCAATGCCGCCGAACTGGCTATGCTGGAACGGCTGGAGATGATGGGTACGCCCGCTATTTTGGTGCTGAATAAGATCGATGCCGTCCCCAAGGAGAAGATCCTGGGCGCCATCGCCGCCTTTACCCAAAAGTTTGATTTTTTGGCGGTCATTCCCTTGAGCGCCAAAACCGGTGACGGGGTAGAGATCCTTTTGGAGGAACTGGAAAAGCATACGGAAGAATCCCCCTTCTTTTTTGATCCGGATCAGCTAAGCGACCAGCCGGAGGCGGTCTATGCCTGCGAGGTGGTGCGGGAGAAAATGCTCTACCTTTTGGGCGAGGAAGTTCCCCACGGCGTCGCTCTGGCGGTGGATCAGTTTGAGGAAGAAGAGGGGCTGATCTCCATTTATATGGTGATCTATTGCTCCAAGGATTCCCATAAGGGGATCATCATCGGCAAGCAGGGCTCCAAGCTGAAGGAGATCAGTACCCGTGCCCGGGAAGAACTGGAACGGCATTTTGGCTGTAAGGTCTTTTTAAAATGCTTTGTCAAAGTGAAGCGAGATTGGGAAAATAACAGCGGAATGCTGGATTCTTTGGGCTTTTCTGCCGAATGACCCAAACTTTCCCACGGGTGACCGTCACCTTTTCGTGCATCATAAAATATGATAAGACGTACGAGGAGTTGATGAACGATGACCCAGAAGGAAGCCTGGAATTATTTTGAAAAAACCGGAAGCGTGGAGGCATACCTTTTGTACCACGCTCTGGATAGCAAGGAGAAAGAACCGGATGACCTGCAAAGTCAAGGGTATTCTGCTGCGCATCAAACCAACGATCCATGAGGAACGGGCGTTAACGCTGCTGACCGATGGGATGGGTTGTATCACCGTTTTTGCCAAGGCCGGCAAAAAGGCGAACTATGACCAGTTCTATTATGGAGAGTGGGTGCTGTATCAAACCGGCGGCGGAAATTATTTGCTGAATTCCTTCACCCTGGAGGAACCCTTCCATCCCATGCGGGAAAATATCGAAAATACCTTCTTGGCCGGTTATTTCGCCCAGGTGGTGCTGTATTTCGGCAGGAGCAACGAGGCCGAGACCGGCCAGCTTCTTTCCCTTTTGCTCAATAGCCTTTATCTGTTGGGCAGGGGAAAGGATCCTCTTTTGGTCAAAAGCGTTTTTGAACTTAAGACCATGCAGATGATGGGCTATTGTCCCACCTTGGCCGATTGTGGGCATACCGTGGCTCATTTTTCTTTGGAGGACGGCGGTGTGCTTTGCCAAAGCTGTGCGGTTTCCGTCAAGACCGTCCCGGTCACTCCCAGCGGGCTGGCGGCCATCGCCTTCGTTCTGAATAAGGAGCCCGCCAAGGCCTTTGGCTTCACCTTACCCCAGGAAGAACTGATCCGGCTGAATGCTCTGACCGAAGCCTTTTTGATGTACCACCTGGAACTGAACGCCTCCGCATTGGAAATGTGGAAATCTATTTATGAATTGAGTTAAAAATGAGTAACCGTAATTTGTTTTATTATAAAAAATCCCTGGGCGCTTTGGAATATTTTAAGGTGCTGGAGCTGGCTGCCCGCCGCTGTGTGACGGAGGAAGCCGCCAACCGCCTGCGGGAGCTCTTGCCGTTATTTGATCGTGCCTGTGCCCAAACCCAGATCGATCAGACCGCCGCAGCAATGCAGCTTTTGAGCCGTAGCCCCCGCATTCCCTTGAACCGCCTTTCGGAACACCTGCCCCTTTACATAAGTAAGGCGGGGAAGGGGATCACCCTGGGTGCCAAAGAACTGATGGCCGCCGGCTCTCTTTTAAAGACCGGCGGAGATCTGCTGCGTTATTATGGGGATAAAAACTTTGATACCCCCTGCCTGGATCTGTTTTTTGATCAGCTTTACGATGATCGTAAACTGTATGAACAGATCGACCGCACCTTTATTACCGAAGAAATGATCGCCGACGATGCTTCTCCCGCCCTGGCCTCCATCCGGCGGAAGATCGCCTCCACTGCCAACGGCATCAAATCCCAATTGGAAAAATATATCAAGACCCCCGAGGTGGCCAAGACCCTGCAGGAACCCATCGTCACCCTGCGCTACGATCGTTACGTGGTGCCGGTGCGCGCCGATAACCGGGGTGAGGTCAAGGGTCTTTTGCACGATACCTCCAATAGCGGCGGAACTTTGTTTATCGAGCCCTTTTTCGTGGTAGAGGCCAATAACCAGATCCGTAAATTGGAGGCCGAGGAAAAGGCCGAGATTGCCCGTATTCTTGAGGCTCTGACTGAACGGATCACCGAGGTGGCACAGCCCCTCCTGACCTCCTATCGGGCCATTATTTCCCTGGATATGGTCTTTGCTAAAGCCAAATATGCAGGGGACGAAAACTGCACCCCTCCCACCCTTTGCGCTGAAAAACGGGTGGAGATCAAGGAAGCCCGCCATCCCATGATCCCCAAGGAGACCATGGTGCCCTTGAATATTGAAATGGGCAACGGCATCGATACGGTGGTCATCACCGGCCCCAATACCGGCGGTAAGACGGTGTTCCTTAAGACTCTGGGCCTCCTTTCCTTGATGGCGAAGGCCGGCTTCCCGGTGCCCGCCGCCGAGGCAAAACTTTATATTTTTGACCGTGTCTATGCGGATATCGGGGACGAGCAGTCCATTGAGCAATCCCTCTCTACCTTCTCCTCCCATTTGAAGAATATCCGTAATATTATGCAGCATAGCGATAGCGGCAGCCTGGTGCTGTTTGATGAATTGGGCAACGGCACCGACCCGGTGGAGGGTGCCGCATTGGCTGTTTCCGTGATTGAAAAATTGCGCCGCCAGGGTTCCTACGTGGCGGCTACCACCCACTATACCGAACTGAAGACCTACGCCCTTTCCAGCCAAGGGGTGCAAAACGCCTCCTTTGCCTTCGACCTGGAGACCTTGAGCCCCACCTACCGCCTGCAGATGGGGATTCCTGGCAAATCCTACGCCTTTGAAATTTCCCGTCACCTGGGTCTCCCTGAGGATGTGATCAAAGACGCAGAAGGGCGGATCGGCGATGCAGACCGCCAACTGGAGCAGGTCATCGACCGCCTCCAGCAGGAAAAGAACCGCTACGAGGATCAGATCAAGGGGCTGATGGATCAGCGTACCGAGCTCCGTAAGGAAAAACTGGAACTGGAGGCCGAGCGTAAAAAACTGCTGGCCGGCGCCGATCGGGAATTGGCCGATGCCCAGCGTAAAGCCCGTCTGACGGTGGAAAACGCCCGCCGCCAGGCCGATGCCTTTATGAAGGAACTGAAGGAAAAACAGGATCGGCTGGATAAGGCCACCGTCCAGGCGCTGAAAAGCGGGGTCAAGACCGGCTCCGCCCGCCTGCTGGACGGCCTGGGCGGAGAGAATACCCCCAACCGGTCCGGCGATCAGCTAAAGGAACCCCTGAAGGTGGGAATGCGGGTCTTTGTGGCAAAAATGAACCGCCACGGCACCGTGTTGGCCATCCTGGGCGACCAGGCCCAGGTGGATTGCGACGGCATCCGCCTGAAGATCAGCCAAAAGGAACTGTTTGCTCCTAAGGAAGAACCCAAACAGGAGAAAAAATCCGCCGCCCGCTTCCAGCGCTCCGACCCCAAGGCGACTGCCAAAATGGAACTGGATATCCGGGGCGAGACCGTCATGGACGCCGAGGATATGATCGACCTGTTTTTGGATAACGCCCTGCTGGATCACCTCCATACCGCTACTATCATCCACGGTAAGGGCACCGGCGCCCTCCGGGCGGGCGTACACGCCCACCTGCGGAACCACCCGCTGGTCAAATCCTTCAGATTAGGAACCTACGGCGAAG
>JAZQAR010000124.1:0-7945 GCA_045545315.1 Eubacteriales bacterium | reverse complement strand
TTGATCACCACACCGGCGATCAACAGCGCCAAAAGAATCATCTCAATGCGAAGAAGAAGTGACACGGGGGGCTTCCTCCTTCCGTTGCATCCCTGCGCAGATGATGGCAAGGGACACCTTGATCATATAATAGATGGATTTTCCGAAACTGATCGAAGAGGCACCGCTGCTGCGCTCAAACATATTGACCTGCACCTCTTGAATGCGAAATCCGTTCTTTTTCAGCGCCACCGAGGATTCCGGTTCGGGGTAATCCATTGGGTAATTCTTGGCAAGAAAGGCGATCGCGTCTTTGTTGGCGGCGCGGTAGCCGGAGGTTACGTCCCGCAGTTTCAGCCCGGAAACCAACCGAATTACAAAGGACAGCCATTTGATCCCCATCCTGCGCATGAAGGTGGATTGAAAGGTGTCGGATTTTTCCAAAAAGCGAGAGCCAACCGAAAAATCGGCGGTGCCCTCTAAAATGGGCGCAAGGAGATCCGGCAGGGATTCGATATCGTGCTGCCCGTCTCCGTCAAACTGAACGGCGATATCGTAGTTGTTTTTGTAAGCATAGAGGTAGCCGGTCTGCACCGCTCCGCCGATGCCTAAGTTTTGCACCAGCGACAGGCAGTTCAGCCCGTTTTTGCGGCAGATGGCTTCGGTACCGTCGGTGGAGCCGTCGTTGATGACCAGATAATCCACCTCTACCCCGGCCACACCCTTTGATGCGCGAAACGCGGTGATACTATTTACGGTTTTGAGGATATTGCCTTCTTCATTGTAGGCCGGTAAGATCAATAATAGTTTCATTTTCGATCCTCTTGTTTCGGAATCGTCTTAGTTGGCAAAAAGTTTTTCCGCAGCAGCCAGGTCCTCATGGTTGTCGATCTCCAACCAGCGTCCGTTCAGCGGGCAGGCTTTGAAGGTGACTTCGGAGAGGATGTCATTCAAAGCCACCTCGCTCCAAAGTTTCAATTCGCCGCGTTTTTCAATATAGTCAGCACATTTTGAGAAGAACGCCGCCCCGCCTTCAGCGGAGAATTTATAAACATCAATGGAAACACCCAGTGCTTGTTCCGAGGTGATCGTTTTAGAAATCTCTACTAAACAATCGTCTTTTTCCACTACTTTCATCGATTCTTCGATGTAAATACCCAATTCGGTGACAATGGCATTTTCATATTCACATTCCAGTAGGGCAGTAATGATCGAGGCATCAAAGAAAACATCGGCGTTCATCATTAAAAAGCCTTGTCCGCCCATGGCCTCTTTCGCCAAATAGGCGGAATACATATTGTTGGTGGTTGCATAATCAACGCTGTGGATGATATTGATTTCAGGATATTTCTCGTGGACTGCTTTTTCCAAAACATCGGCTTTATAGCCAGAGATGATGGTAATATCTGTGATGTTATTCTGATAAAGGTTTTCGATCTGCTTCATCAGAATGGGCTTTCCGTTGACCGGAACAAGGGATTTGGGGCAATGATCGGTAATGGGGGCAAGCCGGGAACCAAAGCCGGCGGCAAGAATTAGAGCTTTCATAAGGGACCTCCGATTTTAGATTTTTTTAGATTGAAGCAGTTCTTTTACAGTTCCTATACCCGTTTTGACTAACAGTCGGAAACTTTTAAATAAGCAGAAATTTAATACAAACAGAATGGAAAGAAGTACAACGGCGGCCACACAGGAAGTAAGGAACCACATTATAAACCCGGAGGAAGAAACACCAAAAGGTAAAATGAGGCTAATTCCATAGAGAATAACGATCATTAACACATTGATGAAATACTTTTTGAAGTCTAACCAGGGGAATCGGTTAAAAATCTTTTTATAGACAATGATGGGAAAAGGAATGAAGTTGGAAATCAGTAATGCCAGTGCCGCTGCCAGTACAATCCCTTGAATACCCATATCCAGATGAATAAAGAGTAAAGAGAGACCAATAGTCAATACGGCTTCCAAAATAGAAATCGGCTGTAGTTCTTTATATAAAACGCAAACATCCTTCAGTACATAGAGCGGCCGCCGAGCAATGCCATGGAAGAAAACAAAAAGGATACAAAGAAGTGAAAGCTCGTCCAGCAGTTTATCGGCACCAACCCACACGGTGATAAACGGATTAATACAAAGTGTTAGTGCCAAAGTCAAGAATGATGCAATGAAATAAAACATCGTATTGATCATTTCAAAGGTATCATATGCCTTTTTTTGGTCACCTTCATTAAGCAGATTGCCAAGGCTTGCGGTTACTGCTACACCTACTTGATAAATAAAATCCGTAAGGTATTTGGTGATATATTTATAGTTTGTATAAATAATTACGGAAATTGGGTTGATAAAAGCAGAAATCAGTAAGGCGCCTGCGTTTTCATGAATGGCAGAGACGACTTTGTAGACTAAAATATGGCTCATGCCTTTTAACTGAACATCTTCCCCAGGAGTTTTCTCTTTCAACCATGGATATTCTCGGAAAACGATCTGGTTGAGATGCAGATTCATAATAACCCGCAGTACAATGGATACGCATAGTACTAATATATAGGAAACACCGAAATAAATCAAAAAAATCTCTAATAAAGATTCAGCAATCTTATAGCCATAGTTTTGCAGATTCATTTTATAGAGTTTTTGATCGGCAGTCAATAAAAAACGGGGTGAGAACAGAAAATATTCCACTAGGCTTTTGATCAGGAAAAGCAAGAATACCAGTTGCATATAGTGCAGCGCCAACGAATTGTCGTTGGCCAGAGATTTCAAAAAGAAGGAAACAACTACACCGCTGCCAATAATGACATAGCAGACCTTCCTCAACATTCGCTTTGATAGCGTGTAATATTGGCAGATCAAGGCCTGATCTTTATTGGCGAGCAATTCATAGTATTTCTTTTGGATTAGGGCACCGATTCCTGCTTCTGCAATGGACAGATAGGCGAAAATCTGGAAGAAAAGCTGGTTAAGTGCGTAGATGTTTTCATCCATTTTATCTTGCCAGACACCGACGCGCACAAAACCCAATACCACAAAGATGGCAAATGGCACAATACTGGTTATGAAATTGAAAATTGAATTTTTAGTTCTCATGTAACGTCCTTTTATTGTTAGTTATTAACAATGCATATTTATAATAACACAATAGCGGCACAATATCAAGCAGAGAAAAAATTTGATTTTTAAGACGAAGGTGGGCAGAGAATGTTGATTTTCCAAATAAAATTTGTTATAATTAACAATCGATTAGGTAAGGAGGGAAATGATGAATACTGCTTTGAATAAAAAAATAGCCACATGGTTGGTGGTAATTATATCAGTTTTACTGCCCTTTCGTGAAATCTTATCATATTTTTTGGTCGATTGGGTTAAATTTATTCCGGACATACTGGTTTGGTTTTTTGCACTGTATTTGATCATTTATAATAAATTCAAATTCCACTTTGATTCTTTTGATTATGCATTTTTATTTTTTGTAGCAATCGGCATTTTTTCTTCAGTGATTGGTGGAAGATCATTATTGGCTCTTGGCTTACAAGTACGCAGCATCGGCACAATGTATGTACTATTCTATATACTGCGACAGATAAAGTTGGATCGCCGTGAATATCTGCGAATCGTTCACCTTTTGATGGCAGTTTCGATTTTTTTGATTTTAGGTTCTTTTATCGAGTATTTTAGTGACAAAGCATGGTTTTACCCCAAAGAGTGGGCAGACAGTATTCTGTATCCCATCAATTTTGCCCGCACATATAGTTTAATGAAGAATCCTAACACATTTGGAGCATTTAGTTTTTTTGTGATGTTTTTGGTTTATACTCTCACAAAAGAACAATCTACAGTTTGGTATAAGATTTATTATGGGTTGGTTTTCTTGTCTATTTTATTAACCGCTTCACGAAGTACGTTGATTCTTTTGGGATTGTTTTTGGTATATTTGTTCATCAAATGCGTGCGAAGAAGGCAATATCTTTCCATCGTTTCAATGGGATTGATTTTTGCTATATCTTTTGGAACGATGTTTGCCTTTAATGGAATCAAAGCGGGAATTCAAGCAGTAATCGCGCAGCAAGAAACAGCACAAAAAGCCGAGCAAGTAATCCCCCCCGAAGTATCCGATCAAGCCTCGCAAGAATCTTCTGTTGAAGAGAATGTCCAAGATGCGCAAGATACAATAGTTGAACCGGAAAAAAATTCTGACGACACAAAGCAGGACACCCCAACGGTTCACTCGACCTCAACAAAAAAACAAGAAAGCCCGCTTATTCAGCGGATCAAAGACTTGTTTTCTACAAAGATCTTGAAGCAGAGTGCTGCTGATGGCCGCGTGTTTTCAATTTTCACCGGATTAATCATCTTATTGGATCATCCGGTTTTGGGCACAGGCTTTGGCACCTATGGAAGTGCAGGTAGCCGAATGGTTACTCCTTCTGCACTTTATGAACAATATGGTTTGTTTGAAGGATTTTATTCGGATAATGAATATATTACAGTTTTGGTTGAAACCGGGTTGGTAGGGGCATTTGTTTTGCTTGGATTTGCAGTACTGTTATTTCGTTTTTACCGCAAGGAACCGAAGAAGGTATTTTTGTTGCTCTGCGTTTTACTGACCGGTATGTTTTACAACATTTTAGAACTACAAGTCCTTTGTTTTGTGGTTTATCTCTTTTTATCTTGTCCCATCGATAATCCGAACGAATAAAAAGTTCAAAAAAACGGCATCTTTTAGGATGCCGTTTTTTGATGATCAAAACCACCGTTTAGCAGTTCGTTTACAATACGCTCGCTTGCTTTTCCGTCATTAAAGGTGTTATATTGTTTGTTGAACTGTTCGATTTTTTCTATATCAATCCGCAAATCTTTTAAGATAGCTAACAGTTTTTCTTCGGTGTAGGCGGTTGGGCCTGGAAGCTGGGTGTTAAAATCCAAATAAAATCCACCACGTTCTTTTGCATAGGCTTCATAATCATAAACATAAAAGACAGAAGGTTTTTTTAGTAAAGTGAAGTCTATAAAAATAGAAGAATAATCTGTAACCAACACATCAGAGACTGCCAATAATTCGTTTAATTCGGGATAATTAGAAACATTGATAATGGATTCGTTAAAAAGAGAGAGATCAACCTTATGAGATACAAACGGATGTAGCCGCACTAAGACAGTATATTCATTTATTAACGCAGAAAGGTTTGGTAAAGTGACCCGTTGGGCATCCAGTTCCCAGTCCCGAAAGGTAGGGGCGTATAATAATATTTTTTTATTCGTGGCAAGGTTTAACTTTTTAAAAATGGCGGGCAGATCTCGCTTGGTGAACAGATTATCTGTACGCGGATTGCCAAGAGTTTTGGCAGGGCAAGTAAATCCAGAGCAGCCTCTTAACATATCAATATCAGTATCGCTGGCGCTGATGTAGTAGTCCCAATCAAGCGTATGAGGTAGTTGTTTTATTCCTTCGGGATTTGCGATATCCAACCCCATTTTTTTAATGGAATATGTTCCGTGCCAAAGCTGAATGTATCGTTGCTCCGGACGCTTTTTGATAATGGAACCGTAGGATTGGCAGGTGAAGCGATATTTGTGGGTTGCCATATGGTAAAGACCCATGAAACTGCGCACATATGCATATTCATTTTTTTGTAGGCCACTGACATCGGTGTTTTTATTTACTAAATAAATTAATGTATAGCCAGGGTTATGGTTTTTTAGATAACGAAATAGTGCATATGGATTATCATTCAATCCATAGTTGGTTGAAATGAAAAGGATCTTTCGGTTGTCGATGGGAAATAGTCTGAAAAAGAAATTGATCAGCACTGCAATGAATTTTTTCATAGTTTAACCTTTGCGCATGATGAATTTTCGAAACAGTCCGGCCTGCTTTTGCGTGGTGATTCGCAACTTTAGAAAGGTATTGAGCTTGCGGGCAAGCCCCCTTTTTTTATCTAACCAGGTGCCGGTAAACACATGTATACTAACGGATTGTTCGGCAGGATTGCACAGCACTGTATCAGGATATACAGCGATATGCTCCGGCAGCATTTGAAATTGGTTGTTTGCCTTGCAACCGTATTGATCTATCAGGATGTCTGAAACAGAGATGGTGTTGTTGTTTTTAAAGTCAAAGGAATAAGAGTCCAGCGTATCATAATAGTCCAGCATTTTTTTAATGAAGGGATGCCCTGCTTCTGCGCCGAAAACGGCAGTAAAGGGGTGCGCTGGATTTTCAAAACCCACAAACGCTTTATGATGCAAGAATTTTTCAAAATCATTCAAAATCAATACATCAGTATCTAAATAAATGCCGCCGTGTTCGTAGATAACTTTGGCACGGATATAATCGCTGACAAAGGCCCATTTTTTGGCGGCATAGGCGGCTTTAACAAAAGGATGGCTGTTCAGATCAAAGTTTTGCTCATTCCATTCGATGATCTCATAGTCCTTTAAGTGGGTTTTCCAGGTGGCCATACATCGCTTGATATCGGCGCTTTTTTTTGTGCCACCAACCCAAACATAGTGAATCTTTTTGGGTATCATATGATACGATTCCTTTCTTATAACAGATGTAATCAACGCTCTTTTTGTAGTTTTAAAATAAATTTCACATGACTGTTATAGAAGCGTTTGATGCGTTTGGGCTCTTTTACGATCCGATAAAGCCATTCCAGATTATGATTGATAAAGAAAGCAGGGGCGCGCTCTTTGGTGCCGCTGAGTACATCAAGGCTTCCACCGACACCCACAAAAATTCCTTTTTCAAAATCAGAAAGGTGTTTATAGATCAGCTTTTCCTGAGCGGGGACACCCAATGCGACCAGCACGATATCAGGCGCTGCGGCTTTGATTTGTTTAAAGGCATCGTCCTTGTTTGCCACGTATCCGTTGATAGCGCCGGCAATTTTTAAATTGGGATATTTTTGGGTGATCATTGCGCGCATGGCATCCAGCACTTCCTGCTTGGAGCCAAAGAGAAAGATGGATTTGGAACATTCATGGCCAAATGCCATCAGTTGCTCTGCGATTTCTACTCCGGGAATCCGTTCGGCAACTTGAATGCCCAGCATTTCGGCACCTTTCACAATTCCGATCCCATCTGCCACAACGGTGGTTTGATCGTCGGTCAAAAGGCGCTCTACTTCCGCGTCCTGCTCGCCAAACATAAAGGCTTCCGGATTGGCGGTGACCACAAAGGTCTTTTTTTCTTCCTGCAGATCCTTTTTTAGCGATTGCAAGAAACTCTCTCGGGAACCTTTATAAAGTTTTTCAAAAAAGATCTTCATACGCTCACCTTATATTGATTCCACAAACTTCTGCCATTTACTTTTTATATTTTGGGCAGAGTATTCTTTGGCAGTTTCTTTGCCGGCTTGTCCGATCTTGCGGCGGTAGTCTTCCTCCTCGATCAGCTGACGAAGGGTGGCGACCATCTTTTCTTGGGAGCGGTCGGGAATGAGGATTCCGTTGACACCGGACTGAATGATCTCTTGGGCACCCTGAGCACTGTCGTATGCTACGCAAGGCAGCCCAAGTGCCTGAGCTTCGATCAGCACAAGACCGAAGGATTCGGTGTGAGAGGTCATCAAATAGATAGATGACTGCATCAGAAGGGAATTGATTTCTTCTCTTTTTTTGTATCCATGCAAAACTACTTTTTCTTTCAGCCCTAACTGGCAGATCATTTCTTCCACATTTGCCCGTTCCTCTCCGTCTCCCACGATATGCAATGTCCAGTCAGGATGGCTCCGAATCAGTTCGTTGAACACCAAAAGAAGGTCATCCAACCCTTTTTCGGCCGAAAGGCGACCAACGGAGATGATGTTTTTCTCTGTGAGCGGAGAGTTCTCCATGGGCAGATGGTCCAGATGATGGGGGATATATTTGCATTGCACCCCATCAGGGACTCTTTTGGCATAAAAATCAGTCAACTCCCGGGAAACAGGCATATAATAATGGATTCCTTTGATAGCAGCCATCT
>JAZQAR010000123.1:0-8143 GCA_045545315.1 Eubacteriales bacterium | reverse complement strand
AAGGGCTTTTTCTTACCCCGCTGGGATATAGCCAAGTCGGTAAGGCAACGGACTTTGACTCCGTCATTCCGCTGGTTCGAGTCCAGCTATCCCAACCAATCCTCAAGGCAAAAGCCTTGAGGATTTTTTTATTTAATAAATATATATTGCTTTTTACCTCATATAAATGGTATAATATTATTTAACGAAAGTGAGGATCTGAATAATGAAGTATTATCCGCAAGAGATCAACGAGTATATTCAAAACAATCAGATGGATAAACTGATTCAGATAGCAGAAAGTCGTCACACGTTACAATTCGAACAGCTGCGGCAATTGATCAAATTTTCTTGCGTTCGTACCATGGGAAATCATCTGGCCGCCGCCGTTTTGGTGACCGGCCCCTCTTCTTCCGGAAAAACCACCTTCTCCAAGAGATTAAGCAAACTGATGGAAAAAGAAGGATTTTGCTGTAACGTTATTTCTATTGATGATTATTACTTATCCCGCGAAGAAATCAAACGTCGCCAACCCAACGCCGCAAGCCCGGACTATGAAACGTTAGACGCTTTCGACGTCCCTTATTTTCAAGCACAAATGACCAATTTTTTAAAAGGGAATGCGATCCCTCTCCCCTCCTATAATTTCAAAAAAGGTGTCCGGGAAGACAGCGGTCGTATTTTAAAGCCTTCCGCAAAGGATCTTTTGATCATCGAAGGGATCCACGCCATGAATCCAAAGCTTACCGAAGGCCTTGCATTTGCTCGAACCATCGGAGTTTATATCTGCCCATTTGACGGATACGTTATCCCGGATAAAGGCGAAATCACCTCAAAAGATATTCGTTTGATGAGACGATGCCTTCGGGATATGGTGCACCGGAATACCACAATTTTCAACACGCTCGACATGTGGCCGTCCGTCCGTGCCGGCGAAGAACGCTATATCAAGCCCATGAAGCAGTATGCCGATTTCTTTTTCAATTCCTCGTTCGAATATGAGATCTGCATCTTAAAGACAAAACTGATGTCAGTCCTATCCACTGCTTCACAAGAAGAAATGGAAAAACTTTCGCATTTTCTTCCCCTGAATTTACTTAGCGAATTTAAAGATTACAATCATGCACGGATTCCAAAGGGATCTATTTTCAATGAATTTTATTGTTAAGAGGTTGTTATGACAAAAAAAAACGCCTTGCTCTGTATGGCACTGAACATCGGCGGTGCCGAAACCCATATTTATGAGTTAGCCAAGGAACTACACGCCCAAGGGAACGACGTAACCGTGTTCTCCAACGGGGGTGTTTATGCTGATGCCCTTGAAGAGGCAGGAATCAAACATATCAAAACTCCCCTTCATACCAAGGCATTGCCGGCATTGGTTAAATCCTTTTTTATACTGCTGCGGGAATTTAAGAAAAATCGCCCCTCAGTTGTTCATTCTCATACCCGTATTTCCAATACCGTTGGCGGGTTAGTATGCCATAGACTGAAGATACCGATGGTTACTACCGTTCACTTTAACTTTAAGACCAATATCTTCTACAGGCTGTTCTCCAACTGGGGTTGCCGTGCGCTGTCCGTCAGCGAAGACCTTAAAAAATACCTGGTCAAAAACTACGGCTATAATCCTGACCACGTGGAGATCACCGTAAACGGTATCGATATGAATCGCTTCAAAAAGCGGGAATTACCTGAATTCCGCGCCTCCCTTGGCGTGCATCCCCACGAAAAAATGATTCTTTTGGTCAGCCGTCTGGACAAAGAGGCTTCCATCCACGTTTCAAACTTTTTGCGGATCGCACCCGCCATTTTCAAAGAAGAACCCAACGTCCGTGTGGTAATCGTAGGGCACGGCAATCTGTTTTCCTCCTTTGAAAAGAAAGTGGCAGAAATCAATGCCGCCTGCGATAAAGATTTCATCCAATTGGAAGGTGCCCGCACCAACATTGATGAATATACCGCTGTTGCCGACCTTTTTGTCGGCATCTCCCGTTCCGCTCTGGAGGCAATGTCCAGTAGCGTCCCCACCGTGCTGATGGGTAACCTGGGCTATTTAGGCTTTTATTCAGATGATATAATCGAAGAATGTATCGAAACAAACCTCACCTGCCGTGGATATCCATACCCCGACGACAGTGAAGTCATCAAAGTAATTTTAGACTGCTTAAAGGCCAAGGATCTATCCGCCAACATCGAGCAAGGAAAAAATCTTGTCAAAAACTATTATTCCGTTCGCACGATGGCTCAGACTGCTTGTAAGCAATACGATGCAGCGATCGAGCATTGCCGTCCCAACGATTTTATGATCAGCGGATACTACGGCAGCAACAATTTCGGCGATACTTTTATGCTTTCTCTGCTGACCGAGGAATTGGCAAGCTACAAAGGGTCTATCCTCACCCGCGATGTCAAAAATACAGCCGTTCCTAAAAACGTCACCTTGATCCACCGTTTCAATCTTTTCAAGATCGGCAAGATGATGAAGAAGACCAAGCTCTTTATTTTGGGCGGCGGCAGCGTCCTGCAGGATAGCACCTCCAACCGTTCCTTCTTCTATTATCACCATATCTTAAAAATGGCGATCAAGAACCACTGTAAAGTATTCCTTTATGCAAACGGTTTTGGTCCCATTCAAAAAGAATCCAACCTGAAGAAAGCTCGTAAGCTTTTGAATAAAGCAGAGATGATCACCGTTCGCGATCCGGGTTCTTTGAAGTTTTCACAAGAGCTTGGCATCAAATCTCAGATCTATTTAACCACAGACGAGGTTTTCTCCTGCCAGGACAAAACCTTTAAACCCACTCCCCTGCCAAAGGAAGCTTCTCAAAAAACGATCGTTGGCATCAACCTGAAATGCGCCGTAAAGGAACCTGAAAAGGTTAATGATATTGCCAAAGCACTTAAAGAGCTGGCAGAAGAATTTAACCTTTATTATTTCTTATTACCCCTTCATCTCACTCAAGATACTGCTTTTTTAGAGTCGATCCACAAACAGATCCCGGAATATAGTTGCATGGCCAAGGCCACTTCCGATCCCATTGAGATCTGCAGCAACATTGCCGCCTGTGATTATCAGATCGTTGAACGCTACCACGGGCAAGTTATGTCTGCCATTTTGGGGTTACCCTACGTTCCGATCGAATATGATCCTAAAAACAGTTCTTTGACAAAAATGATCGGTCTGACGGATTATGCACTTCCCAAAACGAACTTCAGCGGCGAAACGCTGATCACTGCATTCAAAAAAATCATGGATGAGCAGGAGATTATCAAAGACAAAATGAGTGCCTTTTGTGCCGAAGCAAAGAAGAATGCCCAAAAGAACCACGAACTGCTCCATCAAACAATTGAGGAATATTAATGAAAATACTTGGCATTGATTACGGCGAAGCCAGAACCGGTTTGGCCATCAGCGATGAGACCGAATTTCTCTCCAATACCTACGGCACGCTCCACGAGCGTAACAAGGAGGCTTTGGCAGATAAAGTAACTGCAGTTTGTCAGGAACATAACGTTCAAAAAATCGTATTGGGCTTACCCAAAAATATGGACGGAACCGAAGGCTTTCGAGCCCAGGCCACCCGGCAGTTCAAGGAACTGTTAATCGAACGAATGCCTGAAGTACCGATCGATTTTTACGACGAACGAATGACGACCATGATCGCCTCTCATTTTATGGCAGAAGCCGGCACCAAGGGCCAGAAAAAGCGCAATGCGATCGACGCCCTTTCTGCTCAGATTATTCTGCAGGATTATCTGGATCGCAATCGAAAATAACAAAAACGGAGTAAGTCAAGCTTACTCCGTTTTTTCAATATACTCATATGCAATTCGTGGATCACCGTTTTGAAGGTGAATGATTCCACACCGTTGAAAGCCGTGTTTTTCAACAACGTGCTGCATGATTTTATTATCATCGTGGGTATCTATTCGCAAGTGGTTGATCTTTTGGTGGCAGAATCCAAACACCTCACTAAACATTCCCTTGATGGTTCCGTTGTTCGCCACCCGATGAATCACACCGTAAGGCTCATCTGAAATCCAGGCCCCATCCTCAATGACTGCATAGGTGGGATCTGCCGCTATCTCAAACATAAAGGACCCGGCAATTTTATTTTCTGTTTCTACTACGTATAACCGCTTTAATTGAATATCCTCCTCAAGAACCTGGGGTCTTGGGGTGATCTTTCCCCACTGATTCGGATTCCCGGTTCTTTCCATGAATCCACGGGCATATGCGTAAACCTCCAGAATTTCTGGAAGATCTTTTAATTCTGCAACTCTGATCAAATCATGTTCCTCCGAATAACGTTTTTATTATATTAAACTATTTTTTGAACATTTTCAAGTGTGGTCGTAAGATTAATTAAAAATATCGTTGAATTTTCGTTTTTACTATGTTAAAATATAATATAATTATTATATAAAGAAGGAAAACGTTATGGTATTAACAGAAATCAAGTGTCTTTTCCGCAACAAGGAAGAGTACGTAGGTAAGCAAATTAAGGTTGGCGGCTGGGTTCGTTCCAACCGTGCCTCTAAAAACTTTGGTTTTATCGTTTTGAATGACGGTACCTTTTTCGAGCCGTTGCAGGTAGTGTACAGCGACTCTTTAAATAACTTTGCCGAATTGAGCAAAATCAACGTTGGCACTGCACTGATCGTCACCGGCACCCTTGTTGAAACCCCCAACTCCAAGCAGCCCTTTGAAATCCAAGCTGAATCCGTTGAGGTTGAAGGTGCTTCTACCCCCGACTATCCCCTGCAGAAAAAACGGCATAGTCTGGAATATTTAAGAACCATCCCTCATCTGCGTGCCAGAACCAATACCTTCCAGGCTGTTTTCAGAGTACGTTCTTTGGCTGCTTATGCCATCCACAAGTTCTTTAACGAAAGAAACTTCGTTTACGTTCATACTCCCCTGATCACCGGTAGCGACTGTGAAGGTGCAGGCGAGATGTTCCGTGTCACCACCTTGGATCTGAACAACCTCCCCCTGACTGATAAAGGTAAGGTAGACGACACTCAGGACTTCTTTAACAAAGTCACCAGCCTGACCGTATCCGGACAGCTGAACGGCGAAACCTATGCCCAGGCTTTCAAGAACATCTATACCTTCGGGCCTACCTTCCGGGCTGAAAACTCCAACACCACCCGCCATGCAGCTGAATTCTGGATGATCGAGCCGGAAATTGCATTCGCTGATCTGAAGGATGATATGATCCTTGCAGAGAGTATGCTGAAATATATCATTCGCTATGTGATGGAGAATGCCCCCGAGGAAATGGCCTTCTTTAACCAGTTCATCGATCCCGGTCTGATCGATCGTTTGAACCACGTTCTGGAAAGCGAATTCGGTCACGTTACCTATACCGAAGCGATCGAAATCCTGGAAAAGAATAACGATAAATTTGATTATCCCGTTCATTGGGGCAGCGATCTGCAAACCGAACACGAACGCTATCTAACAGAAGAGATCTTCAAGCGCCCCGTATTTGTAACCGATTATCCCAAGGAGATCAAGGCCTTCTATATGAAGCTGAATCCCGACGGCAAAACAGTAGCTGCCATGGATTGCTTGGTTCCCGGTATCGGCGAAATCATCGGCGGCAGCCAGCGTGAAGATAATCTGGAACTCTTAAAGGAACGGATGAATGAGCTGAACCTGAACGAAGAAGACTACGGTTTCTATCTGGATCTTCGCAAATACGGTTCCACCCGCCATGCTGGCTTCGGCTTGGGCTTTGAGCGTTGCGTGATGTACTTGACCGGTATGGGAAATATCCGCGACGTAATCCCCTTCCCCAGAACTGTTAATAATTGTGAACTGTAAGCAAAAAGCAGGATGCATCAGCATCCTGCTTTTTACTTACATGGCACCGTATTTATGATAAATATGCAACGGAATTGCCGACCATCCGTGGCACAAACTGCCTGCATTTCTGAATGCGACGGCACCGTCGGCTGTCTCCCAAAAAGTGGTAGCACCGTTAAACAACATATTACCCCAAATTTCGGCAATATCGTTGAGCACCCAATCACGGTTTGTAGGATCTGTCATAATTGCGTCATACTTAAAAATACTATAACTCAACGTAACCGGCAGAAGCTGATCGTTCATGAGCAATGCCCGAACCTGTTCAAGAAATTCCTTCGGGCAGGCTCCACAGCAAATCATCAACGCCTGGGTCAACTGTGCCTCATGGTAGATCTTGCCGTTTTCTTTGCACATATAACTGTTATAGCAGTTACCGTTCCAAAATGCATTATGAGCCGCGAGATTCATACGCTTCCATAACGAGGAATAGCGATCGGCAGAAGTGCCATCACCCAAAATGCGGTAAATTTTTTCCATAGCCTGAAATCCCATCGAAACAAATGCACAGAGGGGTGCATCATAGGTATCTCTGGATTGATCCGCCTTGCCGTCCAAACCCGTCTGCCATTCATAATAATTCCAATATTGTGATTCTTGCAAGGCCCCAATTAGCCCATTTTCACTGATTCTGGACACAAAAGACTCCGCAATCTTTTCTGCATATGGCAATATTTCCAACACAAACTGCTTATCACCTGAATATTCAAGGTATTCCAAGATTTGAACCAAATAAATAGCCGAAAATGACGGAATCGTCCTACCGTTTCGAGCCGGCGAACAGATCTCAGCCAATCCATCCTCACGAACAGAAAGTGCGATCAAGCGCAAACAGGCCTTTGGAAAATCCTTCTCGCGGAAAACGTCATAGCCGCAAAGCATTTCATTGCGGGAATCCATCGTATAAAGTCCCTGCTCCCGCCAGGGAGTATCCTCATAATGGTCGTGCATACAATGCTTTAAGGTCTGTACACAAACTTCATAGATCTTTTTATGCAAAAGGTCGTGAACCTCAAGAGGATATTCCCGCAAAGGATACGTGGTAGGCCGAAGTCCGGCATAATATAACTTAAACGAGCGTGCATATACGTGCAATTGCAGATATCGGCAACCCAAACGGCGAAACGGCATAAAAAATTGATTTCTACCCTTTTTCCCATCATAACGGAAAGCAAAGTTACGGCTTCCGACATGGGTACGAACCCGTAGATCTTCCAGATGCTCTCCATAGCCCACCATAATCACTGCATCTTCAGGAAGCTCGATATCTAAATCGAAAAAGCCAACCTGTTCCATTTTCAGATCAAGGATCAAATAAACACCGTCATCCTCTTCTGAGGCATATTCCAAAGGAATTTGACCGTTGCATATCGTTCCCCGCTCCATATATTTATGAGTAAGCGCAGCGGTTTGCATTTTAATACCGAAACTCTCATCAGAGCGTTCTTGAAAAGAGCCATAATTAATCGGATACGAAGACAACCGATCTCCGATATGCAACTTATGGATCGGTCTGGGATAAAGCTTTACACTTTTCTCAACAATCTTTGCGGAAGAAAAGACCTCTGTTCCTTCCAAATGGGAATCATACCAAAATGAATATCCCAACTGGCCGGTCAATTGAGGCACTCCATCACTCTGGTAGGAGCAATTCCGTGCTGCCGGGACGTGCTCATCACTTGCTACGATTACTTCATCGCCATTACATACAGAAAAAACCAAGCCGGGATCTTCCTTACGGTAGGAAAAATGATCTTTCCCCGGCCAATAAACACGAATCAACAGCGTGTTCATCCCTTTGGTCAGAAAAGACGAAATTGCCAGTTCATCATAAACTTTATATTCGGGATAATCCGGATACTGTCCGCTATTCACAAAACTTCCGTTCAAATATACCGCATAATTTCCGTCAACGCTGATCTCAAGGTTAATGTCATTTATATCATCCACATAAAATTCAGTTAAAAAATCAGCATACGTATTTACACCGTGTTCCTCGCTGATCCAAATCCATTTAGCTCGATCAAGAGTCATAAAGCATCACCTACCTTAACTGTAATTATACCAACAATTCGTAAAAAAGCAAGAAAAAAGAGAACTGTTCAAGGGCGACCCTTCGCAAGGAAGAATCGGTTTTGAGAGCATCTTTTCCGCCCAAACACAATGAAAAAATCCCGTAATGCGTCAGCATTGCGGGATTTTTGTCGTTCATAAGACAACCACTGGCTCTGCCAGTGGATAAAAAGCTTTAGCTATGGACAATAAAAAATCTCCTTGTTATATTAT
>JAZQAR010000122.1:0-7298 GCA_045545315.1 Eubacteriales bacterium | reverse complement strand
AAGCAAGAGTAGATCTTCTGTTCAGTTTTGAGAGTACATGAGTACTTTCTAAATAGTCGGTGTTGATTATGAGTTGGTCCCACCCGTTCCCATTCCGAACACGGTAGTTAAGCAACTTCATGCGGACAATACTTGGCTGGTGACGGCCCGGGAAGATACGTAATGCCGGCATAAAAAAGAGATGTTCGCAAGAACATCTCTCTTTTTTTACTTAAACGTAGATCTGATACGTATTAAGAAATCTTAAATGAGGTGCAGTATGGATAAGGATATTCTGTTTCAGCAAGATTCCTGGATGTTCTCATACCGAGTAGGGGGGCTGCTTTTCCAGGACGGCAAAATTTTATTGCAACGTACCGTGGGGGATACGGCTTATGCTATTCCCGGCGGTCACGTTTCCTTTGGTGAATTTTCTCAGGAGACTTTGGCACGTGAATTTCAGGAAGAGACCGGCGCTGCAGTCAACGTGGGGCGGCTCTGTTTTTCTGTGGAACTGTTTTTTCGTTGGAAAAAGCCCTGTCATCAAATCAATTTGTACTACTTGATGGAATTAAAAAACAGAAATGCTTTGCCCGCAGTACCCTTTAAAGTGTTGGATGAGTTGGGACAAGAAAAGATCAATCTGGAATTCTGTTGGGTTGATCTTGCGGAATTGGATCAGATCACTGTCTATCCTACTTGTGTTCAGCCCTACCTGAAAAAATTACCGGATCAGGTATTACACCTGCAGCAAAACGACCTGGAGGGCTAAAATGGAACCGAAGGATTATATTGTGATCAAAATAGAAGGGGAATATGCCACCCTTAAAAATGTTGAAGACGGCGGTGAGATCTTTATTGCTATGGCTTTATTGCCGGAGGGCACTGATTTAAACTCCCGCCTTCATTTTGAGAATTTTTCTTACGAGTTGATATTATGATGAAATACCAAAATACTTTTATAATTAGTGAAAAGGATCTTTCCTTGACAGGTGATTTGCTGCCCTCTGCGATTTTGACCTACTTTCAAAGCGTTGCGACCGCCCATGCGGAGGAACTGGGCGTGGGCTATCAGGTAATGGTAGACCGCAATTTATTCTGGGTGGTCACCCAAATTCGCTATCAAGTGTTAAAAGTGCCTTCTGTTGGTCAGCGCATCCTGGTGGAGACCTGGCCTTTGGCACCCAATCGCTTGTGCTTTGAACGTGATTACCGCATTTTTGATGAACAGGGCGAATTGCTGATCAAAGGCGCCTCCAATTGGGTGGTGATCGACTGTGTGGAGCGTAAATTAGCCTCCGCCGGCAATCTTTATCCCGGGGAGGATTACTATCCTGAAAAAGCCTTTGAGGACCGTATGCGCCGTTTGCGGGATTTTGATGCAGAAGGTGAAAGCATTGAGATTATCCCTGATGAATCGATGATCGATGGCAACGGCCACGTGAACAATACCTTTTATCCCGCCTTTGCTGTAGCGGCTTTAAAAGAACTTCCCGCCCCGATCCGTGAATTTCAGATCGATTACCTCCATGAGGTTCTTTGCGGCCAGCCCCTTAAGATTGAAGCTTTCCGCCAACCCGATCAAGATCTGGTCAAGGGCCTTTCTGCCGTCGGCACCCGTATGTTTACCTGTAGTATCACTTATTAAAAAAGCAGTATCTTCGGATACTGCTTTTTTAAATTAGGAGGCTGTTTCCGGAATAATTCCAGCCACAAATATATCGTTTGGCTCCCCCCGACGGGCTGGTTACATTTTTTGCAAATTGTTTAAAATATGTCACATAAAGTCATTGAAAATTCGGGGGGGGGGTACAATATAATTATAATTATAATAGTATTTTTAAAGGAGGGAACACAGTGATGTTCACAAAGAAAACACGCATATTTTCTGCGTTGTTGGCGGTTTGCGTACTGCTCAGTATGCTCACCTGTTTCGTAGTGCCTGCTTCAGCGGCAACTGTTGATGAGTTGCTGGATCTGAAGCATACCCTGCGCTTTAATGAGGACGGCGAGTTTAAGATTCTTTATCTCTCCGACCTGCACGGGCAAGGGACGAAAAAGGTTTTCTCTGAACAGACCAAGGCCAACATCAAAACTCTGGTAGAGCGGGAAAAACCCGATCTGGTCCTTCTGCTGGGGGATAACCAGCAACGGTGTACCACCATCGAAGAATTTAAAACCTTGATGGATTCCGCTCTGAAGTATTTAGACGAACAGAAGATTCCTTGGGCCCACGTTTTCGGGAACCACGATGAACAGAAGTATTTCGACACTGTGCCCAGCAATACGGAGCAGCAGGCCGTTTTCGAAGAATACGAGTACTGTATCTCCAAAGACGTTGAATCCCTGGATGGCGTAGGCAACTATCTGTTGCCCATTCTTTCCGCCAAGGATGATACCGTTGCCTTTAACCTGTGGTGCATGGATTATAAAATCACTCAGAATAATATCAATTGGTACATCCAGACCTCCAATTTGTTGCAAAAACACTACGGCAAGAAGATCTACGGCATTTTCAATTCCCATATTCCTCTTCCCGAATTTGAAACTGCCTGGGCCAACCGTGACGATGATTATACCGGCATTAAAAACGAAGACGTTTTGCACAACGGTTATAACAAGGGCGTATTCGATCAGTTCCTGATTCAGGACGATCTGACCGGTATCGTTGCCGGCCACGATCATACCAATGATTTCGCCTTGGATTATAAGGGCATCAAGCTTTGCTATGCCGGAACGGCCAGTAACGATGGCTATTGCTTGCCCGGCCGTGAGGGTGCCCGAGTGATCACGTTGAATGAATCCGATCTTTCCACGTTTGATACCTATATGTCCTATATTGAAGAGCCGGTAATCAAGGACGGCCCCCCCGCTCCTTTGAAATCCGGAATTCATCAGGACTTCAGTGATCCCGATTCCCATTACCTGATCAGCGGTTTATCCAATTATACCTACGAAGATTATCTTCTGGAACAACTGGATGCCAAAATCTCCGCTGACCGTGGCCGCGAGGGTTCTTCTGCCCTGGCCTTCACCCGCAATCTGACAACTCCCGACGGCGCCACCGACCGCTCCCGCTATATCGAGTTGGAGATCGATCTGGAAAACTACGGTGCTTTAGGAAATAATAAGTATCTTCGGGTATGGATGGATCTCACCGGTAATAACGGGGATAAAAACCTGCTTCCCCTGCTTGCCACTACCGGTTTGATTATGAACTATGACTACGACCCGAACAAAGATTTCAGCACCTTGAATAAAGGCGGGAAGCAAACCTTCTATTATATGCCGGAAGGCGGCACCCAATGGGAAACCTTTACCACGGATAAAGATGGATGCTTCGGGATGTTTTCTGCTAAGCAGAATCCCGAACAGGATCAACTGTCTATGCGGGGGAAAAAGGGATGGTTTGCATTCCCCATTGAAAATATGCTTTCATCCCAGTTGAAGCGTGCTCCCGCTGCCGATGATATTGTTACCGGCATTTATTTGGGGTATGCTCTGGATCATTACGCTCAAAATGACGTAGATTATATCACCAACACCACCTACGTTTCGGATGAAGATGATCCTTGGAGTGAATATGTCTTTGTAGACGATATCGCTCTGGTGAAGGATTATAAAGTCTTTACGGAGGATGATTCCGACGAACCTGAAGATAAACCCGAAGAAGATCCCGTTGATAAAACCGGCGAAGTTATCAGCGCCACCGGCCTGACGGACGTATCCGATGATACCAAATATCCTGATATCAAGAATGGCTTGGTATCGGGCATTACAACCTATAAGGTTACCGATTACGCCGGTATGGTTAAACTCAGCGATCTGGCTGTGGGGAATGCCTTAAAGAACTATACCTTCATTATGGCCAACGATATCGATATGGAGTGGAAAAACTTTGCCGGTATCGGTAACTATAACAAATCCTTTGAAGGTAGTTTTGATGGCAACGGCTTTGTAATCGAAAATCTTTTGATCTTGAATCCCTATGGGGAAGTAACCGGTCTGTTCCCCCAGATTGCGACCGGCACCATTAAGAACGTTGGGATCGCCAGCGGCTTTGTATTTGGCGGTGACAACACAGCAACTAGAGCGGCAACATCTTCTTTGGTTGGCTATGCAACGAGAACTGCATCCATCTATAACTGCTGGTCCGCCGCTACTGTATGGGGCGAATATTTCACCGGCGGTCTGCTGGGCAATGGCGCCTTGAGTATGATCAACTGCTACCAGTTGGGCTCTGTTTATATCACCGGCCACGGCGGCGTATTGTACGGTCAGCCGTCTTTGAGCCATTTCACCGTCAACAACAGCTATGCCTTTGCGGATTCCGTGATCTATAATAACCGAGAAAAGTCTGCCTGGATGGCCCGGAATCAGCGTGCTGCCTTCGGTTATACCGAAGTGAGCGCCACTGCTTATAAAGGGGCTAATAACAACGCTTTTGTAACCCAAAGCCAAGGCTATACCTCTTATTATGAAGAAAACCAAAAGAACCCCGGCGCCTTTGCTTGTGATGATGCCGCCAAGGAATTCTCTCGCGAGGATATCATCTCTGCGGAAGCCATCGCACGTTTGAACACCGATATTAAATCCGTTGGTGTGGATGACTACACTGTGCAATATGACGTGATCCCCGGCGTTCCTTATCCGGTTCTTTCCTATTATAAGGATGGAGAAGTAGTGGTTCGCCGTGTAGCCCGTACCACCGATAACGTGGGCGAAAATACTCTGGCTGAAAAATCTGATCTCTTTGCGCACTATAGCGCCCACGTGAACGAATATTATACCGGGAACTATAATATTGGCAAGGTTCAGATCAAAAATGCCGCAGATTTGCTGGCTCTTGCTATGATCGTTGCCAACGATAATATGTATAACGGTACCTCTCCCTTTACCCGTATGGGGATCACCGGCATTGAGTTTACCAACGATATTGATATGACCGATCTGGGCATCTTCGAAGATGAAGACGGTGTTTGCCGTTGGGATTCCTTCCTTCCCATCGGCGCAAGCTATGCCACGATGAAGGATGACGATGATGCCACGAATAATATGATCAACACCATGACCATTGAGGGCGGTGGGCACGTGATCAAAAACTGGAAGTGCCGTTTGTTCTCCAGCAGTGGAACCGATCATACCGTTGCTCTCTTCACACAAATTGGCGGCGCAACGATCCAGAATCTGGGTATGGAAGATGCTGTGGTCACCTATGATGTCTGGGAGACAGATTCCGGTCGTTTCTACCGTGCCGGCATTCTGGTGGGTAGTGTTGTTTACGACCTCGCAGATAAAAGTACTGCAGATCGCCATAATATGAATACAAATAGAGCTACCATCAAAAACTGCTGGGTGACCGGTAAGATTCTGATGCCGGAACTGTACGGCGGAAATGCTACGATCCAAGGCGGCGGTCTGGTGGGTTGGTTCTCGGCCAATAATGTAACGATTTCTGATTGTTGGGTTGATGTGGATGCTGACTATGACGTTTCCGGCTACACCGACTATACAAAGCTTTCCGCTTTGGGTTCTACCTTCAGAAACAACATCATAGTCGATAACGTATATTATGTGGCTGGCACCGGTGATAAAGTGATTCAAGGCAATAAACTGTTTGCAAAGCAGACCGGCATTATTACCGATAATAATGCCGAAGCCGCATGGACTCTGAACCAAAATCTGAACACCTATTGGACGCTCAATGCCCAAAATGGCATCACCAAGGGAACAGAAGCCACTCAGATCAGAAAACTTACACTCACCAATGGTGAAGAGGAATTTACTGTTTATGGCAAGAGCGGCGAGACTGTTGACCTGGCAAAACTCTTGGAGGTAGAAAAGGCCGTATTTACTGCCGCTGCAGAAGAGGTAGGCTCCATCGATGGGATGACCTTTACCTTCGGCACCGGCGATGATGCCTATACCTTCACCACCAAAACGATGTTGGTGGCCGACGAAATGGTAGGGGACTATCTCTACAAAGACGGCGTTCGCTTGAATGCTTATCAATTGGCAGAATATAACGGCGCTGTGTACTTCGTACACGATTACCACAGAATTCTGAAGAACGCCACCGTATACGTGGGTGAGATCTACGTTCAGGGCTCCGGATATGATGCCGGCTACTACACCTTCGATAAAGAGGGTGTTATGACCGCAGCCGCCGGTGTGGTAGGGGATTACTACTACAAAGAGGGTAAGCGAGTTGCTGCTTATACTCTAATTGAGGACGGCGAAGACTATTATTACGTATCCGACGGCGGCAAACTGGCTAAGAACCAAGCAGTTTACCTGACCATCGACAATGTGACCGGCTATTATTGGTTTGACGAAGACGGTAAGCTGGGCGGCGAAGCGATCGATAACGGCTATGCCTACAAGGCTGGCAAGCGTGTATCCGCTTACACCGTAGTTGAGATCGACGGCGCTACCTACTACGTCAGCGACGGTCATAAGATTGCCAAGAACGGTGCCCATTGGGTGACTGTAAAAGGCTATGAAGGCTATCATTACTTTGACAAAGACGGTAAGCTGGGCGGCAACGGTGTGATCGACGGCTTCGTTTATAAGGACGGTGTTCGTAAACTGGCTTATCAGCTGGTTGAGATCAACGGCGCTTACTACTTTGTAAACGACGGTCATAGAGCTGCTGTGAATACCAAGCTTTACCTGAGCGCTAACGTCGTCAAAAACACTGACCTGGCCGAAGGCTGGTACGAATTCGACGCAGACGGTAAGCTGATCCTGCCCCAGGCTTGATCGCTTAAAAATCGCATAACCCCCGCATAGCGGGAAACAAACACCCCCGGACAGAAATTCTGTCCGGGGGTGTTTTCGTGTTTCGATATCTTAAAATTCCATCGTAGGGGTCGGCGATTTCGACGACCCGTGGGGTTCGATGTTTTTTGCGGGACGGTTTGAAATCCACCTCGTAGGGGCGACCATTGGTCGCCCGAAGGTTTAATGGTATTTTAGCGGGCGATCGCAGATCGCCCCTACGGGGTATCAATTCAATTGAGAAATTTACCTTGAAATGCACAATTGAATTGGTCATTCATTTCTCAAGGCGGATCAAAAATGCACAATTGAATTGGTCATTAACCCTTGAAAAAGAGAATTCATTTCTTTAAATGCACAATTCAATTGGTCATTCGTTTCTCAGACCAGATCAAACATGCACAATTGAATTGGTCATTAACCTGTAAAAAAGAGAATTCGTTTCTTTAAATGCACAATTCAATTGTGCATTTTGTAATGGTTTCAATTATTATACACGCCTTCGGCGTGATGTCATACAGTGCGGAACGGCACATAGG
>JAZQAR010000121.1:0-7973 GCA_045545315.1 Eubacteriales bacterium | reverse complement strand
TTCTTCGCAACGTTCAACCTGCAACTGATAACCGTGTTTACCGTCTTTCCATTCGCCGTCCAAAAGCATACTTACTTTGTCAGTACGGGGCAGCTCATAACCAACGGCAACAAAGCGAATCATATTATCCCGATGCCGATAAGCACTGCGGGCTTGCTGAGGGATATTCTGATCCGTGCTTTTCACACTGATAATGCAGTATTTGTTGCTTGGATTGTAGAATATCGTCCGGTCATAGACCGCCACATAACTCATATCCAATCATCATCCTTTCTTCAAAAAAATTAAGCCGCCTCTTCAAGCGACTTTTTGACATTGAACCGATGGCTAACCACAGGCGTTACATATTCTTTATAAATATCGGGGTGCCTAACCTGCAATCGTAACAAGCCCTCTTTACTGATAGCCGGGCGTGACGAAGGTTTGTAGGTAACGGCAAACTTATCCGCGCCGATGGTACATTCGGCAGAACTGCTTTTACCCATTTCAGCAAGAACCATACCTTGCAATCGTTCCATCTCCTTTTTGAGACGGGTGGACTCTGCATCGGCAGCCTTCTTTTGCGCCTGTAATTCTGTAAATCGCAGAACACAGCTCGCCAAAGGCAGACTCAAGGTTACGGTTGGTGCATCAGTATCAACGGCACCGAAATGTCGCCGGATACTTTCGAGTATCAGTTCGCCATCCTCGGTATAGGGCGGCTCTACTTTTTTAAGCACGTTATTAACCCAAAAATCTTCTTCGACCATAATCAATTCGTCTTCGTAATCATAGTCGCGTTTCAGACTTCGGATAATGACCTCTTCAAAACTGTTGCCATACAGACAACAGTAGAATACCTGGTCTACGTTCATAACACACATATAGTGCCGACCTTGTGTTTCATAGTTAACGGGAACGACCTCTTGACCGTCTCGCCACCAATGGTCTCTGGCATTGTAGTTTGTGGTTTTAATCTCCAAAATAGCAGTAGTGCCATCGGGGAGCTCCACAAAGTAGTCCACGTCTGCCAGCATAAAGGTATGCTTGGGATGATGAAACATCTTTTTTACCTGATAGATCTTAAAGCCGGTTTTTTTCGCAAATATTTGAGCGACTAAATCTTCAAGTAAATGTCCGACTTGTTTCTGTACCCAGTTTTCGTCGGTCTCTTCACACGGCAAGATACCAACTTTGTCGTAGTAAAGATCACGGGCTGTTGCAAATGGGGATATACCGAATATGGCTGCAGCATCACTGCCACCGATACCTTTTCGGCGCCATTCCAACCATTCCGCTTCGGGAAGGTCAGCGGTATCCACCAATACGCATGGGCTATACGCTTCTCTCGGCATTGTCACGCACTCCTTTTATAGTGAATTTGTGAGTGTCGGTACGTTGCCATACGGACGGGGTATTTTGCACGCTTCTGTGCCTCCTTTCTTAAAATCTGCTGCTTTCTCACAGCAGGCTTGGGCGTTCGTCTTTTGTAACGAACATAGGTCTTTCGCTTCATTCTGGTTTTCCGCCTTTCTTTAATTTATTCCAAACACCTTACGGCATTTTGGGCAATAAAAAAAGCGAGAACAACATACCTTCCTGAATATCTCAGGTCTGGCGTCTGCAATCAAGCAAACAAATGTCATTCTCGCTATAGGGGGATTTCTCCCATAAAAACAAAAAAGCCAGTAATATACCTGCCAAAAGGCATAGCAATACTACTGACAACTTAGAAAAATAACAACGTGTGCAATGTGGTAAAACCACGATGCCCTTACGGGCGGTGCACAAAAATCAATTACAAGGGTATTTTACCACAATATATAGTGTTTGTCAAGGTTTTATCCCTACATATCGTTATACGGTGCTTCTCTGGGGAAACATTTTGAAAAAATTTTTGAGGAAAAAGAGGTGATTTCTGTATGTTTATAAATGAAAGGACAAATATCCTTGTTTGCACCTTGACAACTGAATAGCCCACCATCGGGAGTTATACAGGTTTTGCGGATAGTGTGCCATAACGCCTTGGCCGAGCGCGCCCACAAATGAAATGCTGCATAGCACAGCCTGCAAATACACGGTTGAATAAGCGTAGGAAATGGCTCGGTGTGTTGGGTGCTTTTACTTTATTATTAGAAATTTTTTATATTACATCGGGCAGTTGAAATACAGGGGTGAATTGTAGTAAAATATATATGTCGTGATAGATTCGAACTGTAGATCCAAGGACTGCCCAGAAAGGAGTTACTGATGGCAGTTGATTTCAACAAAACTGATCACGCCACTGCAGATAAAAGGACTTATTCGGTGCAAGAAATAGCTGACATTTTGCAGATAAGCAAGAGTATGGCTTACGCTTTATGCAAAGAGGCTCCGTTTAAGACTGTAAAAGTGGGAAAATACGTGAGAGTATCAAAACCTTCCTTTGATGCATGGCTTGACAGCAATAATCAATAGAAGGAGATACAGTTATGGCATCTATTATAAAAAGAAAAAAAGCATATTCCGTGGTTTACAATTATGTAGATGAAAGGGGTGAAACAAAGCAAAAATGGGAAACCTGTCATTCACATAAGGAAGCACTGAAACGAAAAGCAGAAATTGAAAATCAAATGTTTAACGGAACTTTTCTTCCTCCAAGCAAAACAACGGTATCGAGTTTTCTGGAGGATTTTGTCCGCACCTATGGTGTGAACAAGTGGGGTGTTTCTATGTACGACAGTAACACAGCCATTATTGCTAATTATATTAACCCTATCATCGGTGATTTGGAAGTGCAGGCGATTACTACCCGTGTAGTCGATCAGTATGTGCAAACACTGAAAAAGACACCGGCAGTATCAAGAGGTACCCGCAAAGCAAGGACCGAGTATGTAACGGATAAGACCATTATTAAAATCATTAAGGTTCTTCGCTGTGCTTTCAAGCAGGCGGTTCGTTGGGAACTTATCGGTAAAAATCCCTTTGACAACGTTGTGCTCCCGAAGGTCGAATATAAAAAGAGAGACATTTGGGATGCTGACACGATTCGCAAGGCTCTTGATGAATGTGAGGACAGCAAACTCTATATTGCAATGAACTTGGCTTTTGCTTGTTCTTTGCGTATCGGTGAGATCCTTGGTCTAACTTGGGACAGAGTGTTTATCAGCGATGAAGATATTGCTAATGATAACGCACACGTCTTTATTGATAAAGAGTTAGCCAGAGCAACCAAGGAAGCAATCGAAATGCTGGGTGAAAAGGACATCTATCATATTTTCACTCCGCTTATGCCGAACACAAGTACCCGCATTATTTTGAAAAAGCCTAAAACCGATTCCAGTATCCGAAAAGTATGGCTGCCAAAAACGGTTGCCTACATATTAAGAGAATGGAAACGGGCCCAGGACGAGCTTAGAGAATTTCTCGGCAACGAATATCAAGACTTTAATCTTGTGGTTGCCTTGCCGAACGGCAGACCTTGTGAAAACAGGATCATCGAAAAGGAATTCTTGAACTTAAAACAGAAAGCAGGGCTTCCCAACGTAGTGTTCCATTCGTTACGACATTCCAGTACCACTTACAAGCTGAAACTTAACCACGGTGATTTGAAAGCTACCCAAGGCGATACCGGTCATGCGGAAATCGATATGATTACAAAGGTGTACGCACATATTCTTGATGAAGACAGAAAGATAAATGCGCAGAAGTTTGAAAGTGCATTTTACGCCAATCCCGATTTAAGAAATGTGAAACCTCCGCAGGAAGAAACACCGGCGCCTACGATTGATTTGAACGCTCTTATTGAGCAATTACAGAACTCTCCGGAGCTTGCTAATACTTTGGCTTCGATCATAGCGCAAAAGGCTTGCTAATGGAAAATTAGCAAGAACTCGAAAATTCTTAGCAAACTCGGAAAAATCGTTCGATTCCAATTAGCAAACAAAATAGAGGCACAGCGAACAGAAAATCCCCGTCAGCACCTTGGAACTGACAGGGATTGCCGATAAAGTAAAAAACGCTGTAAACCTCGATAAATCAAGGCTTACAGCGGATTTTTTGGCGTCCCAGAAGGGATTCGAACCCCCGACACCCACCTTAGGAGGGTGGTGCTCTATCCAGCTGAGCTACTGGGACATTTGCTAATAAATATTAAGTTTTTTGCTCTATCCAGCCCCCATAGACTCGAACGACCTACTTCTTAGGAGGCGGACGCTCTATCCTGCTGAGCTACAAGCGCATATACGATACAATTCGAACACATTACCATTTGCCTTTTTGCAAAGGCGAGCGTTAAAACACTCACTTAGGAGGGGTTTATTATATCCATTTAACTAAGAGGGCATCGTTGCCTTATCATTTTACCCGAAAGCAACTAAAAAGTCAATATCATTGACAAAGCCCTGCAATTTTAATATAATTTGATGGAGCAATTCTATTAAATCCAAGCCCTTCATATCCTTATACAAAGGAGATGAAGAAAATGGAAGAATATGATCGCAACAGTCTGCGCCGCCTGCGTAGGGAGGCCTTGGAGCAGCAAACAAACCAATCCGTCAAAGGCTCCCGATTTATCAGTATGTTGATTATTTTGATGTTCGTGCTTGCCGGGGGATTTTACGTTAAGACCACCGATCCCGCCTGGCTCACCGGTAACCCCACCTACGTGGCGGTGCGGGATACTTTGCGGGAGTGGGCAGGCGCCGTGATTTCTGCCTTTAAAGAGGAGGAGCCCGCCGTAACCGAAGAGGACGTTAAAGAAACGGTGAGTGCAGCTCTGGCGGAAAATAATGCGGGTTAAATGCTCACCGCTGTTGATCCTGCTGACCGTATCCTACGTGCTGATCGAAGGCTCCTTCGATCCCTTATTTGTTCTGGCCTTTGCCTTTTTGCACGAGCTGGGGCACTTTGCGGTGATCCATCATTACGGCGCTCGGATCGAAGGCTTTTCCGGCGGGGGACAAGGCTTCAGTATTGCGGTCAACGGTCTTTCCTACCGTCAGGAGCTGTTCGTGGCTTTGGGCGGGCCGGCGGTCAGTATGGCGCTATCGATTTTTTTCGGCGGTTTAGCCTGGGCCTCCGAACGGGAATTTCTCTGGTTTTGCTGCCTGTCTAACGGTGCCCTGGGGCTTTTCAATCTGTTGCCCATCTTCCCCTTGGACGGTGGGCGGATCCTTTCGTCCTTTTTGGGGCTCCATTGCAGCCTGCAATGGCAACGGCGATTGTCCGCCGGCATCGGGATGCTGTTTTTGTTCCCCTTATTGGGGCTTGCTTTTTGGCAGTTTTTATCCAGCGGCTATAATCCGTCGCTGCTTTTAATCTGTATTTATTTACTTTGGCTGATCAAGGAGAGTATGGAATGACGTATAACGTTGACGAGATGAGAACCCTTTTGCTGGGGGTCCAAAAGCCCGCCCGCTACGTGGGCGGCGAAATGGGGCAGACCGTGAAGGATCTGCAGGAGGTGGATGTGCGCTTCGGCTTCTGCTTCCCGGATATTTACGATATCGGGATGTCCCATCTGGGTCTTCGGATCCTTTACGGGGTGTTAAATGAGCAAAAGGGAACCTGGTGCGAACGTTTCTTCCAGCCCTGGGTGGATATGGAAGAGGAGATGCGCCGGAATTCCATTAAGCTTTTTTCTATGGAAAGCCATACCTCTTTGGATGAATTTGACTTGATCGGCTTCACCCTCCAATACGAGATGTGTTATCCCACCGTTCTGAATATGCTGGAGCTGGGTGGGGTGCCCATCTATGCCAAGGATCGCCAAGGCCTGAAGAATATTGTGGTGGGCGGTGGCCCCTGCGCCTATAACCCGGAGCCCCTGGCGCCCTTCTTCGATATCTTCAGTATCGGCGAAGGGGAAGAGGCTCTGCCCGAACTGACCGAAAAATACCGTCAGGCCAAAAAAGAAAACTGGAGCCGTGAGGAATTCCTCTATCAGGTCTCCCAAATGGAGGGATTCTACGTACCCTCTCTCTACGAGGCTACCTATCATGAGGACGGCACCCTCAAATCCTTTGAACCCACCCGGGAAGGGGTCCCTGCCAAGGTACAAAAACGGGTGATCAAGGATCTGGATCAGGTCTACTATCCCAAGACGCAGATGATCCCCTTTACCGAGGTAGTCCACGATCGGGTGACCGTAGAACTGTTCCGTGGCTGTATCCGTGGCTGTCGCTTTTGCCAGGCGGGGATGCTGTTCCGTCCCGTGCGCTGTAAATCCGCCAAGACCCTGATCAACGATGCCTGCACTCTGCTGGAGAATACCGGATACGAGCAGCTTTCTCTTTGCTCTCTGTCCAGTAGCGACTATCCCGAGATCGAATCCCTGGTGGACGGTTTGATGAACTATACCGAACCTCGGGGGATCAACCTTTCCTTGCCTTCTCTGCGGGTGGACAACTTCTCCAAGGAACTGGCTGCCAAGATCACGGCGGTCAAAAAGTCTACCTTTACCTTTGCACCGGAGGCGGGAAGCCAGCGGATGCGGGACGTGATCAATAAAAACGTCACCGAAGAGGATATTGAACGTAGTTGCCGGATCGCCTTTGAAAACGGGAACTCCTCGGTCAAGCTTTATTTTATGATGGGTCTTCCTACCGAGACCGACGAGGACCTGGATGCCATCCATTCTATGGCTGATAAGATCATCGGTTATTTCTATGATACCGATAAATCCAAACGGAACCGCTTTATTCATATTGCAGTCAGCCTGGCCACCTTTATCCCCAAGCCCTTCACCGCCTTCCAATGGGAGGCGCAAAACAGCAGGGAAGAGGTGAACCGTAAGCAGGATTACCTGCGGAGCCGGGTACAGAAAAAGCAGGTTTCCTTGAGCTACCACGATTGTAAGACTTCTATGATCGAGGCCATCCTGGCCCGGGGCGACCGTCGGCTGGCTTCTGTTATTGCAGAGGTTGCCGCCAAGGGCGGTAAACTGGATGCCTGGACCGAATGCTTTGATGCTCAGCGTTGGGCAGAGGCTTTTGCCGCCACCGGGGTAGATGGAAATTTCTATTCCCTCCGTAAGCGGGATTTTGATGAACTTTTGCCTTGGGATTTCATCGATATCGGTGTGACCAAGGAATATTTGATGAACGAGGCCCGCAAGGCTTACCAAAACCAGACCACCCAAAACTGTCAGGAAGGCTGCAGCGGTTGCGGGGCCAATAAAATGATCGGGAGGAAATGTGATGTTTAAGGATATGCGTGCACGCTTCTGTAAGCAGGATAGTGCCATCTATTTCTCCCACCTGGATCTGAACCGTGGGGTTCATCGGGCCATCCGCCGTAGCGGGATCCCCTTTTGGAGTACCGGCGGCTTCAGCCCCCATCCCTATTGTATCTTCGCCCAGCCCCTGTCACTGGGCTTTGAGAGCGAAGGGGAACTCTTTGATTTTCGGGTGCTGGAGGGGGCGCCCTTCGATCCCGAGGATCTGAAAAAAGCTTTTCCTGCATCTCTGCAGATTTTGGAGATCTACGAGCCGGTGCGCTCCTTCAAGGAGATCGCCTGGGCGGATTATCGGGTAGAACTGAAAACCGATGCTTCTGCAGAAGCCATCCAAACCGCATTCGAGGGAACACTCACCGTTTTAAAGAAAACCAAACGGAGCGAAAAAGAGGTGGAGCTGCGGGAATTCATTCGCACCGTCACAGCGGAACAGACCGAGCCCGGCCTGGTGACCCTCTCTGCCTCCATTGCGGCGGGGAACGACCGTTCCTTGAGCCCCAACTATCTGGCAGAAGGGCTTAAAAATGCCGGTCTGAACGTAGAACTTCACCGTGTACGCCGCCTTTGCTTCCGTACGATGGATGGAAACTTGTTTCGATAAAAAAATTAAAGCCGCCCCAAGGGCGGCGGCAAAGGGTTATTGTTAAAGATACCGGAAAACTCGTAGGGGCGGATGCCCACATCCGCCTGCAACACAGGGGATGCGGTGCGCTCTCGGTTTTTGTCGACCGCTGCGAGCGGTGCCCGACAAAACCTTCGTGCTGCCGACTCCGCGGTC
>JAZQAR010000120.1:0-10470 GCA_045545315.1 Eubacteriales bacterium | reverse complement strand
CATAAAGAAACTACCCCTTTAGGGGTTGCCCGAAAGTGCAATGCGGTTGGCAGACTTTTCGGTGCCCCTTTAGGGGTAGTGCCTGTATTTAGCCCTTCTAGGGCTTACTCAAGCCTCCGGCTTAGCCGGAGGTTATGACTGGATAAAGTTCTTTCAACATTTCGATCGCTCTGGTTTCGATCCTTGAAACGTAGCTTCGGGAAATCCCCAATTTTTTTGCAATTTTCTTTTGTGTTAACGGCATTGTATTATAAAGCCCGTAGCGCATAATTAATATTTCTTTTTCACGATTTGGAAGCTGTTCTAATAACTTATATAGCTTTTTACTGTTGATCTTCAGGTCAAGGTCTTCTGCAAAGTGTTCGTCTTCATACACCACGTCCAAAAAAGTTAACGCATTGCCATCACCATCGGTATCGATAGGATCGCTGATATTGACATCGTTTTGATGTTTTTTCTGATTTCTGAAATACATTAGTATTTCATTTTCAATGCAACGTGCTGCGTAAGTGGCTAAGCGTGAGCCCTTAGAACTGTCAAAGGTGGTAACACCTTTGATTAATCCAATGGTCCCGATCGAAATCAAGTCCTCCTGATCGTCGCTGGCGGCAAAGTATTTCTTAACGATATGCGCGACCAACCGTAAATTTCGTTCGATCAGAATATTTCTGGCCTCCTGATCGCCATTTTTGAATTGTTCCAAATAATACCGTTCTTCGGCGGCCGTTAGCGGTTTTGGAAAGGTTGCACCGCCGGAAAGATAAAGCATTAAAAAAATCGTTCGATCCAATAGATATTCAAAGGAAAGAAACATCAAAACACCCCCTAAGGGCATTTTATTCATAAAAAGCTTGGTTCTTGCGGATATTTTTTAATTCTTAATTGACTTTTTGTCCCGCAATTGATACTATAATATAAATAAAAACTGAGAGGTTAAAAATGATCGAAATTAAAAAGGTGACGGATCCAACGATCGCTAAAAAGATTTGCGACGAGGCACAAATTGAGCTTGAAGAGGGATTGCGTATTATTGCAACAGTTGAACGCGGAGAAGTGCTGAATAGTGCAGTGTTTGACTATCAAAACGAAGAGGGAAGGATCCTTCATATCAACGGATTTGACGGTGATATCCTGCTTTTGGATGGGTTATGCCGTGCAATTCTAAATATTATGGATATTCAAGGTGTAAAGGTGGTTTACTTGCCGCTAAAATTCCAGAAATTAGCACAATATATAGGGTTTAAACAAGAAAATGAGCAATATGTGCTGCAATTAGAGAGCTTTTTCAATTGCGGATGCTGCCATAAAGAGGGAGAAAAATAATGAAATTATCTGAAAAAAAGCTGTTTTTATTGGATATGGATGGTACGATCTACCTGGATCAGGAGTTGTTTGACGGAACGTTGGACTTTTTGAAATACGTAGAATCCATCGGCGGCAGAGCAATGTACCTGACCAACAACAGTTCTAAAAGCGTGAATAAATACATCGAAAAATTGGCCTCAATGGGCATTGAAGCGGAAAAGCGTGATTTTACCACATCAGCCCAGGCAACGGCGCTTTATCTGCAAAAAACACATAAAAACGATCTTTTGTATGTTTTTGGTACCCAAGCCTTAAAGGATGAATTAAAGGAATATCAGTTAAATATTACCGATAAACTGTGTGATGATATTAAGTGCCTGGTAATGGGATTTGATACAGAGCTTTGCTTCCAGAAACTGGAGGATGCCTGCATTTTGTTAAACAGAGGTGTAGATTACATTGCAACCAATCCTGATTGGGTTTGTCCAACGTGGTACGGTTCGGTTCCTGATTGCGGTTCCGTTGCAACTATGCTTTGCAATGCAACCGGTCGTTTGCCGAAGTTCATTGGTAAGCCTGAACCTACAATGATTGATCTTGCCATCGAAAAGGCAGGCTTTACAAAAGAGGAATCCATTATTTTAGGTGATCGGTTGTACACAGATATTGCAAGCGGTAGTAATGCAGGAATTGATACCGCATTAATGCTGAGCGGTGAATCCACCATGGAAGACGTCAGAACCTTTGAAGGCGCCGCGCCTACGTATATTTTCGATAATATAAGAGCCTTTTTAAATACTATATTAGAAGAACGCTCTAAATAACAAATCAAGGCAGCAGAATGCAAAATCTGCTGCCTTTTCTCATTTTCCTCCCCTCAACTGCACAAAATATCCATTTTGTGCAGTTGACAATGTGCGAAAGTGTGGTATAATATAGATATATTCCCCGGGATCTTTGATGAAAGGTTGTGAGAATGATGGTTGAATTGGATCGTTTGCCCAAATCGGTAAAGGATTTTATCTTCTATCTTGAGGTAGTTCGCGGTAAATCAAAAGCCACAGTCTATGAATATACCCTCGATCTGGAAAACTTTTTCCGTTTTATAAAAATTAAAAAATGCAATCTTCCCAAATCCACTAAGCTGCACGACGTTTCTATCGTGGATATTGATATTCCCTTTGTTTCTTCCATTACTTTAGAAGATATTTATGAATATCTGTATTTTTGCCGTGAGGTTCGCAATAACAATTCGCGCAGTATTGCAAGAAAAATGTCTGCCTTGCGTACGTATTTTAAATATTTAAAAGTAAAAACCAACGAGATCAAGCACAATCCTATGGAAAACGTTGAGACCCCTTCCCTGCCGAAAACCTTACCCAAATACCTTTCTTTGGAAGAAAGCGGTGAATTGTTGGCGGCTGTTAAGAAAAGTCGACGTGATTACGCTATTCTGACCTTATTTTTAAACTGCGGTATGCGGCTTGCAGAGTTAGTTTCCCTTAACGTTCAGGACGTTACCGGCGACTACGCCGTGATTACCGGTAAGGGAAACAAACAGCGCACTGTTTACTTAAATCAAGCCTGCAGAACAGCCATTGACGAGTATTTGCAATTTGAACGCCCCAAGGACGCTTTGATCGATCCTGAAGCTCTGTTCATTAGCAGAAATCGGTGCAGAATATCTCGCCGAGCCGTGCAAAACGTGGTTGAAAAGTACTTGAAATTAGCGGGATTGGGCGATAAAAAGCTTTCTACACACAAGCTACGTCATACCGCAGCAACACTTATGCACCGACACGGCAACGTGGATATCAGAGTTCTGCAAGAAATCTTAGGCCACGAAAACCTTGGCACTACCCAGATCTACACCCATATCGATAGCGAGCAGGTAAAGGATGCCTCCGTCAGCAATCCTTTATCTAAATTTAAGCCTCGCATTACGGATGAAGAGTAGCCTTTAATGACGATAGTATTTACCCGGAGCCTCCCCTGTTCTGCGCTTGAAAACCGTACTGAAATAGCTTTGACTGGAAAAACCAAGCAGGTTTGCAGTTTCTGTAACAGTGTGACCGGAACGCAATAGCTTGATAGATTCCGCAATCTTTAAATACAGATAATATTCATGGATCCCCATGGAATTATAGGCCCGGAACAATGCTTTCATGGTAGAAACACTCATTTGGCACAGTTCTCCGATCTCTTCTGTTGATAGATTCCCCGAAATATTCGTTTTCATCACGTGGATGATTTTTTGATAAGCGATTGCTTGCTTACTGTTATTCGCACCCAAAGGAAGTCCGTGATCCGTTAAATTGATCAGACAATTTTCGCATAAATTGGCAATCAGCTGATATTCTGTGACGTTTTTATCAAGATAATGTAAAAAGCCGGTTAAGCTTCTTTTGCAGTTGCTGTTTCTGATTCTTTTATAAATTGCTTCCAATTGCTCCCGTAAATACTCATCGCAGCTGAATCCGCCGGTGACGTTTTGGGGCAAATCACCTGAAATATCGAAGGAAAATACCATCACCTGCGGTTGTGTATCATCCTCTGCCCAAAACCGATGGTAGACCATTGGCTTATGGATCATCAGATCCCCCGGATAGAGACGAAAAATTTTGTCATCTGCACTAACACCAACCGATCCGTTCAAGCAATATACAATCTCCCAAAATTGGTGGTGCTCCCCTTCGTATCGATAATCCTGCGGATACGTATATTCAAAAAAGGTATAAAAACCATCGATCGAAAACGTTTTTTCCAGTTTATGAAACATATATCCTCCGTAAAAAATCCCGTTATTCGTTGGAATAACGGGATTTTTATTATTAAAGATTTAAAAGATCCTTCCAGGCATCGATATAGCTCTGAGCCTGTTCCTTGCACTTACCTTCTGCAAAAATGCGGAGTAAGGGCTCGGTGCCACTGAAGCGGCAGATTACGAAGGAATCATCCTCAAAATAAACTTTACAGCCATCTTCATAGCTAACCTTGCAAACTTTGGCATCAAAGGTCGGTAGAACGCGTTCAACCATTACCTTATTCACGACGCCTTCTTTGGCTTCGGGCGCAAAAGGAAGGTTGTATTCAACCATGACGTATTTACCGTATTTGGCTTCCAGTTCAGCAAACAAGGCGCTGGGAGATTTACCGGTTTTGCAAACCATTTCTGCAAACAAAGATGCAGCATAAACGGAATCCTTTCCGTGAATATGACCACGAACAGTCAAACCGCCGGAGGATTCGCCACCCAATACAGCATCCACTTCGTCAATTTTAGAGGAAATATACTTAAAGCCTACGGGAACTTCATAGCACTTTTCACCTAAATCTTCTGCAAGTGCATCCAGCATATGAGTGGTTGCCAGGTTGCGGACAACGGGACCCTTCCATCCCTTATACTCATGGAGATAGTAGTACAGCAGAACCAAGATCTGATTGGCGCTGATATATTGACCGTTTTCATCAATAATTCCCAAACGGTCACCGTCACCATCAACACCGATCCCCAAATCATAACCTCCTTCAGTTACCTGGCGGGCAAGGTCAACCAAAGTCTCTTCGGTGGGTGCGGGCATCATTCCGCCAAAATAAGCATCCTTATTACCGTTGATAATGTCCAGGGTGCACCGGGCAGAATAGAAAATGGACATCAAGGGATAAGTTGCGCTACCATGCATGGAATCAAAAAGAATGCGAAGACCGTGTTCGCGAATTGCTTTCATATCCAATACGTTCATAATATCATCCAGGAAATCGTTAAAGGGATTTTCCAGATATTCAACTAAACCCTCATTAACCGCCTGCTCAAAGGGCATTACCTTGGGTGTATCAATCGCTTCGATCAACTGCTCTAACCGATTGGTCGTATCAACGTCGGCATCGCGGCCTTCGTCAACGATCAGCTTAATGCCGTTGTAGAGATACGGATTATGGGAAGCGGTGACCTCCAAGCCATAATGCCAGCCACGCTTTTTAACGGTATGCATCACCAAAGGTGTGGGAGAACTACGGCGCAAAAAGTAGGTCTTAACACCGTTACCGGCCATAACCTCAGCGAGCCAAGTGGCGGCTTCGGGAGAAAGGAAACGGCGATCGTAGCCAATAATGATCGGCTGGTCGCACTTCCCTTCTGCCTTCATCAGATCACACACACCCTGACCAACTTTGCAAATATTCGATTTAATAAAATCAACACCGATCTCGGCTCTCCAGCCGCCGGTACCAAAACGAATCATATGGATTCTCCTTAATTATTCATTAAAACTGCAAACAACGGTAACGTCGGGATGCAGTTGCAGGATGGAAGCGGGAACCTCGGGAGTAACAGGGCCGTTCAAAGCCTTTTCCAAAGTGGCTTCCTTAGCTTTGCCATGTACGATCATAACGATCTTTTTAGCACACATAATGGACTTCAAGCCCATGCTCAGAGCCTGGGTAGGAACGTCATCGCGGGAAGCGAAGAAACGAGAGTTTGCATCGATGGTGCTTTCTTCCAGGTCAACCAGATGAGTACCAACGGGGAAATGATTATCGGGCTCGTTAAAACCGATGTGACCGTTCAGACCCATACCCAATACCTGCAGATCGATACCGCCGAGGTTTTCGATTCTTTCGTCGTATTCGGCGCATTCTTTTGCGGGATCCTTGGTGAGACCATCGGGAACGTAAGTACATTCTTTGCGGATATTAACACGGTCAAAGAGGTTTTTGTTCATAAAATAACGGTAGCTCTGATCGTTTTCGGGCTCCAAACCATAATACTCGTCCAGATTCACGGTAGTGATCTTGGAGAAATCCAGTTCCCCTGCTGCACAAAGGCGAGCCAGCTCGTCATACATCCCTACGGGAGAAGAACCGGTGGCAAGACCCAAAACGGATTCGGGCTTGTTGCGGATCTGCTCTGCAACGATTTCTGCTGCGCGCAGGCTGGTTTGTTCGTAACTTTCAGTTTTGATTACTTTCATAATTCAAATCCTCCCCAGTATTAATTTGATGATATAATTATATCAATTATTTTTTTCGATATCTACACATTATTCGACCAATAATTTGCACTTTTGGTCATTCTTCGGATTGAAAAGTATAAAAACACGTGATATAATAGAATAAATTCATACTTTTGGGAGTTTATAAATTGGATTACGTTAAAACGTCAATGAAAAAAGATCTTACGGTAGACAATATCGTTTCGATCCATTATTTCGAGTATACTAAGGACTTCGCCTATTCCGGGGAATTCCACGATTTTTGGGAGTTAGTCTATGCAGATAAAGAATCCTTGGTGATCACTTCTGGCACTCACGAGCGAATTCTTTCTGCCGGGCAGTTTTACCTCCATCAACCGATGGAGTTTCATAACCTGCGGTGTGACGGTCATAAGGCGGCAAATTCAGTCATTTTATCCTTTTCATCATCGTCTCCGATGCTGTTTTCGCTTGCAGGAAAGGTTTTTGATTGTCCCCAAAAATGCAAAAAGTTTTTAGGGTTAATTATTTCCGAAGCCCGAAACGCCTTCTCTTCCCCTCTCGGTATGCCCCACACTGCACAATTGATTCGAAAAGAAGAGCCTGTATTTGGTGCCGAGCAATTGATCCAAAGCTACCTGGAGGAGTTGCTGATCCGCTTGATCCGGGAATTTGGATTTATCGAACAGACCGAACAAAGACCGGTTTTAGAGGACCAAAGCAACAGCAAATTGGCAGAGATCTGCCGCTATATTGAAACGAACGTTCAAAACCGTTTGACCTTCCCCCAGCTATGTCAGCATTTTTCCATGAGTGAATCTTCCATGAAAAAGATTTTCAGAGAAGGGATCGGCGGCGGAGCCATGGACTATTATAATAAATGCAAAATCGATCGAGCCAAGAAACTGATCCGGGAGAAAAACACGAATTTTACAGAAATCGCAGACACACTTGGGTATAATTCCGTTCAGTACTTCTCCCGTCATTTTAAGCAATCCACGGGAATGACCCCATCACAATACGCCGCTTCGATCGAAAATATCAACCTATAAAGAAAAGGGCATTCCGATGAATGCCCTTTTTTATTCATATACAAAATAAAAATTGGTATCCCAGGCCGGTACATACGGATAATGGCGAAGATAGACCTTTGCACCGGGACAGATTTTTTGCACCAAAAGAGGCAAATGAAATAAGTCTTCGGAACGGTGATAAGCAGAAACCAGCATTTTCGGCTTCCAGCGTTTAATGCTTTCTTTTCCGCCGAGCAATGCGGCAGCCTCCATTCCCTCTACATCGAATTTGATATAGCTGACAGGCCCACCGTCCAAGATCTCATCAATGGTTTTGCAGGGAATCATCGTTCCGTCGTCCTGCAAGGCCTTTGATTTTCGGCCGCCATCCATAGCAAAGGGTAATTGCCCCGATTCTGCGCCGATACAGGCATTGTAACATTTGATATTGATAAGGCTTTCGGTATTATTAAGTAATTTTTTGTAGTTTTTAAAATCCGGCTCCACCGCATAGATCTGCTGATAACGGTTATCCGTTACACCAAGGAATTCCTGCACCGTATCTCCGTTATAGGCACCAAGATCCATATATACCTCATGGTCGGATAGCTTCAAATATGAAAAAGCCTCTTGAGGATCTGATTCGCAATCAAACAAATATTGAATATTCCCGGTTAATTTTGCCTTAATAACCGATTCGAATACCTTTTTGGATTGATCATCGGACAACATTTCATAAACCGTTTTAAGCTCGTTTTGATAGTCTTTTACATACTGACTGTCAAACAAAAGGTCGCCGATCACCGGAACGTCCGGCGCATAAAGCTCTTGTTCCGTGGCAATTTTGCGAATGTTTTCAATCACCTCCGGCCGCTGGGTTCCAAATGCGACCAAAACGATCATTTCTTTGAACCGTTCTTTCAATTCATAATAGCTGCAAACCGTAAAGCCACGGAAATGTTGATGACGCACAAAACCGTCACTGGCAAATACCCCGCTGACAGAAACTGACATCGCTTCCAGGATATTTAAGATCCGATCGGCGCCGTTGCCCATACCGTAAAGCACGATCGGCTTATTTGTAGTTTTTAAATAATTCCATAAATCCATCTTTACCTCAACACAAAATTAGTTTATAATAACGCAAGGGGTGATGATATGCAGCTAAGAGAAAACCGGCTATTTATTGCTTGTTCATTGGTTTTATTCTATCCGGTTGGATTGTTCCTTCTGCTGCGCTCTCCATTAAATAAGAAAATAAAATGGATCGCTGCCATAGCGGGTGCAATCCTATTTATCGGAATGCTTTCGCTATCGCTATTGGGGCGGCAACAGGACACCTTTAATACGGATCAATTTGAACTATTGGCAACAAGATACAATCTGAGCATCGGTCAATCGGGAGGACTTGCGCTATATAATAACGAGAATTATTATTGCGATTTCAAGGTTGAAAGCGATAATACGGATATTTTAGAGGTTCGCGGGAATCTATATACCGCCAAAGCGCCCGGAAAATGCACGCTGACCGTTACTTTTTTGGATGAAGTCAGAAAAATGCAGATCACCGTATACGAAAAGCCTGACACTTCCGCTACCGTCTATATCACACCTCACGGCGAACGATACCATATCAACCAAAAACACGCCGGTGAGACCGCGCTGGCAGTAACCGAAGAGGATGCGCTGATGTCAAGTAAAACACCTTGCAAGCTTTGCTACAAGAATTAGTTTCTCCAGGCATCCAGTTCCTGAACAACACCGATCTCTTTTGAATGAAAAGTGATCGGTTTTTTCTTTTTGATCTTCATTTCAAAATCTTTTAGTGCTCTAATCGCATATTTACTCAAGTATAATATAACGGGGATATTGATCAAGGCCATACAGCCCATCATAATGTCTGCAATTCCCCAAAGAAGATCCGCACTCAAGCCGGCGCCAACGAAAATAAAGAGCGAAGCAATGATATAGTACAGATACATATATCGTTTCCGGGGCTCTTTCCCATTGATAAAAAAGATACTTTGATCCACGTAATACAGATTTCCCAATAAAGTTGTGAAAGCAAATAATATCATCGCCGCCGTAATAAAGATCGGTCCGATATCCCCCAGGGTGCTCTGTATAGCGGCTTGCACGTAAGGTGCACCGGAAAGGGAGGCTACCGGTTTGACCCCTGAGGATAAACACATAAAGGCGGTGGAAGAACAAATCAAGACCGTATCAATAAAAACGGAAAGAATCTGCACCAGCCCCTGCAACACCGGATGTGCAACCTCGGCGGTAGCAGATGCATTTGGAGCCGAGCCGACACCGGCCTCGTTACTGAACAACCCCCGCTTGATGCCATACATCAAGCAAGAACCGCTGAATCCACCTAAAATTGACTTGACGTTAAAAGCATCGGAGAAGATACCGGAAAGAATATCGGGCAGCATACGCCAATTTAATGCCGCGATCAGAAATGCCACACCAATATAAAGCATCCCCATTGCCGGCACCAAAACGCCGGTGACCTTTAAAATGCGTTTTCCACCGCCAAAAAGACAATAGGCAACCAGTATTGCCAAAACCGATCCGATCACCCAGGGCGTGGATTTGGGGTCATAAAAGCCATAACCGGCAAAGGTGGACTGCAAATTATAGGAGGCAAGCATATTAAAGCCGATTCCATAGGTCAAAATCAGCAACACGGAAAATAGTAATGCAAGCCCACGGGAATGGAGCGCTGTTTCAATATAATATGCGGGCCCTCCATACCAACCGTTGGCTCCCCTACGCTTATAGATTTGCGCCAACGTGCTTTCGATCAGTGCCGTGGCGCTTCCGATAATAGCAATGATCCACATCCAAAAGACCGAACCGATCCCGCCCAGGCATAAGGCTGTCGATACCCCTATAATGTTTCCGGTACCAACCCGTGAGGCAGTTGAAACCATCAAGGCCTGAAAGGAAGAAACGCCCCCTTTTTCGGAAGGTTTTTCGCTGACAGCTTTGATCTGTTGCCGAAATAGGCGAAATTGAGCAAACCCGGTCTTAAAGGAAAAATAAAGGCCGCAACCGACCAGCAAAACGATCAGCAAGTAACTATATAACGTATCATTGATATAATCTACAATGGATTCCAATATTACTACTCCTACATATTTGGTATTGATTAATATTATTATAATTTCTTTTAT
>JAZQAR010000119.1:0-7124 GCA_045545315.1 Eubacteriales bacterium | reverse complement strand
CAGTTAATCCTCCCGGATTAACGAGTATTTTAACACAGGATGACAGAAAATCCGCCTTTTTAAAACGTTGTTCGCATTATTCGCTCTACCCTAAAGAAAGTATAGTCAAAAGTAGGGGTTTCTTTTGACAGATCTTTACTTCAGATCATAGTATCGCTTGGTCAAAGCCTTCACTTCGTGCCAGCGGGCGCGCTCGTCCCGGGCCTTGGGATTGGCGATGATCAACTCGTGGAACAGGGGCTCTTCCCCCATCAAAGGGGTCAGATCCTCCAGCCGACAGTCGGAAAGATAGAGGGAAGGCCGCCCGATCTTCAATGCGGGCGGTACAAGCCGCTCCAATTGAGCCCGGTGTAAAAAGATCAGCCGACATTCCGTCATTTTTTGCAAAAAGGAAGTGTCCCGCAGCCCATCCCCGTAATAAATGCTCAGATCCTTCAGTTGGGTCAGCTCCTCCAAAAAGGAATAATCCTCCAGGGGCGTAAAGATATAGCAACCGTCGATGATCTTTTCCGCCTGCAGCTGCTGCAGCACCCCACCCCGCAGATCCTCGGGGGCCAGGTATAGATCGGGCAGTTTCATATTAAAAGCGTTGGCCGAGGATTCCCAGGGAACGGCTACGCTGTTGCAGCGCTCCCCCTCCGGGGTAATGCCGATGCTGACGTACTTGTGCGGGTATTCTGCGAACCGCTTGCGCTCGGCTTCAGAACGAATTGCCAATTCTTCCATCGTAAACTCCTCCAGACTTGATACCCCCATTATACCAAGCCCCCCGAAAGAATGCAATTGAAAATATCACCGCGCCGGTGTCACCCCCCGAGAGCCACGAAGCCGCCTTAAAAACTATGCAAATGTGTCAAGTGGAAGTGGTATAAAGTAATTAATCAAAAACCCGATAAAAACCAGTTTTTCTGATTTTTATCGGGGTTTTCCATCGACTTTTTATGTTTGCGGATCAGTACAGTTTGTTATTCCATTATAGAGACGATTTTTTTCGCTGTTAAACGGATCTGCTCCCGGTTTGTGATCTTCGGTGTGCCGTCGCCGTCCTGCGTTCCGTACATCCCAAAGTAAGCGTGGCAACCGCCGTTAATGATAAACTCGGTTAAATCGCTTGGAAGATTGGACTTACATTCTTCGTATTTCTCTCGGTTCATAACCCGATCCTCACTGCCGAAAACCGAAAGCACCGCAAGGTCGGTATCCGATAAGTCTGCCGTGGAGTATGAACCGAGCAAAATAAGGCCTTCATAGTCTTCTGCGTGGTCGGAAAGGTGAGCCGCCGCCATGGATCCGCCAAGGGAATGTCCGCCGATATACCATTCCTCTATTTCGGGATATTCCTTCTGTATGCCGGTTGCGGCGTGGATATCGAATACGGCGAGGTTGAACGGCATCTCGACGAGAATACACAGGATCCCATTGTCGGCGCAGGCTTGCATTAAGGGAACGTATGCCGTATATTCCACTTTGCCGCCCGGATAGAAGATAAAACCTTTCGTTGCGCCTTCCGGCTCAAATACGATGGTACCGTCCGGTTCTTCCTTCCAGGTTGTGCCTTGAGAAAGAAATGCGCCGATCGCTTCCTCGTCCGCCCGGTAATAATCCCCGAGATAGATGGCGCAAGCCCCTGCGATCATCGCAAGAATCAGAACAATAGACGTTGTGATTATAAATATTTTTCGTTTTCGTTTATCTGCTAAAAAACTCATTTCATTTTCCTCAGAGATATAAAGACTGAATTGATTATACCACAGAAGCAACCGCTTTTCAACGAAAAACCGAGCAGAGTAAAAACTCTGCTCGGGGGTGTTATTTCTTGAATACTTTTTTGCACCAGGTGCGTTTGCCGCATTCGGGGCATTTCAGGTAGCGGGTGAATCCCATATGCATAGCATTCAATGCCTGCGTATAGGTGGGCACGAACTCATGACCGCAGTTTTTGCATTTATAGGCGCCCACGCTGACCTCCAGCTTTAATGCGTAGAAACAGGGCAGTAAAAAGAGGATGCAGAGTCCAATGACGGATATCACCTGCCAGATCCCTTCCGGCACAAAGAAATATACCACAGCGCTGCCTCCAAGCAAGCCTATTATACTTACGATCATAATGACCCACATGGTGGTCCAGATGGTTTTGTTCTTTTGGGCGATCTCCTTCGCCAGATCGAGCATCAGCTCTTCATTTTTTTGATTTTTGTTTTCCATAGTGATTTTCTCCCCACTTAATAATTCATTGACGTTGATCTCCAGGATTCCACACAATTCCAGCATAATGGACGTATCGGGCATGGCGATGCCTCGCTCCCATTTGGATACCGCCTTATCGGTGATTCCCAGCCTGTCTGCCAGCTGCAGTTGGGTGAGCCTCTGCTCTTTTCTGCAAGCGGCAATAAATTTTCCGATTTTGATTTGATCCATACGGCGTCTCCTTTCGTTTACAGTATAGTGCCTCGGGAGCAAAAATCACACCTACCGTTGGTTTAGTGGGGAAAATAAACCGGGGGTGGAGTAAAATGATTATACCACAGAAATGACCATATTTCAATGGATAGAAAAAGCCAAACAGGGGTGATCGTTGTGGAGATAAGCGGGATCGCACCGCTGACCTCTTGAATACCATACAAGCGCTCTTCCCAACACGCGCAAAATTATACCCCCGAGTATGGAGGCATTTCCATACTCGGGGACCATTTTTTGTTATGCGTTAATCATCGTCTTCGTCATCATCCCACGAAGAAACAAAATGGAGCTCGCCGGAATCCATATCCATCGCCATATTATCCGACATTTGCATCATCATATTTCCGTCAGAATCAAATCCTAAATTGCCTGATGTTGAAAAGATGAAATCGCCATCTTCTAAATCAAAAATTGGTTTTGCCATATTCTTCTCTCCTTAATTCAATTTGACAATTTGGTGTTCTCGCGTGCCATAAATTCGCTGCACTTGGTAGAGGCAGTCGTCAATCCAATAAGTAATTTTGTCTTCCGCCTCGTCGTTTGTGTAAATGTTCGTACAAATCAAATTGTGTTTTTCATTTGTACCGCCACAAGAAAGCGGTAAGATATGATGGATATTCCAACCGCAATATATACGCTCACCGAAACGATAAACACTAAAGTCTTCGTTACCATACCCATCACGACACATCAAATTACCGTGAAAATCTTCGGCGAATTGAGATTTTCCGAAACATTCTTCCCACAAACGAAGTGCATTTTCTTTGCAAATTTTCATAGTATCACCTCCAACTCGGATCAAAAATAAAAAGCCCATACACTATTGCGTGTACAGACTCAAACGATCCGAATTGATACTTTACACGCATAGCAACAAAGACCATTGCCATAGCAATCGTCTAAGTCGTATGGTGTAAAGCTTTGATACAGCATCTGGGCCCACCTCAAAAGAGACAAAATCTCCCGGAGCCTCTTGTGGGTTCTCAACGGTGTAACGAGAATTTTAATCGACGTTGATAGTATCTCGGAATTACATATTTTTTTAGTGTGGGCAACTTGGCACCTTTGTTATCATTGATTTTCTCGTCGAACCATCAAACAAAGTTGTTCAAATTTAGCATAATCCACACATTTATTATAATGCTTTACAAAGTGAAAGTCAATCAAATCTGCCAATTTTGATTTCACACATTCGCAAAAGGAATCCCTCCTTGCTACAATGTAGTCAAAGGAGGTGAAACAACTATGGCTAAATTCATTGAAGAGTTTTATTACGGCAATCTCGATCCGCAGGCGTGTAGCACATAACATGATTTTAAACGAAATCTTGTCTATAGAGTTTTTTGAAATCACTTCCACCCTTCTTTATGATAAGTCTCACAAAACATTGTAAGTTGTATCTTTTTAAGGTATAATGTAAAAAAGATCGATTAAATCTACCTTTAAAATGATGACTTCATTTTTAGAAGTACGCAAAAGATGGGAAGTGAAAAAATGGAAGAACTAAGTTTGGAAAAGATGAAATCAATGATGCAAAAAATTGATTTTGTTTATGTTTACGGATTGACAAGGGAGGATCTTGTATATGCTTTTTATGAAACAAATAGGAAAGTTTCGCTAATTGACTTTGAAGATGGTGAATCGCTCTTGGAGCCAACAGAAAAAAACATTTATGACTTCTTTGATTGTTTTGTGGAAACTCAATATGAAATGCTGGATGGAAAATTTCTTTTTCAAATGAAAGATTTTCTTTTGAATAGCGCATTAGATTCTGTTATGCGTGAAGAACTAAAGCAATGTTTTGATTCTTATGAAAACGAAAAATATTATCCGTGCGTTTGTGGGTTGTTGCCGTTGATTGAGAGAAGCATTTTGGCGGATTTATCGTCGCCAAAATATAACTGGGAGAATTTAGAAGAAGATTTCAAAAAATCTCACAAAAAGATAATAAAAGGAAATAATGAAAATGATTTAACGGAATATGGAATCCGATTATTTATTAAAAAATTAGCAAAGAGAACGGAATTTTCTGATAATGAACCAAAAAGGTTGAATAGAAATTGGGTTTTGCATGGAAGAAATATACGTATTCCAACAAAAACAGATTGTTTGAAGTTGTTCAATTTAATTGAAACAATTATTAGAATGAAAAAACAACCGAATTGAACATATGTGGTATAATAAATCAAATGAAATTCGTATAGGAGGTCTAACAATGAAAAAGACATTGATCGTCGTCGATATGCAAAACGATTTTATTGATATGGCGCTCGGAACCAAAGAGGCGGTTGCCATTGTTCCGAAGGTTAAGGCAAAGATTCGGGAATACGTCCAAAACGGCGACGAGATTATTTTTACAAGAGATACCCATTTTGAAAACTATCTCGATACCACAGAGGGCAAACATCTTCCCGTTCCGCATTGCATCAAGGGTACAAAAGGCTGGGAGATTGCCGACGGTCTTTACGTCGAGGGCGCAAAAGTTATTGATAAACCCAATTTCGGCTGGCCCCATTGGGATGAGGAAACGCTTGAAAGCGTGGAGTTGATCGGTCTTTGCACCGATATCTGCGTGGTTTCCAATGCGCTCATTATCAAAGCACAGTTCCCTGATGCACAGGTGAAAGTCGATTCCGCTTGCTGTGCCGGTGTTACCCCCGAGAGCCACGAAGCTGCTTTGAAAACCATGCAAATGTGTCAGGTGGAAGTGGTATAATATGAGAAAATTAAAAGGACTGATTATCATGCTTTGTATTTCGCTTTCTCTCTTTGGAATGACCGCTTGTTCCGATGGCGGTGCCAATTCTTATGAGCAAATCACACCCCAAAAGGCAAAGACGATCATGGACACCAAAAGGCTTACATTATCATCGATGCCCGTACCGACGAAGAATTTGCCGAAGGTCATATTGAGAATGCGATTCTCATCCCCGAATATGAGATCGCCGCTCGCGCCGAAAAGGAACTGCTCGATAAGGATGCGCTGATTCTCGTCTATTGCCGCAGCGGCAGACGGAGCAAGATCGCCTCCGAAGAACTGGTCAAGCTCGGCTATACCAACGTCAAAGAATTCGGCGGTATCATCGACTGGCCGTATGAAGTTGTGAAGTGAGGATACTGCGATGAACAATTACGATTTAGAAGTCAAACAACGCTGGGGCGATACTAAGGCCTACAAAGAACACTCGGAAAAGACCGCAAGCTACAGCAAAGATCAATGGCAAGCCGTCAACGACGGACTGATGACCGTCCTCGCCAAATTCGCCGCGTGTATGAAAGATGGACACACAGCCGATTCGACCGAAGCACAGACGTTGGTGAAAGAATTACAAAATTACATCACCGAAAACTACTACACCTGCACAGACGAAATCCTCGCCGGTCTCGGTCAAATGTACGTCGCCGACGAGCGTTTCAAAAACAACATCGACAAACACACTCCCGGCACCGCCGCATTTATCAGCCAAGCCATCGCTCTCTTTTGCAAAAAATAATTACGGCCCCAAAAACAAGATACATATAAAGAACTCGATAAAATCGGATAATTTTCTGATTTTTATCGAGTTTTTTCACTCAAAGCAAAAATATTCACTCCAATTGAGCGGACAAAAAAATAAAACTTGACGAACCAGTGGTGGAGATAAGCAGTAACTCTGCGCAGCGGATTTTTTCGACTCGCAGTATCGACACAAAACAAAAAGCACACCTTTCGGTGTGCCTTTTCGTTTTGGTGGAGATAAGCGGGATCGAACCGCTGACCTCTTGAATGCCATTCAAGCGCTCTCCCAGCTGAGCTATACCCCCATATTCGGTTGGCGTTTTGTTGAACGCTTGCTTATTATAGCAAAGAGATTTTGATTTGTCAATGGTTTTTTGAAATAAAATTTTTAAAATCTCCATTGCAAGGCGGGGGAGAACCATATATAATATATGCAGAAACAACAGTCAGGAGAGATCAAATGAAAAAATTAATCACCAGCATTGCCGCCGTTGGGGCGGTGGTCGCCTTGGGGATCGTGATCGCAGTTGCCTTTGGCAACAGCTCCCCGGCGAAAAAATTGATGAAAAAGCACCCCTACGTATTCAGTGAGGCCAAGGAGGTCTGGAAGGTCAAGGAGGACTCCTACGCCGAGAAGGACGGATGTGTATATTTATCCTGGCCGGTGACCAAGAACAAGGCCACCGACAAAGGGATCGAGGCCTTCCTGGCGGAGGGTAAGGATGCCTACGAGGCGGCCGTGAAGGCGGAGGCTGAGCGGGAGAAGGATCATCGCCGGATCCCCCGGCTGGTGGTGGACTACACCAGCGTCAAGGCCGAGGACCACACCGCCATCGAGTTGTTCTACGAGATTGGGCGGTACCAAGCGGACGGCACCGGTGAGGCAGTGACCCGGAAGGAAGCCCATTATTACGTGGATGAATCCGGCGCAGAGCTGGGGCTGGATGCTCTCTTGGGTGAAAACACCGAGAAAAAGTTGGAACTGATGCTCCGCAGCAGCGGCAAGCATCTTGCGGATCTGCAGGATTTTAAGCTGGCAGAGGGGCAGTTGACCCTGATCTGGGCCGAGGGCAACGAGGTCTTCGACGTGGAGCAGGTGAAGCGTGCGGGGCTCATCGATCCCGATAAGCCCATGGTCGCCCTGACCTTTGACGACGGTCCCGGC
>JAZQAR010000118.1:0-4049 GCA_045545315.1 Eubacteriales bacterium | reverse complement strand
GATGCCCCGCTCCCATTTGGATACTGCCTTATCGGTGATTCCCAGCTTGTCTGCCAGTTGCAGTTGGGTGAACTTTTGCTCTTTTCTGCAAGCGGCAATAAATTTTCCGATTTTGATTTGATCCATACGGGTTCTCCTTTCGTTTACAGTATAGCGCTTTGGGGAAAAAATCACACCTACCGTTGGTTTAGTGGGCAAAATAAACCGAGGGTGGAGCGAAAAGTATTGAATTGATTATATCATACTATTATTCAGGTTTCAATGAATAGAAAAAGCCGAGCGGGGCGTGATCAATGTGGAGATAAGCGGTAACTCTGCGCAGCGGATTTTTTCGATCCGCTGACCTTGATCTCCATTCAAGCGCTCTCCCGAGATATGTAAAATGACACCTCCGATAGCAAAAGGCTATGTAATCCAAATGGACTACATAGCCTTTTAATTAATACTCTTTAATTCTCTTTGTTTTTCTAATGCTTAAAGCATCGTCTAAATCTGTTGTTGTATACTTATGATCGAAACCATTTTGGTCTACCATAATAAGAGTCTCTGGATGATTTTCATATTTGAAATGAAGTTTATATGACCATGGTGTTCCACCATCATGATAGGTTATTTTGATATTTGTGTTTAAATCGCCTGATTCGATTTTTAATCTATCACAGAAGTCTTCTCCATCACCATCCGTGAAATAATAGACATATCCTTCATTGAAGTCGATAATCCAATAAATATCATAATGATCAAAATCGCCCACATAAGAAAACACTCCGGTATTTCCTTTTTTTGCTGTTTCATAATCATTTGTTGAATAGAATACAGGGGTGGGTGCTTCTGGCTTTTCGTATTTATATGTAAAAAAGGTAATAGTTGAACTTGAATTGAATTTATCACCTTTATTAAATTTTGAATCACCAATAAGCAATTCTACTATATCGACATAACAAATTGTATCTGCGATTGATTCATCTTCTGTTTCAACGGGCTCGTATTTGAATTTTGTGAAGCCCATTTCACGAAACTTTTTCTCTGCATCTTTATAATTCATCCCCTTGAAATCTTCATCGCCTAAGGTTAAGGAGATTAATGTTGAATTAGTTGAGTTTTCATTTGATGGATCCGTTGCTTGTGTTCCGGAAAGTACTTCAGTCTCAATGCCAAAACTTGAACATGAAACCTTAAGTCTTATGGTTTCGTCTTTAGTAATGTCAACTTTAACTTCACCGTCTAATGTATCATCTTCAGAATTCTCAAAAGAAATCGTATGCGTTCCTTTTTTCAGAGTTATATCAAAATCTTTTTTATCTCCATGAGGGATTGTGCCTTCGAAATCATCATCAATGCTTATGTTAATATCATATTTGCTGAAGATCCAATTCTCTTCACATTCCACTTCAAGTTTAATGTCAAACTCAGGTTGCGAAATTGAGATATAGATTACATTGTTTCCCTCATAGGTCACTGTCAATTTGTTGGATTCCGAATTTTTGGCAGAGAAACTTTTATCTTCTTTCTTTAAATTCACATTGAATCCCTTGTCTTCGCAAGCCTTAACATACGCATTGTATTCATCAATAGAAGTGTCGCCAATATATACAGAGAAATAGTTTTCATCATTGCTATAAATCGTTCCTTGCGTAGATTTAGGAACAGGGAGCAGTGTTGCCAATGTGCTATTTGGCCATATGATGTTTTCCATCTTTGTTTCTTCGTCCAAGGTGAGGTACATTTCGCCACTATATTCATTGTAACTTAAAGAAAGTTTATATCCTGTAATATTATATGCATCAAAATAACTACCTGTAGATTCGGCATCAATGGTAAATCCTTTTTCTATACAAGCTTCGACATATTCTTTATACTGAATTGCAGTTGTTTTTGTCACAGTTAAAGACAGATAATCTGTCGAGTTGGAAGTAATCTCACCGTAAGGAGATGCCGGTTTTGGTAGCATTTCAGCAAGTACAATTTCATTCCAATTATACTTATGAAAATCAGATACGTTTATTTTAAACAAACCAAAATACGGGACAATTAAAATAAGCGAAAGAATAATCGTCAGCATAGGAACCCATTCTTTTGACACCTTGATTACTTGCTTTTTCATTAGTAACGCAATGACAATAAGCGCTATTGCTACAATCGAAATAATTCCAGCAAAAACGCTTCCGGCAACAAAAGCGATAAGTGTTAAATTTGCCAGAACAAATAATGAAATTACCGAAAACTTTCCAAATAAATTAAGTTTATTCCAGATACCCTTGATTTTTTCTTTCACTATTTATCACATCCAATTCTGTTTATTTGTGCTCAACTATTTAAATCATATCATTATTCAAAGAACATTTCAAGTTTATCTGCCAAAGCTGCTAATTTCGCACATTCGCAAAATAAAATCTCCCTTGCTACAATATAGGTAAGCGTGGTATAATAAATCAAACCAAAAGTGCATTGGAGGATCAACGATGAAAAAGACATTAATTGTAGTCGATATGCAAAACGATTTTATTACTATGGCGCTCGGCACCAAAGAGGCGGTGGCTATCGTCCCCAAGGTCAAGTCAAAGATTCGGGAATACGCCCAAAACGGCGACGAGATCATTTTCACAAGAGATACCCATTTTGAAAACTATCTTGATACAACAGAGGGCAAACATCTTCCCGTTCCGCACTGCATCAAGGGCACAAAAGGTTGGGAGATTGCCGACGGCCTTTACGTCGAGGGCGCGAAGATCATTGATAAGCCTAATTTCGGTTGGCCCCATTGGGATAAGGAAATGCTTGAAAGCGTGGAACTGATCGGTCTTTGCACCGATATCTGTGTGGTTTCCAATGCGCTCATCATCAAAGCAACCTTTCCCGATGCGCAGGTGAAAGTCGATTCCGCTTGCTGCGCCGGTGTCACCCCCGAGAGCCACGAAGCCGCTTTAAAAACCATGCAAATGTGTCAGGTGGAAGTGGTATAAATGATGAAGAAATTATATGAAAAAAGCGAGCTTTGGTTTGCTCTTGTTTGGATCATCGCCTATTGTGTCCTTGCTTCTGTTGGGGATAATCTGTCAAGTAATATCGGTATTTTAAAGGTGGTAACACTGCCGGTTTTAATCGCCCTTTCCGTAATCCTTTACCTGTTCGTAAAGAAGAACAGACTTGGGGAAAAATACGGTCTGTGTAAACCGCAAATGTCAGCGTCGAAAATGCTGTATTACATTCCGCTGATCATTCTGCTCACCGCCAATTTTTGGTTCGGTTTCAAGCTGAACGCATCGCCCCTCGAAACGGTGTTGTATGTTTTATCGATGCTTTGCGTCGGCTTTTTGGAAGAGATGATATTCCGCGGATTTCTGTTTCAGGCTATGGCGAAAAACGGTGTGAAATCGGCAATCGTCGTTTCAAGCGTGACTTTCGGTATCGGGCACATCATCAATCTGATTAACGGTTCGGGCGCCGAGCTTTTACCCAATCTTCTGCAGGTCATCTATGCCGTTGCCGTCGGCTTTGCGTTTGTGATGATTTATTACAAGACAAAAAGCTTGCTCATGTGCATTGCCACCCATAGTTTGTTTAATGCGGCAAGCGCCTTTGGCGCTGAGGCGGCAACAACGACTCAAACGATTTTTTCCGCCGTCCTGATTGCCTTTATTGCCGCCGCATACGCCGTATACATCGCAGTAATGGTTAAGGGTAAAGAGGGTATACTATGAGAAAATTCAAAGGATGGTTCATTATGTTGTTGATATCCTTATCTTTGTTTGGCATGACCGCTTGTTCCAATGGCGGCACCAATTCGTATGAGCAAATCACGCCCCAAGAAGCAAAAACGATAATGGACACCGAAAAGGCTTACATTATCATCGATGCCCGTACCGACGAAGAATTTGCCGAAGGGCATATTGCGGATGCGATCCTTATTCCCGAATACGAGATCGCCGACCGCGCCGAAAAGGAATTGCCCGATAAGGACGTGCTGATCCTCGTCTATTGCCGTAGCGGCAGACGGAGTAAAATCGCCTCCGAAGAGCTGGTCAAGCTCGGATACACCAACCTCAAAG
>JAZQAR010000117.1:0-3693 GCA_045545315.1 Eubacteriales bacterium | reverse complement strand
TGCGGTCGCCAAACCATTTACCATTTTATCATGGAGGTTTTTCTCATGCTAAAGCTTTTTATCTTCCCCCGGTAGAACCGGGGGTTTATTTCCACGCCTAAAGGCACCAATAAAAAAACGAGGAATATCAAAACTGATATTCCTCGCATTTTTTTATTCTAAACTTGTAATTGCTGCTTGTAATTGAGGATCCTCGCCAGTTGTAAGTTCGTAAAAACGCTCTTCCAATTCAGGCGGCATCGTTACTTCCTGATCCGGCAAAACGCCAATACCATCATAATTGATGCCGTTAGGAGGATAATAAAGATTTGTGGATAAATAAAGCGCCGAATCATCCCCCAAAGGAATCACCTCCTGTGCCATCCCTTTACCATAAGTGGTTGTTCCAATCAAATTTCCGTAATTAAAGTCCCTGATAGCGGCTGCGAACAATTCTCCACCGCTATAGGTCTCGCCATTAATTAATACTACAATTCGTTCGGAAATACAATTAGCATCAGAAAGATACTCGGCTTCTTCGCCGTTTTTATCCTTTGTAGAGCAAATTTTACCTTCGGGCAAAATATAATCCAGAATTTCAGTAACAGCAGTCAGCGAACCACCGGTGTTATTACGAACGTCAAAAATCAAAGAAGTTGCGCCGGAATCTCTCAATGATTCAACTTGCTGTTTAAAATCAGCAGCAGTATTGGCATCAAATTCGCTGATGGAAACGTATCCAATTTTCGTGCCGATCATCTTTCCGCCAACGGTAGCAGCGGTATATTCCAACACCGTCACCGTAGCATTAACCGTCTTATCCCCACGCAAAACAGTTAATTTAATATCTGTTCCGACCTGGGCCTTCAGTTGATTGGTCGCTTCGGTATAGCTAATGGTTGATAGATCCACCCCGTTAATCTTCGAAATGATATCACCGGCCATAAGCCCTGCTTTATCACAAGGAGAGCCGGAAATCACACGTGTGATCTTTAAATATCCGGTCGATGACGCATACTTTACCGTTGCGCCGATTCCGGAGGTTTTCCCTTCAGTAGATTTCTTAAAATCAAGGTATCCGGTTTTGTTTAAATAAACACCGTATTGATCGATTCCGTCAATGTAGCCGCTGATCAACGAATCCATCGCTTTCTCTTCGTCAATTTTTCCAACGTAGCGGTTATTCACTACTTGGTTTACGCGACTCAGTTTTTCAAAAATCAAGCTTTGACCCGTTGTTCGTTCGACCATATGAGCCATATACATATACATGGCAACACCGGTCACCATAACGGCGGCAACGATAAAAAAGATCACCGTTCCAAGTTCAACTTTTCTGCGCATAGCACTTCACCTTAGGTATAAATAAAATTATAACTGAAGTAAGACAAAGGATTAATATAATTTCCATTTTGCATCACTTCAAAATGCAGATGCGGTCCTGTGGAATAACCGGTAGACCCCACGTATGCAATGGTATCACCGCGAGAAACCGTTTGACCTGCACTCACGTTCAAAGAATTTGCATGACCATATAATGTAGTATAACCACCACCGTGGTCAATTACAACATAATTCCCATACGCGCGGTTATATCCGGCCTTTAAAACCGTACCGCTGTTTGCAGCCAGAATGGGTTTATTGCGAATTCCGCTGCCGCAAATATCAACACCGGTATGCATCTTATAAACACCGGTAATGGGATGCGTACGATACCCGAAGACGTCGGAAATTGTATAATAACCACTAACCGGCCACTGGAATTGGCCGCCTACAAAACTTTCGTTTTTACTGCTGGACAAGGCTTGTCTGATTTCAGCCTGTAACTGCGCCTCAGCCTTTTCAGCCTCTTCGATCGCCTTCAGGTTAGCCTCGGTCTTTTTATTAAAAGTCTCGATCAGGTTTTCGCTTTGATCCTTCTTTTTTTCCAAAGAAGATACGTTATTCTCTAACGTATTCAACGCCTTTTGCTGTGTTTCTTTATTTGATTTAATTTTTTCAGTTTCACTTTGGATCGTTTCCTTGGTCGTTTTCAGTTCTTCGATAACCTTCTGATCATAAGAGGCCATCTGTTTAACAAGTTCGATCCGTGTAACGAAATCATGAAGAGATTTTGAACTTAAAATAATCTCGGCATAGGAAGTGCTGCCCAGTTCATACATCGCACGAACACGCTGCTTTGCAAGAACAGTTTGTTCATCCAGAACAGATTCGGCGGCAGCCAATTTTTCTTCACTTTCATCAAGCTGATCCGAAAGATCGTCTACCATCGTATTCAAAATAGCAACTTCATCATTCAAAGAATTGATCTGCTGATCCAAAAGATCTTTTTGCTCCAGAGCAGCATCTTTTTTATTTGCAATGGCTTTTAATTCTTTTTCAAGTCTTTCTCGTTTGGCAATCAAATCGTCAAGATCACTCTGCATCGAAGAAACGTCGCCATCTCCATATGCTTTAATGCTAAATACAACGGTTGTCAACATTCCGATGATCAACGTCAGAACAATTATCAGCGCAATCAAAGAACGCCATTTTCTCATACAGTAATTCACCTTATACCTTCAAATACTTATTGATCGAAAAAATGCTTCCAAACAAACCGACAAACAGGCCGATTCCGCCAAAATAAGCTATAACTACAGGAAGCAGTTCAACAAACGGAACGGTAGTTATAAACTGAAGTTCGGACACCAAGGGCTGCATCAAATAGACATAAATAATCCACTGCATAGCAAACGAAACCAAGGCTGCCGCAATACCAATCACAATGCCTTCAACAACAAAAGGAACGCGGATAAAACCGTTGGTAGCACCAACGTATTTCATAATGCTAATTTCATGTCTGCGGTTATGCATCGCTAATTTAATGGTATTTGAAACAATAAACCAAGATACAAGCGCAAGGATCACCATGATCCAAAAGCCCAAAATATCCATTACTTTTCTGAGGGATACCAATAATTCTACCACCTCACGGGAATCCGAAATATTCGCAATCCCCTCAAGGTTCGAAATTTTTGCGGAAATTTCTTCAAAAGATTCAAGGTGACGTTCGCTGACCCGAATGCGAAATTCATTTCTAAGGGGATTTTCATCGCCCGAAAACCAGGTTAAATACTCCCCTTCTTCGCCAAACTCAGTTCTATATTCGGCCAGCGCCTCATCTTTGGTCACAAAATCCACATATTCAATTGCTTCGGGATCAATGGTCTCAATTCGGCTTTGAAGAGTCGTATATCCACTTTCGTCAACGGAATCATCAATATAAGCAACGATCTCGTTTTTCTCGCCCAATGAATCCAAAAAGGCGGAAATATTAGCCGAGCAAAGATAAGCAGATCCGATTATCAGCATACAAGCAACCAAAACAAAGATCGAGGCAAAGGTCATTAAATAATTCTTACGAATGCTCTTAAAAGCGGTTTGTAAAAAATACATCGTTTATTCCTCGCTCTCTTCCTGGGTATAACCGCCGACCTGATCGCTGACGACTCTGCCCTTTTCAATCCGGATCACACGCTTATTAAATTCATTTACCAGGGTGTCGTCATGAGTAACAACAATAACAGTTGTGCCACTCTTATTGATTTTATCCAAAAGAACCATGATTTCACGTGCCATAAGAGGGTCCACGTTACCGGTAGGCTCATCCGCGATGATCAAATGGGGATTATTCACCAATGCTCTTGCAAGAGCAACACGTTGCTGTTCACC
>JAZQAR010000116.1:0-5696 GCA_045545315.1 Eubacteriales bacterium | reverse complement strand
AAAAAATCACCACCCAATCGGGTGGTGATTTTTCATTTAAGTGAAACAGAAAACGCTGAAGCAAAGCTTCAGCGTTTTTCATTTTAGAACTCCAGTAAAAAGTCTACGTCAAATTCAAGTTCATTTAACTGGTAGGCGGGATCCAACTGGGGGCCGCCGGAGCCGCTGCCGATGCCGCTCATTTTACCATCTAGGCAAAGCACGGTATAGGGGGCTTTTTCCAGTTCAAAGTTGTGGGCCTTACTGCCCAGTTCCTCCTGGGTAAAGCGGGAGACGTTGAAGGAGAAGGGCTCTGTTTGCGCAGAAACCTTCAAGCCGCCCAGCTCCAGCCACTGGGTGCCCCAATGGCTCATATTCTCCTGGGGCTTAATAAAGGGCTCGTAGGCTTCGGCAGAGTGTTCGAAAATGCCGTAGTGCTGGGCGTGGCGGAAATCCACGTAGCTGCCGCCGGGGCCATAGCCCAGATACCGCACCTTTTGATGCTGATCTGCATCCAGGAACAGCCGCAGGCCGAACCGGGGCAACCAAGGGAAGGCGGGATCACGTTTCACGTCCAGATGGACGGTTATTGCGCCTTTGGCATCCACCCCGTAGGTGGCGGTAAAGGTGAAAGCGTTTTGCAGGAAGACGGGAGCCGCGCCGATGAAGGAGCGGATCGCCACGCCCTTTTCGGTCTGTTCCACGGTGGTTTCGTAGGGGCGATAGATCAACCGGTCATAGCCAGCCTTTTCCCAGATCAATCTGACCTTACGGTCGTTATCGGTGGGAGCCCGCCATACGTTATATTCCATAGGACGGCAGAAGAGCTTCTCCCCTGCCCGTTCCATTTGGGTAAAGGTGCCGCGGCGCTTGGAATAGGTGTAGCGGAAGCCGTCACCCACAAGAACAATCTCGTCGTCGGTTTCTTCCACCTTCAGCGTACCGACGGCGGGTTCATAGGCGGCGGGCAGGTAAGCCTGCAATTCCACCTCATCAAAGCCCAGTTCATAGCCGGCTTCTGCCCATAGCATTTGTTTCTTTTGCAGTAATGCAAAGCGTACCACACAGCGGCCCTTGGGGGCTTCAGGCAGGATCAGTTCCAGTTCCGCCTTTCCGTGGGGAGCCACGTCCAAAGCACCCAACTCACCCTTGGCGTAAGCGATCCCATCACAAACGGCCTCATAAGAAACGGTACAAACATCCTTCAGGTTGGTAAAATCCAGATAGTTAGTCACCTGCCAGCGGTTGCCCTCCAAATGAGCAAAGCGGGCGGGGCGCATCACGTTTTTGTGCTCCAGCACACCGGGAGAGGGGCGTCGGTCGGGATAGACCAGCCCGTCCACACAGAAGTTACTGTCGTGGGGGAATTCGCCGTGGTCGCCACCGTATAAAAAGCCCTTTTCCGTTTGAATGGCGTGATCGCACCACTCCCAAACGAAGTTTCCAAAATAGCCGGGATGGCGCAACATACATTGCCAATAATCCTCTAAATCGCCGGGGCCGTTGCCCATGGCGTGGGAATATTCGCAGAGCATATAAGGTAAAATCTCGCCGGATTGATCAGCGGCGGGGATAATTCCATAGTTACGAGGAGTAAGATCTTTCACCAGATCATCGGCAAAATATTCTTCGATCTTTGCGACGGGAGCATACATCCGGGAATAGACTGATACGTTGGAAAAATCAGGCGTATAGCCCGGCCAGATCTCGCTGGTGCGCTCGTGGTGGCGGGGACGGGAGGGATCCCGCTCTGCCATATAGGCAAGTTCAGCCTCTGCTCCGGGGCCCCAGCCGGATTCATTGCCGGTGGACCAAATCACCACGCTGGGTCGATTCTTATCCCGCTCCACCATCATTTTAGCCCGATCTAAAAAGCTTTCCTTAAAGGCTTCGGAATTGGCCAAAAGCGGGTACATTTTTCGGGCTTCATCCTCCACATTGATCAGACTGGTACAGCCATGAGTCTCTGCGTCTGCTTCGTCGATGACGTAAAATCCCAGTTCGTCGCAAAGCTCATAGAAATAGGGAACGTTGGGATAATGGCTGGTACGGATGGCATTGAAGTTATGCTGTTTCATCAAATAAAGATCCTTCAACATTTCTTCAAAAGTGACGGTGGCACCACCGATGGGGCTACTGTCGTGACGGTTGGTACCCTTCATTTTCACGGATACCTCGTTGATATAAAAGACACCACCCTTGATCTCTACCCCACGGAAGCCCACCTTGGTGGAAATGACTTCGTCGGCGCTTGAAAGGATCAGCCGATAGAGATAGGGATCCTCGGCGTTCCAAAAATGAACCTTTTCCAGGTCGGCCACGATGCGATCCTTGGCGTTCCCTGCAACCAATACGTTGCCCTCGGCATCCTCCAGGCGATAGCCTACCTCACAACCCTCCAGTTCAACGGTGAGGATCGCAGACCCATCGGCAAAATTACAGGCGGTCTTCACAAAGAAATCCCGCAGGTGGGCTTGGGGGCGGTAAAGAAGATAAACGTCACGGAAAATCCCGCTGAAGCGGAATTTATCCTGATCCTCAAGATAGGAACCGTCGCACCATTTCAAAACGATTACGGTCATCCGATTGGTGCCCTCATGAACAAAATCAGTCACCTCGAATTCGTGGGTGCAATGGGAAACCTGGCTATAACCCACAAACTTTCCGTTGATATAAAGGTAGAAACAGCTATCCACCCCCTCAAAATTCAAAAAGGTGCGCATCTCCCCTGCCTTTACCTCAAATTGGGTCTTATAAACACCGCAGGGGTTATCAATGGGTACGTAGGGCGGATCAAAGGGGAAGGGATATCTCACGTTGGTATATTGGATCTGATCGTAGCCCTTCATCTGCCAGCAGGAGGGAACCTCCAGCCGGTCGTAATCGGCGGGATCGTTTTCTTCCCAGGGAGCATCCTTCAGATCCCGAACAGAGGGGTAATACTTAAAATCCCATACACCGTTCAGCAGCTGAAGGCGGCTGGAGGCGGTGCGCAGACATTTTTCTGCCGCCTCCTTCTCGTTGGCGCAGGGAACGTAGTAGCCCCGATTAGGGCAGGTGCCGATATGTAAAGTCTTTTCGTTTTCAAAATAGTTTTCCAGGATCATCGTTTTTCTCCTTCATTTAATAACTTTAAATATTATATTGCATTTAAGACTTGAAAGCAATGAAATATTATTGATAAACTATAAGGATATTGCGGCTTCTCTTTGACATTCTTCCGTTAGAAGCTTCATAAATTCTGCGGCGGCCGGGGATAAAAAACGCTCCCGATGGGAATAGACGAAGGTATCACGGGTGGTTCGGCTGATCTTTTTAAAGCAGATCCGATCCGAAAACTGCCCCCGCCAGGAAAGGGAGGGCACGAAGGCCAGCCCCAGCCCCATCTCCACACATTTGCGGATGTAAAAGGGATCGTTACTATAGATCGCAATATGGGGGTCAAAGCCGTATTCCCGGCAGACCCGATGGGTCAGTTTACAAAGGTTGCTGTGTTCATCCATAGTGATATAGGGCTGATCCGCCAGATCCGCGACGGTGAGGGGTTCACGGTTCGCCAGAGGGTGGTTTTTTGGCAGAGCCAACAAAATTTCCTCGGAGAACATTTTCTGCGCATTCCATTCCCGCCCGGGTTCTTCGCTATCCACGATCAAATCGAAAGGTTCGGTCTTCACGTCAGTATTAAAGCGGGTGGATATATCAATACCGGGATAAAGGAGGCGGAACCGCTCCACCGTTTGCATCACCACCCGACGGTTGGTATTGACACAAAGGGTCAGCTTGCCCTTTTCCAGCCCCTGTCCTACCCCGTTACGGGCTTCCTCCAGCAGCGAAAGAGCGGCGTGAACCTTTTCGTAAAAGCCACGCCCTTCCTCGTTCAAGGCCAGCTTATTGGAATAGCGCTGGAACAGCGGTACCCCAAGCTCCTGTTCCAATCGCTTGATGCTTTGGGAAATATTAGAGGGCGGGACGTTATATTTTTTTGCGGTAGCCGAAAAATTCTCGGTGATCGCCGCATCGCAGAAATACTTTAATTGCAACAGTTCCATACCATCACTCCTTTATTACAGTTTAACAGAAGTCACCATCACTTTCAAGTGATAGATGCATCACTTATTATATTCTTTACATTATTTTATTAAATTGTTATAATAGGCAAGAAAACGGAGGGATCGGATATGAAAATTTTAGCCATCGGCAACAGTTTTAGTATAGATGCAATGGAATATCTTTGGGATATCTGCCGGGACGGCGGCGAAGAAGTGATCCTTGGGAATCTTTACATCGGCGGCTGTTCTCTGGACCGGCATTGGACCAATGCCGCCAACGATACACCGGATTATAAATATTACAAGAACACGGCAGGGACCTGGGAAATCACCCCGGAGACCACCCTCTTGCAGGGCATCTTGGATGAGGATTGGGATATCATCACCATGCAACAGGTCAGCACTCAGAGCGGAAAGCCGGAATTTTACGGCAATTTAGATGCTTTGATCGCTTACGTACAGACACATAAAACCAACAAAAATGCTAAACTTTATTGGCATATGACCTGGGCCTATCAACAGGATATCGGCCCCGAGCGACTGGCCAATTACGGCGGCAAACAGCAGGAGATGTATCGAAGCATCTGCAAAACCGTTCAAGAGGTGATCTTGCCCCGGAAGGTCTATGCAGGCATCATCCCCAGTGGAACGGCGGTGCAAAATTTGCGGAACACCCCCATCGGCGATACGGTGACCCGTGACGGTTTTCATATGAGCCACGACCACGGGCGTTACACCGCCGCTATAACCTGGTATACTAAGTTGCTGTGCGGAGATCCGGAAAAGATCACCTGGGTACCCGCAGAACAAGGCCATCTTCTAAAGGATCTGCCCCTGATCCGCAAGGCGGTGAAGGATGCCGTTTATTGTCCCTTTGAAATAACAAAATAAAAAACCACCCTGATCTCTCCCTCCGTCGCAGCAACGCTGCGCCACCTCCCTCAGCAGAGGGAGGCAAGAGAAGTGAACTTCAGGGCAGTTATTTTTATTTAAACAAGTTCCAGACCATTTGCATCGGGCAGGGGGGGATATAAGTCGTCCAGGCGGTCGGAATACCAATAGGCTACGGAGGAAATATCATCCTGCAGAGGCAGATAACGATGGCCGCTTCGCCAGCCCAAAGCCTGGATGGTGACCTTCAGATCCTCTTTGAAATAGATGGGATCGTTGATATGCCAGCGATACATATCAAAGTAGCGCTGGGCCTTATAGGTTTCATCAGTTGTGTTTTTCTTGAACATCCCGGCATAAGGGGTGCAATATTCCTGATAGATGCCACCCACATCGAAGTTATAGGCGCCGCAGAAGTAATCTTCCGTGCCGGTGCCACAAATGGAAGGAAAATCCTTATCGCCGTCGATATAGAATTTAATCTCCCCTTCTCCCCACCAGCCGTTGGATTTAACGCCCCAATGGAGATATGTACCTACATAGTGTCCGTAACCTTTTATGTTGTCAAGAATAACGTAATCCTCTTTGTAGGGCAGGGGATTAACACAGCGGAACTGAGCGTGGAAATAAAGGGAGTCCTTGGGAATAACCTTTTCTTCGCAGTCGAGCTGATAGTATAGGTTGCAGATGTGAGGACCGATGTTTTCAATCTCAACACGGAAGCCTGTGAAATAAGGCATTTCAAAATAGCAGTTAAGTCCCTTGGCAGGATTAACG
>JAZQAR010000115.1:0-3754 GCA_045545315.1 Eubacteriales bacterium | reverse complement strand
GAAATTCCTCGGCACTCATTTCATGCATAGGGATCCGCTTGATGATGCCGGCATTGTTCACCAGAATATCCACCGCTCCGACCTCCCGCTCTACACGGGCGATAAACGCCGCCACTGCCGCCTCGTCGGTGACGTCGCAGACATAGCCGTGCACCGGAATGTCTTCTGCCTCATAAGCGGCAAGGCCACGGGCCAAAGACTCTTCGTTACTGCTGTTAAACACAATGGTGGCGCCTGCCTCATAGAGTGCCTTGGCGATTGCATAGCCGATGCCGTGAGAGGCACCGGTCACCAAGGCGATCTTTCCCTTTAAAGAAAAATTTACCATAACCATTCTCCTCAATCATCATATTCTACCAGCATAACAGCATCACAGTGCCAACCGCCGGTATGGGCCGTATAGGTTCCCTCATGCCAATACACGGGAAGATTATCCTGTGCGTGCACAGGAACGGTGGGACGCCATATTTTAATGCCGTCCTCTGCAGGGATCCGGCGGATCGTCTGCTCATATACGTAGTGCGCACCGAAATCCCGTGTAACGTAGGATTCCAGCACCCTTGCCTCCCCGTCAAAGCGGGCGATATAAAGACGGTCCGTGTCCACCATCGAGGGATCTGATGCACCGAAGTCTCCCTTCAAAGCACCAACCCCATAATAGTATGCCATCCCGCCAAGGTAGGTCTGAGAACCATCGTCCATCTCTTTTGCCAGAAACTCTCCCGCACGGCAGATCGGCTCTGAAATGAACCATTTTCCGTTGCGATAGGTGGCACCGTAATAGGTGGGCTTTTCAGGGTCCGGGTTTTTAATGTCCTCCACCGTGAAGCCGGCAAAAGCAACACGCAACGGAAGCGTGGAGGAAACGTCCAACAGGCGAGATGAAGTATGCTCGGGTGCTTCGTATACCATATCAAGAGCAGGAATATCCAAAGGCGCTCCCTCCCCGTAGAGGTCAAGGCCCCCCGGGGTGCCGTCGCAACGCACCAACTTACCGTCCGAGTTAAAAATGCCGCATCGAATACTATGCACAGTGGATTTGTAGGGATGGCCGTAGAGGGCAAAGAAAAACTGCTCATCCTCACCGTCCTCAGTAACAATATGTTGCTTGCGGATGTCGATGTAAATCAGCGTGTTGAAGCGATTCTGCGCCGTGATATGAGCACTTTCGTTGTCCACGTAGCGGATAAATTGCTCGCCGGGATCGGGGTCCGTATTCAAAAATACACGGGGACGGCTCCAGGTATCACCCTCATCCTTCGAATAACGGAAGGTCCACGTGTGACCGTTGACCCTTGAGAAGAGCCACAACTCCCCTTTTTTCACGTTTTCATAGAGCTGAACGTAGGTAACAGGGCCCTCAAAGGGCAGATAGCGCTCCTCGGAAAAGGAAGAAAGATCGTATGGCTTTTCGGTAACACGATATTTGAGGTGTTTTACATTATGTCCTGTGTAACCCACGATGATGCGGCCGCTTTTCAGTACACAGATCGAGGGAGAATTATGCTCATCTGCATACGTGCAATTCAGATCGCATAAGCGCACGTCACGACTGCCGTTTTGTTGGCATTTGGCATCCAATTCCTTGACGTGGATCTCACCGATATCGGTATAATAAGCGATGTAGGTAAGGCCGTTATCTCCAACCACAGATTTGGAATTGATCCACCAATCGGTATTGGCACGCTTAATGCGCCGCAACTTCGACGTATTTAGATCAATCAATGAAATCACTCCCTTCATTTATTTCAGTCTACCCGATTTCATTTAGAGAATCAACCGAAAAAGCGAATAAAAAGGGTTGAATTTCGAAACAAAATTTGATAAAATAAAAGAGGAGTGATCGTATGTTTTATCAAAATCGGGAAACTGCTTTTCGTATTCTTGGCGTTTTTTATGTAGAGCGTGATCGGCGCGATGTTTTCGAGCACGCCCGTCGGCACACCGGACTCTCATACCGTTTCACGGGGAGTAGCATTTTTGAGGATGCCGAAGGCGTAAAGGAGGCAGGCGACGGTGCTGTAACCTATATTCCAAGCGGATGTGATTACCGCCATTTTAACAGTGATCACGAGCGCATCCTGGTCGTGCATTTGGAACACTTCGGGGAGGATGACAAAACCCTGCAGGTTTTGCCGAACGCAAGTTTTGCGGAACCCTTTTTTCGAAAATTACTGACCGTATGGGAAACGGGTCGCGAAGATAGCTATCCTTGCTGTATGTCGATTCTTTACAGTCTTTTTGAAACGCTTTGCAAAAGGCAGATGGAGGAAACCGCCTCAGCCCCCGCGGTCATCGCCCCGGGCGTCACAGCAATGCGGGAGAATTTTCGAAACCCCGATATCACCGTCAAGCAACTTGCCGACCTTTGTTTTGTCAGCGTGGTCTATTTCCGGCGAATCTTTCATGCGCATTTCGGCTGCTCCCCGTTGCAAATGCTCTTGGAGTTACGATTTAATTACGCCACACAGCTCCTTTCCTCCGGCTACTACACCCAAAAACAGGTGGCAATGCTTTCCGGCTTCTCCAACGTGAAATATTTTCGTACCGCCTTTAAAAAGCGCTATGGAATTACGGTTTCTGAATATAAACAAAGTGCGAAGGATTAAAAGGAGAAGCCTTCCCTATCATCAAATCATAAGGAGTTCATCGTTATGCAAAAAAGATATTCACACGTCATCGTCGTGGGCGTAGACGGTGCCGGCGCCGAGGATTTCAAAGGAGCCCCATACCTCCGAGCTTGTATAAATAAGTTTTTACAAGATCCCTCGTTCACCGAACGAGGGATCTTGTTATAGCGCAAACTTTCTGCGTTTTGATGAAGAAAGGCCGGTAGCCTTTTTAAAGGCGCAAAAATGGACTCCCTGCTGCATTTTCGCAACAGGGAGTCTTACTTATTTCATTAAATCGTAGGCCATCCCGCAGAAGGCCTTGACCACCTTGGTCATATAGCTTTCGTCAAAATCGAACTTACGGTTATGGGCGATGCCGGCCACCGCACTGCGCACCCGCATAAAGGCGGCCTGGCCGCCACGGCTGATCACCCGGTTTGACATATAGGAGAAATCCTCGCTGCCCTTGAGCTTGACCATCAGGTCGGAGGAGACCTTCATCCCCAATTGCTCGGTGCAAACCGCTGCGATCCGCTCACAAAGTTCCGCACTGCTGGTCACGGATTCTGCCGCACCCATCAGCTTGATCTCCATGGTACAATCGTGCATAGCGGCGCTATGCTCCAAAATCCGCAGAGCATAATCGCTGACGTACTGATTGATCTCGGTGGTATCGCCCCGCACCTCCAGTTCCATAAAGGCTTCGTCCGCAATGACGTTACGGCCGCTGCCGGCGATGAGCTTGCCCACGTTGATCCGGCTTGCTCCGGCGGAGTGACGGGGGATAGCATAAAGGTTCGTCACCGCAGCGGCGGCGGCCAACAGGGCATTTTTGCCCAATTGGGGGCTTCCGCCGGCGTGGGCCGCCAGCCCACGGAAGGTAACGTCGTATTTATAGGAGGCCAGGGAGCCGTAGGAGCCCGGGGTGATATCGCTCTCTTCCGCATCCAGCGGGGTGGTATGGCTGCCCAGCAGGTAGTCCACGTCGTCCAGGTGGCCCTTTTCCACAATGGATTTTGCGCCCCGCAGACCCTCCTCACCGGGTTGGAAGATCAGCTTGACGGTGCCGTGAAGCTGATCTTTGATCTGCATCAATACGGCGGCAACCCCCAGGCCGGAGGCGGCGTGACCCTCGTGACCGC
>JAZQAR010000114.1:0-4222 GCA_045545315.1 Eubacteriales bacterium | reverse complement strand
ACCAAAGAAAACAGGGGCATATCACACGGTGATATGATAGACCTGAATCGCGAAAATATAGACGGCTTTGACGTAAGGGAGTTTTACGTTGACCTTGTAAGTGAGCTCAAGAAAATACCCCTCTTATATCAATATAAGACTTACCAATTTGTGATATAATTTATAAAATAATTAAAAATCACTTGACTGTAAACCTTGTTTATAGTGTATAAGTAAAGAGGAGGTGATGATTTTGAAAATAAAAGAGTTAGAAAATCTATTGTCTATTTCACGTTCTAATGTTCGTTTCTATGAAAAACAGGGTTTGTTTTCACCTGAACGTAAAGATAATAATTACAGAGAATATACTAATCAAGATATCGAGGTTCTCAAGAAAATCATTGTTTTTAGAAAAATGGGGTTTACTGTTGAGGAAATCAAACTTATTCAAAACGATGAATTGCCGTTTACTGAAGCAATAGCTAGTGCGCAACAACGAATCGAAGATGAAATTGAACAATTAAACGGTTCTTTAAAACTTATCAAACAGGTGGCGCAAAAGAACTCGTCTTTTGATGAATTCGACATTGAAGAGCATTGGAACACAATAATTGAATCTGAAAAATCCGGTGAAAAGTTTGTTGATATCTGCAAAGATTTTTTCGAATTAGAACTCAACTCATTTGATGTTATGTGGAAGTATGTATTTTTTCACGATTTCAAAAAATCAAGGGCTAAACACGGCACGATAATTGCTTGCGGTATATTGTTGCTGTTATGTATTTTACGAGGTATTGGTAAAGTTTTTATTTGGAAAGAGTCTTTTTGGTCAGGATTTCTATATCCATTTGTTATTGCATTAGCAGCATCAGCAATTATCTTACCACTCTTTTTATTAAGCAAAAAGTTTCCAAAAGTTGCATCCGTTATTGCAACTATTCTTTTAGGATTAATTGTTTTGTTTTTTGCCGGTATAATTATCTTAATAATTTATTCAATAATTACATAACAAAAGGGTTGACCGGACGGTCAAGCCTTTTGCATTAAAATAAAGTTGTTATCCAATAAATAATCCCATACACCACGCTGGCCACGGTGCCATAGGCAATGACGGGGCCGGCGATGGTGAAGATCTTGGCGCCAAGACCACGAATGAAGCCCTCTGCTTGTGGTTAAGTAGGACCCATTAGTTTTGGAAAATATTTACATTAAATCAGCGGTGTAGTATAATAAAAACAATGAAAAAAGGGGGCATACATATGGCAAACCTGGATAACACGTTGCAAGAAATAGTGAACATGGATTACGATATGCTGCTTGGTATGGCAAAAAAAGCGGTCACCAACCTGAAACCGGCGCTTTGTAAAGCAGACCCCAACCAAAAAGGCGGCTATATGACGGCGTGTGTAGTACTCACGGCGATGATGGCAGACGGCAAAGTCAGCCCGCCGGAACGTCAGCTGCTCAAAGACCTGCTGCAACTGAACGACCAAAAGGCCGGGGCCTTTATCCAACTGTACAGAAACGAGATGGCGGTTTGGACCCAGCGCTTTTTAAACCAAGTAAGCTCGGACGAAAAGGCCGATACTATAATTCTGATCACCTGCATTGCCGCCGTGGACGAAACCATCTCAAAAGAAGAAACCGCCCTGATTCGAAAACTGGTAAAGGGAAGTTAGATAATGAATACCCGATAGTATCTACTATCGGGTATTATCAGGTTTTACCGGAGAGACATAAAAACGAAAAGATGTCCTTTTTCCGGTTGACACAAAAAAACTGAAATTTTATACTGGTATCGGATTGTGAGGTGGTTTTTTGTATAATAAAGTAAACTCAATCTCTATGGAATACAATGATGCAAAAATAACCTTTTTTCAGATTAATCTGCAGGCAGAAGCATCTGATCAATCGCTGTGGCACGACCATCGGTATTACGAGATTCATTTTTGTGGGAAAGATTCTTTGGAGTATACCTTTTCCGATCAAACCGTGCGGTTGAATGTGGGAGAACTGCTGATCATTCCGCCCAATACCTTCCATAATTCCATTACCCTTGCGGATAAGCAGAATATACACATTCTATCCTTTGCGGTCACAGCCGTGAAAAATGACAAACGGTTTTACAAGGCATTTACCTCGGCCTTAAACAAAAATGCCTTGACGCCGGTGAAGTTTTCGTGTGGTTCGCAAGTAGAATGGGATGTGTATGATCGGGAAGATCTGTATGGTTCTCTGCTGGGTATTTGCAAACTGAAAGCAGAGGCAACGAAGTTGATCTATCTGTTGTTTCATTGCATACTCAAAGAGTATATTGCCGCAGACCGTAAAACGGAGGTTATGGTGTTGTTGGATAATTTGATCAACCGTCCGAATATGACGCTGGATGAGATTGCGGCTGTGACCCACTATTCAAAACGTCATGTATCTCGGCTGATTAAGCAGCAATACGGGGTATCTCTCTCGGAGCTTCGAAAAAACATAAGGGAGGCCTCTCGATGAAAAGTAAGATTCAAGCCATATCCCCCCTCAAGGTCTTGGCATTTTTTGTGTTTGTCTATCTTGTTTTCGGCACATTTTTCTTCCGCTTGCATATTGCCAACGTGTTGCCGTTGTTTGTTTCCGTTGTCATTATGTTTTTGCAGTCGAGAGTGAACCGATATGCCTTTTTAATCGGTGCGCTCAATGCTGTTTTGTATGCGGTTGCTTATTTTTATATGACCCTGTATTCTTCTGCGGCTTATGCGCTGTTCATCTCCTTTCCCTTACAGGTCATTACCTTTTTTAGTTGGCAGAAAAACACCCGCCAAGGCGTTACCGATACACGCAGCTTCACAAAAAAAGGACGATGGGGTTTGTTTTTGTGCATCGCATTCATGTGGGCGTTGTTATATATCCTATTTTCTGCGTTTGGGTCGGAATACTTGCTTGTCGATAATACCGTCGCCGTAATCGGCATTGTGGCAACCCTGCTTTGCACCCTGCGTTATTCCGAATATGCGGCTTTGCAGGTTCTGACAAATTGCATCAGCATTGTTTTATACAGTTATATGGCCTTGAAAGATCCGGGGAGATCTGTTTGGCTTGTCTTTTCGGTATACAGCACGGTCTGCTCCGCTGTTGCGTTTATTAATATGAATTCAAAAAAGAAAGGCGCCAAAAAATATGAGTATTTTAAATCCGGAGATTAAAAAAATCGGGAAAGAATCTCTTTTTCTTCATGTGGGCGGTCATACGCCACGGTTCGGTGAAGGCTCCTTTATCCGGCTTTGCGATCAATCCATTCTGTTTGCATATATAAGCTTTGTGGGAGAGGATTGGCATGATCATTGTCCCGCCGACATTGCTGCGGTGGTTTCAAGGGATGAGGGAGAAACATGGAGCGAGCCTCGCATTTTACTTCAGCACGATGAAAAAAGCCGCAATCTGATGTGCCCCACCCTTTTAAGATTGAAAAACGGCAACATTGGTATGGTTCTTTGTCGAAAAGAGGGTGATAGCTGCATCCCTTGTTTTTCGGTTTCGACAGATGAAGGACGGACCTTTTCAAAGCCCCGTCCTTGTATAACTTCACAAGGATACTATGTGCTTGAAAATGACCATGCGATTCTCTTAAAAAGCGGGCGGATCCTGGTGCCGCTCAACCGTCACGATGTGATCGATGGAGTAATCAGCAAGTATGGCAAAATGTTGATGCTGGCATCCGATGATGATGGCGAAACATGGAGCATTGTTTCCGAAGAAGTCTCCAGCCCCTTTCCTCCTGAAGTAACCGCAACCGGTCTTCAAGAAACCGCCGTTTACCAGATGCCGGACGGTTCGATCCGCAGCACCTCCCGCACAGATCTGGGCTGTCAATGGGAGTGCTACTCCAAGGATGACGGTGCCACATGGTCGGTTCCTACTCCCAATCGCTTCTTTTCAAGCCCCGATGCGCCCCTTTTGATGAAGGACGTGGGGCCCTTTACCGTGGCGGTATTTTGCCCCATCCCTCGATTCACCACCCGTAATGTAAATCGCACGTGGGGACGCACCCCGTTTATCGTTGCAGTAAGTGACGATAAGGGCAAAAGCTTTGACCGGGTATTTTATCTGGAAAATGATCTGTCCAACGGATATTGTTATCCTGGCATCTTCGATGGCGGCGATTATATGCTGATCTCCTACTACCATTCCGACAACCTGGATTCCGTTCTTCGGTCCACGAAAATATTAAAAATTGAGTATGGTGAGATCATGTGAG